>JAILLO010000077.1 GCA_024693105.1 Clostridia bacterium | reverse complement strand
ACTGTCTGAAGCATTACAGGTACTCCGTTGAGCATTGTCTCGTACCAGAGTTTCTTATCTGCCATAAGTTCAAGTGTATGGTTAATACCTTCAACAGCGCTCTTGAATGCTCCGCCGTATTGTGAAGCGTCCGCTCTTACGCTGTAATCCTCATCTGCAGCACCTGCCGCAACCTTCTGGGTATCTTCAACGAGAGTCTTGATATTATCAACCGCGCCCTGAAGAGCATTCATGATTTCTGCATAATCACCCTGTGAGTTATTGTTGATTTCAGGAACTTCACCACGTCCGAGTGCTGCCGATACATCAGCCACAACGTTAATTTCCTTCATAACGGCTTCCATAGTGGAATTGAAGCCCTCAACAATACGCCTGTATCCGCCTACAAATCTTGAAGCATCTCCCCTGTATGATGTGTTTCCAAGAATTGCATTCTGTGTGAGGTTTTCTGTTTCTCCGATAAGGTCGCTGATAGTTTCCACCATCTTCTTCATGGAAATATTCAAAACGTCCTCTTCACTTCGTACATTAATTTCTATATTTGTATTGCCTGCTGCCACCTCATCAAGTGCATGAGCCTGTTCGGCCGTGGAATCAACAAGTGCGGCAAAGGAATTTACAAGCATGTCGATTTCATCGTTTTCAACGTCTCTCTTTGTAATACCGTCAGCTTTTCTGCCGTGTGCAAGATCGGCTGCCTGCGACGCAACTACAGTAATCGGCTTGATTGCTTTCTTGGTAATTACAAGAAGTGCCGCAAGGATAATGATAAGGGCAAACAGCAGAATTGCTGTCGAGAAAAGAATTGTATTTGTAGCCATTGCATAAGCTTCCGATTCAGGAAGCGCTACTACAACATTCCATCCCGCACCGTCAAGTATTTCTGTAACCGCGGTCATATTAACACCGTTTTCATCTTCAAAATTGAAGAGTGTACCTGTTTCATGTGCCATTACGGCTTCGACAAGACGATCGTCAATTCCAAGATCCGCAACATTAAGGTTGTTGCCGTCAGCATCTGTTTTCATGAAGTCCTCATTGTGATGATAGAAAACAGTACCGTCATCGAGGAATACCATTACATAGCCTTCCTCTCCGACTTTCGTATTTGCCAGATTTTCCTGAATTGTGGTAAGTCCGAAACCGATACAAACAGAACCGAGAACGCTTCCGTCAGAATCCTTGACAGGTGATGCAATCGTGCACACCGGAATTTTGAAGGATGCATCAATAAACGGGGCAGTAAATATTGTTCCGCCTGTTTCCTTCGGTCCCTTCAGCCAGATACGGGTTGTGGTGTCAAGACCCGGATAGTCGATACTCATAATTTCACCGTTTGAAGATCCGATGTCTTTTGCAAACCAGTCACCGATATATATTTCGGTTGCCGTATCGGAATGAGTACTGTAAGCTCCCGCAAGCTGCCTCTGAACTTCCGGGAAAAGAGGGCTTTCACCGTAAGGTACCGGGTTTGCTCTCATAGCCTTCATAAAATTAATAACTGTCGGATTCACCGCAGTCTGCTCTGTCGCACCCCTGTGCTGCGTAAAAAATTCCTCAGTTTCAAGCGCTACCTTGTCTGCCATAAGCTGAATCTTTTCGTTGGAAGAATCAACTACCTGCGAATGCAGAACCAAGGCAAGAATAATAAGTGCAGCCGCAAAGATTACGACTGTCACTACACCCACTTTAAGTGCGAGTCGTTGTGCTAATCCCTTTTTCATCTTTTGCCTCCTCGATATAGATTTTTACATACTCTTTTGAATATTTCTTTATTAACATAAAAAAGTTCTGTAATTATTTTACCATTTTTTCAGGATTTCTATCTAAAATGTCTTTAAAGAAATCCGCAAATGCATTGCTATACCTCAATACTGTGCAATAAAAGAACCTCCCCGCCGTTTTTCCGGCAGGAAGGCCAACTTCACTTCTTTATAATATTATTCAAATCTTCCGGGTTTATTCAAATCTGTTCAGCAGGAAGAATCTGTTGAGCCTTTCAATAAGTTCTGCCTTTTGAACACTCTTGAGGATATAACCCGCAGGTTTCAGAGCCACAACCTCCATTACGCTTTCCATATCGCTTTTACCTGTCAAAAATACAACCGGAATTCCCGCAGTTTCCTTATCACTCCTGAGCATTTCCAAAACCTGCGGTCCGCTTACCACCGGCATTTCATGGTCTAAAAGTATCAAATCGGCGTGATTCGACGCAAGCCACTTGATTGCCTGAATACCTGAGGTTGCCATTGTAACCTTGTAAGAATCCTTAAGCCAGTCTCTGACCAGTCCCATATATGTCGGATCATCGTCAACAATAAGAATGCTTTTTTTGACGGCACCGGCAGACATATTTTTAAAATACGAAGAGACGCAGTCCGCATAAGCCTGATTGTCCAGCGGCTTCAGAAAGTACTTGAACATAACTCTTTCGGGAATTTCCATCAGAAGATGTGTGGAATTTTCTTTTTCACCGATCAGAATCATCTTTTTGTCAGTGGCCGCCAGCTTGTCTGATATGAATCTGATAAAGCCCGAGTCATATTGGTCGCCGGCATCAAGATAACAGGTAATAAGACCTGCCCTGTCCCACTGCCCGTTTATGACATTTGTATTTACGCTGCATACAAACGCTTCTATACCAATGTCAGCCAGTTTTTGAACCATTACCTTGATAAATACGCTTTCTCTGCCGCATATTATCATTACACTGTTGTTATTCATATTTTACCTCCAGTTATACCTCCAGGTTTTGTAATCCTTCCCAATCAAGCTTCTTCAGCATTCCGGTTATCTTTTCCAAGACAGTCTCATCTTCTTCCGAAAGTCTGCAGCCCTTTAACTGTTCTACCGTCATTTCGCATGCCTCATAATCCATCTGCTCCGCAAACAGCTTGACAGCTTCAAACAATTCCTTTACCTCCTCCTTTGAAATCTCGGTCTTTTCTTCGTTTGCGGGTTCGTTTTTAGCGAGTCTTCCAAGCTTCGTCTTGTAGCTTCTGTATTCGGAAAGAAGCGAATCAGTATTGTTTTTTATGTATTCGATATCTCCGCTCTTTCCGGCATTTTCAAGAGCGAGTGCCATTTCAGACAGCTTTGACGCTCCTATTATTCTTGCCGAAGACTTGAGTGCATGAACCTTTATCGTATAAAGTTCAATATCGTTTTCAGTATATGCTTTCTCTATTACATTGGAATTTTCATCAATCATTTCAAAGAAAGTATTCAATGTCATTTCAAATGACTCTGAACCTCCGCAGTATTTCATACCGTCTTCCACAGATATGCCTTCGGTACTTTCAAGCCAGAGAAGTTCTTCAGAAAGCCTGTCTTCGCTTTCCCTTTCTTTCTCTTCCTCGTCTTTTATAAGATATGCCGCGGAGAACTGGAACTTAGCCGGCAGATACTTTTTAATCATCTTTTCAAGCGCAACACCCTCAACAGGTTTTGCAAGATAATCCTGGAAGCCAAGCTGTTTGTAATACTCACTGCCGCCACTCATTATATTCGCCGTAAGTGCAATAACAGGAAGATCTATATTCCTGTTGCGCATTTCCTTAAGTGTCTGTATTCCGTCCATTTCCGGCATCATATGGTCAAGAAGCACAACATTGAATTCTTCCTTTTCAAGAAGCTCAAGGCACTGCCTGCCGCTTGTTGCCATTGTAAGCTGAAGCTTTGTTGCCTTGAGAAGTCCCTTTATAACCTGAAGATTCATCTCGTTGTCGTCCACAACAAGAACTTTTCCTTCCGGAGCGACAAACTGAGGGAAGTAAACATCCTTGATTTTAACTTCTTCTTCCACGAACTTTCCGAGCGGTTCTTCGTCCACAATCTTCTGTTTAACTGTGAAATAGAAAGTTGAACCCTGTCCGTAAACACTGTCGCAAAGCAGTTCTCCTCCCATAAGGTCCACAAACTTTCTCGAAATATCAAGACCAAGGCCTGTTCCCTGGATTCCCGTGTTCTTCTTCTCGTCAAGCCGTTCAAACGCTGAGAAAAGCCTGTCCATGTCCTCCGGTTTCACTCCGATGCCCGTGTCTTTTACAGCGAAATAAATGCTGCACATTCCGTCCTGTTTTTCCTTAAGTGAGACAATGAGTTTGAATCCGCCGTCATTAGTGTATTTCAAGGCATTTGTAAGAAGGTTCAAAAGTACCTCCTTTAATTTTTTCTCGTCACCGTATAATTTTTTAGGTATATTTTCGTCGATTTCCGTTTCGAAAATAAGATCCCTTTGCTTGCTCCTTACACGAATCATCATGGCGATAGAGCTTATAAACTCTTTGACGTCATATTCCATTTCCACCAGATTCATCTTTCCCGATTCTATTTTTGAAAGGTCAAGAAGTTCATTTATGAGCTCCAAAAGAGTATCTGACGCTCTTTTGATATCCGTGGCATACTGCAATATTGAATCTGATGTTTCCTTTGGAACGCCTTCCATATCCTCCCTCAGAATCATCTCATTCATACCCATTATAGTATTTATAGGAGTTCTGATTTCATGGGACATATTTGCAAGGAATCTTGACTTTGCCGTGTTTGCACGCTCCGCTTCTTCCTTGGCCATTCTTATCTGAACATACTGTCTGCTTATAACCGTAGCATGCATAATACGCCATACCGCAAGCGTTACGGCTATAATTCCCAAAGCTATAACCGCCAGGCGGACAGCTGTATATTCAAACGGTGAAAACTCTTTTCTTAATTTAACCGAATATGATTCATGCACCTTGCCTTTTGGATCTGCAATCTGCACCACAAATTCGTAATCACCGCCGGAAAGGTTTGTATATGTCACCCCCGCAAAATCCTTTCTGTCCACGCTGTTCATTTCTGTTTCAAATCCCTTTAACTGATAATCTATCTTTGGATTTACCTGCGTATAAGTAAATATATGAGTGAATATCTTCACCGTCTTTGCATCGGAATTAATGACAAATTCATTATTTTCGTCGGGATAAATCCTTTTACCGTCGATTTCAAGATAAGGTGTTGTTATCTTTACATTTTCTGTAGCAAAGATAGGCTCATTCATATTTACACAGGCAACACCTGTACTGCCCGCTATATACAAATTGCCGTTTTCCGCAAGATAGCTGTAGGAATTTGCCGCAGCTATATACGGAAGGCCTTCATATATACTGTAATGATAAGGGTTGAGGTTTTCGTTCTTCAAAAGCTTTTCGGTCTCTTCTATATAAATACCGTTACTGCTCAGAATCCAGGTTTCACCCCTGTCGTTGGAATACAAGTCAAAATTATTTGTATACGGGAATGTATCTATGTTGATTACATTGTAATTTTCATCCATATAGGCTATGGAATTACTTGTTACCATCCATATTATATTTCGCTCCGCATCCACCTTCAGACGCATAATAACATCCGAAGTAAGTCCGTTGTCGGTGCTCTTTTGTCTGACGCCGAAATCACTTATTATATACAGTCCTCCGCCGTCCGTACCTGCTATAATATCACCGTTTTCCGCCTGTACCACGGTCAGAATTTCAAGATTTTTGATGCCGTCGGATTCATCATATACTTTTGTAATTACATTGTCCTTAATTATGCTTATTCCGCCGGTTCCCGCCACTGCATATCTTCCGTCCGCAAGCTCACAAACAACTCTTATTCTCTGTGACGGAAGTCCGTCTTCCTCCGTAAAGCAGGTAAGCCTTCCGTTATCATAGCAAATCAGACTGTTTTTTCCGTAGCTCGAAATCCACAGTCTTCCGCCGCTGTCTTTAATTATTGACCTTACAGTAGACTCCTTTGTCATATCCGTAAGAGAACTTCCCGCTATCGGTTTTCCCGAAGCCGTAACCGCACTTGTTACGGGAAGATCCGAAACGGTTCCGTCTTCTTGCAGGATTGTCAGCCCCATATTTTTGCATCCGATAATAAGCTTATCTTTGTATATGCAGGTTGCATTAACAACCTGACTCGAAAGATTGTGTTCTTTGCTTATATCTACAAACGGACTGCTGACCAGCTTCATTATTCCCTGCTTTGACGATGCAAACCATAAATTTCCCTGGTAATCCATCATCATGCTTTCCACGGAATTCGTCATCGGAAGATTTTCCAGTTTCTTAAATCCGTTATCGTTATATACCCCTATTCCGTTGTCACATGAAAAATAATATGAATCATACGCCGTATCTATTGAATTTATATGCTCAAGAGGAGCTATATCTATATCCTTATAATTTTTAAAGCCGTTTTTCAAATTACCGTAAAAGACTTTTGAACCCGTTGTTCCTATGTAAACATATCCTTCTTTCCCCTCATCCGGAATGATACAGTATATTTCACCTATTCCAATAGTTTCACCGTCATAATAGGCAACTATCTTCTTGTCCCTGATAACAAAGATGTCACCGCTTTTTGTAACACCCAGCACTGCACCGTCGGGGGCTGCCTTTATCATCTGTATGTTCTGATAAAGAATTCTGTCGTCTTTGATATTATGGATTTTAAAACGGGAATCTATATAATCAACGCCGTTTGTTGTGGCAAAATAAACATTTCCATCGGCATCCTCGGCCATTGAACGTACCGAAGCCGATCCCATTCCGTCCTCTTTGGAAAACATTTTCAGAGAATTTGGTTTTACGCGTGCAACTCCGCTTTCATTTGTCCCGATCCAAAGAGCATCGGAAGAATCCACAAAAAGACTTACTACGCTGTTAATTCCTTTGTTCAAATCTATTCTTTCAAATGTATTTCCGTCATACCTTACAAGACCGCTGTATCCTCCGATCCAAAGAAAACCGTCCGAGCTCTGTGCAATTGCGTTTGCTTCGGATGCAGGCAATCCGCTTGTATTGTCATAAAGGAAAGAAGCCACACCGCTCCTCTTTTCAAAAATGCTTACCTCTTTTGAATTGATTTCCGCCAAACCGTTGGATTTGGCTTCGTCTCCAAAAGCAACAGGAATGTCGGAGAAAAAACAAGGACAGGCGCCGATTGTTATTACTATGGTAAGCAGAAAATATAAAAATCTTCTTTTGTTCATAAAGGAGCCTCCTTGATTCCGGCGAATAAAAATCGCACTTATACTTTAAAACCAATATATCCTCTAACCCTTTTAAAGTCAATGTTTTCAGAATATTTCAACTTCAAAGATATGTTAAAAATTACATTAATAAGATTAACCATTTAACGTCAACACACTTGAAATTACTACATTTCCATCATTGCGGGAGCTATGGTTACAAGTATAAGCACCAGCAGCAGAATCATTAACGGCAAGGTCAGTTTCGTTTCCGCAATATGCCCTTTTTCGACAACGGATTTCTTCCTCGAATGCCATAAAAGTTCCGATTCTGCCGACAGTTTCCCGGAAAGCTCAGAACCGAGTTCAATATTGTCGGCTATAATTCCGCAGACACGTACGAATTCACGCACTCCGCTCCTCCCCGAAAAAACAGTAAGCTCCCTTACAAAAGAAGAATTCGTTGCCGTCACCTTCTCCTGCAGCAGAACAAGTTGCTCATAAAAGTACGATTTAAATCCCGGTGTATTTCTCCGTGCCGATGCCGCCCTTTCAAACGCCGAAGAAAGAACAAGACCGGCTTCAAGCAAAAGGACAAGGGTATTTATAAAACCGGGCAGTTCCTTTTCGATGTCTTCGCGGGCATTTTTCGTATCGTTTTCAACACCTTTATAACGGGCAGAGTATATTATAAAAAAGCTGAGAATTGTCAATGCCAAAAAGTAGACAATCGCGCTGTTTCCCTTGATTTCTCTGAATTCTAAAGGGCTTCCGTCAGCAAAAGAATCAGGCAATACCAGAAATGCACCGTCAGTTGACGCAGTTAAATTCTTTGCGATTTTTTCGCATTCAAGCCGTAATTTCCGTTCTTTTTCGCGTTTCGCATCATCGGCTGTATTTTTCGTCTGCGCAAGCCTGTTTTCTCTTTCATTTTTTTCGTTTTCCTTAAAATCGGAATTATCACTTCCGATTTTAGGATTTACTGCAAAGGTTATTTCTCCCGCTGCTTTTCCGGATTCAAAAACGCCCAATCTGTATGTCACCGGTTTCTCATTTTCATATGGTCTTCGTATACCTGTTACTCTGCCGTTTTCCACAACAAATTCAGGTTCATCAAAAGCGTTTTGAAGAGAGAAAATCAGAGCAAAAAGCGCCGCTGCAATAAGCAGAATAATATACCTTTTTTTGTTCCGGTTTTGCATTTTTATTATATATTTTTTTCTCGATTCTTCGTCGGAAAGCATTTCGGTTTTTCTTCTGTATTCTTTATTGTCACCGCAAAGTTTTTCAAGAAAAGCCTTGAATATACAGCTCCTTTTGGAATTTGTCATCCTTTTGTCGTTATTGTTAACCATTTTTATCTCCGATTTTTCATAATTTTTTTTATTATTTTGGCTGATTTCATAAACAGTTTTTTTGCTTCGGTCCACGCCATTTTTCCGGCCGTTTCAAAAGATGCTTTTACTAATTTTTTTATTAAAATCCGACTTTTGTTTTAAGGCTTCACGGCGGCAAAAAAATTCTAAATCACAATATTGGAAATCCGTTTTATAAGCATCCCCGAAAATATCATTCCCACCATCGCAGCCGTCATAATTATGCGTCCCTTTACACTCTCGTAAAGAATGTCTATATAGTCGGGCGAGAGAAATTGTAAACCCAAAATGACAATTATTGGCATAGCAAAAATGATCTTTCCTTCCAGTTTTTTCTGTGACATGTAGACCTGTATTTCCCTCTCAACGGTAATCTTGTCAATAAGCACCCGGGCGGTTTTTTCCGTCACCCTTTGAATGTCACCCCCTGTTTCGCGGCAAATACTAAAAACATCCGCAAAGCAGATAATATCTTCGACGCCGCACCTTAGTGCAAATTCCTTCAAAGCGGTACACTCATCGGTGCCGTATTGACGAATACTATTCTTCATTATTTCAAGCTCGTGCAACATAGGAGATTCGCCCCCGTAAACTGCTTTAAGATTCTCCGCTGCATCGTCTGCAGCCTCTTCGAGCTGCCTGCAGCAGGCAAAGGAAGAGGAAAAAGAATACAGAACGTCTTTAAACTGCAATTTCAACGTTTCACGCCTTTTTTCCTCTTTTTTTCTCTGGTATAAATTTCCGCAAAATAGCACTGTTAAGGCTAGGATTAATGACATTGCCGCACTTTTGTAAAAGGTATATGTAAACAGAAAAATCAGAAGATATCCGCACAAAAAATACTCTCTCATTTTCCTGTCTTTTCGCAATTTTTTAAGTGTAATTCCGTTCTGTAAAAGATAGCTTTTTACATATAAAATTGCAGTTTTAAAGTCGCGATTTTCGTCTACTTTTTGTGGTTTACAATCTCGCGTTTTGTCGCTTTCAATATTTTTGCGCCATTTTGCGTTTTTTCTGAAATCTTTGTCCTCGTGGCGTATTTCTTCCATTTTTTCCACCTCTTTTGTGGTATCACTTTCGTTATAAATTTGCTTTTTGTCTCTTGACATACGTCCTTGATTTTTGTTTAGTTTTCTATTAACACACTATATTATTCGTTATTACTCTTGTAATTGCTATGCTGTTATTTATGTGTTTTTCTTCAATTTTTCGATTGTTTTACAGCAATAGTTTACAATATGTCATTTTGAGCCTCGACGGTTTTTTTCTCTTTTTTTAAGTGATTTTTTTTCTTATTCTCTTTTGCCTTACTAGCCCCCCAAAAACGGCCCTTTCGTTAATCTGCCGCAAACTCGGTAAGCGTTTTTCCGGCAAATTCAAGCTTGATTGTATTCCGCATACGATTTTTCGTTCTTAAAAGTCCTCTTCCGGGGCTGTAACGAAAAAGTGTGTTTATTGCTATTTCACCGCTTTCCCCTATTCCGGTTACTTCCGAAATCTCAAGTACGCGCCTTTTCTTATCGGACAGCCTTCCAAGGTGCACAACAATATCTATGCCTTCGGCAATCTGACTTCTTATCGCGGAATCCGGAAACGACGCAGCCTGAAGAAACATCGCTTCAAGTCTTTTCATCATCCCCCGTACCGAATTTGCATGTCCGGTGCAAAGCGATCCGTCATGGCCTGTATTCATGGCCTGGATCATATCAAGAACCTCACCGCCTCTTACCTCTCCCACTATTATCCTGTCGGGGCGCATTCTCAGGCTTGATTTTATGAGATCTGCCATGCTGACAGCGCCCTTTCCCGTCACATTCGCGTTGCGGCACTCCATTCTTACGAGATTTTCAACATTTCTAAGCTGAAGCTCCGCTGAATCCTCAATTACTATAACGCGCTCGGTCGCCGGTATATATTCACTTAGTATATTTAGGAAAGTTGTCTTACCTGTCGAAGTTCCGCCGCTCACAAAAATATTGTATCCCGACTCAACAAGCAGTTTTAAAAATTCAGCCGCCTCTTTTGTAACAGTTCCCGATTCAATCAGCCGCTCCATTGTAACTGCCGTCTTCGGGAATTTTCTTATCGTCAATACAGGCCCGCCGAGTGCAACATTTTTATATACCGCATTTACTCGCGACCCGTCCGAAAGTCTGGCATCAACTATCGGATTCATTTCATTGATTTCCCTGTGAACAGCCGCCGCAATGCGCCTGATGATTTCCTCAAGTTCGGCTGTGGTGTCAAAATATTCATCCAGCTTTCTTATTCTTCCGTTCTGCTCAACGAAGATTTTTTTCCTGCCGTTTACCATTATCTCCGAAATGCTTTCATCATCCACAAGCGGCTGAAGAATTCCCAGCCTGCACCTGATTGAACAGAAAGCCCTTGTGATAAAAGCCGCCTTCTCTTCTGTTGTTGTACCCCTGAAGCTCTCATCCGAAAAAACATAATCCTCAATGAAAGAAAAAGCATCTTCATCCGACATGTTCTCTGCTCTTTTGTTGAGCCCCGATCTTATTTTTTCTATTTCCGCCTTTTGTTTGTCCCTGTTCATATCCTCTTACCCGATCTCACTACGTTCATCATACTTTTCTGCTACAGTCATCATACCTGCATACTTTTCTCCTGCTTTTCGCTTTTCTCTCTTCTCTTTCCCGCGGTCGTAATTCTCTGTTTTTTCTATATTTGGGATTTTATTACTTATATTTCGATTATAAAACAGCTGCAACAGCCTGCAGCTGCTTTGTCATGTCTGTGTCGCCGGCATTCCGGATGCGTTGCATCGACTGTTTTCCTCAAAAATCAAGCCGTATCCGAATCAAATCTGTGCCGGTGTCTTTTATATCATGCTGAGAGTAGTCCGGTCTTCAAAAGCTTGTTTATGACCTTCTGCGTGCCCAGAACACACACCATGTCACCCTCATATATCGAAACATTTGCCTCCGGCAAAACAACAGGAAGCATTTCCTTTTCGATGCCTACAATAAATCCGCCGTAGGTCTGCGTGAAATTCGAGGTTTTCAGCGTTGTTCTGTCAAGCATTGAGCCCCTTTTGACAGGGAACATGCACGAAAACAGCTGCTTCTCGGGCGGTACGCCGTCATAAACCTGCGTATACATAAATTCCCTAAGCGTTACCATATTGTGCTCCGGAGCATTAATAAATACACTCTGTTCAAGATGAAGGACATACGATTCAAGTTGTTTTTTCGACCCGATTGCCGAAATCCTGTCACCGGGCTCTATAGTTTCTTCAGCCCTCGGAAGATTTATCACCCGGCCGTCACGCTTTATCTGTATAAGCATAAC
This sequence comes from Clostridia bacterium, assembly GCA_024693105.1. Taxonomy (GTDB): domain Bacteria; phylum Bacillota; class Clostridia; order Peptostreptococcales; family Anaerovoracaceae; genus JAILLO01. The sequence goes on along the minus strand of JAILLO010000077.1, from coordinate 3,725 downwards.
CCCAAATACAGGTCTTGCCGCAAAGTCCATTACATGATTCACATCCGGATTTTGGACAATATTGTCCCTTACCTCAAAAGTAACCGCATATATAGCCTCATCAATCCAGTTGCTCCTACCCGCATTTTTCCTCTTTGCTTTGGCGTTTTCAAGAACCTTGTCATTGAAATTCTGGACAAACCGCATTTCAATTTCAAGTGTTTTGCTCCTTACAAGTTCCGATCTGACAACAATCGCAACAAAGACAAAACCGGCAAGCACCCCTCCCCAGTAAGGAATCGGAGTATAATGCGCGATTGTATACATCACGGCCATAATGCACATAAACATCTTTAATGCATTGAAAAAAATGAGAGGCACCCTGTTTGCCGGATTTTTCAACCAGAGCTTCGTGAAAAGCACTCTTTTCCTTGAATAGAGCATATCTATAAACGGTATCATAAAAGCTATTGAACAAACCGCAATCATCGCATCCGCAAAAGCCTTCTCCGCATACTGCGACAGCCACGGTTCGACTATCGTCGAGCCGAAAAATATGATAATAAACATGGCTGAGCCCGATGTAAGAAGCCTGATAAATGTCTTTGAAATAAACTCCTTCCAGTCGTTGTCATCGCCTGCCGACCTGCTTCCCGAATTGTATTTTTTCAGTGCAGCCTTCAGTTTTTTCGGCAAATGCCTGTTCACCTTTTCGTATGCAGCCTCGCCGCTTTTGATAAACATCGGTGTCGTGAATGTTGTAATTACACAGACACATACGATAATCGGATAAAGGCTGCTGCTTGTCACACCAAGATTCATGCCGAGCGAAGCAATTATAAAGGAAAATTCACCGACCTGAACCATACTGAAGCCTGTCCTTATTGCCGAATGCAGCGAAAGGCCGGCCAAAAGCGCACCGATTGTCGAGAAAAGATTCTGGCCTACTATCGTAACTGCCGTAATTACAAGGATAGGCACTATATGCTCCACAAGCATCGAAGGAACCACCAGCATTCCCACAGATACAAAGAAAATGGCGCCAAACAGGTCCTTGAGCGGCTGAATGAGCTTGTCAATCCTTTCCGCAAATGTGGTGCCGGCAAGTATCGAACCTGCCAAAAAAGCGCCGAGAGCGTCCGAAAAGCCCGTCCTGTGAGCAATTACGACCATTATAAAGCAAAATGCCAGCGCTATAATAAGCAGCGTTTCATTATTCATAAGTCCACGCGTTTTTTTGAGAAACGACGGCATCAGATAGATTCCCGCAATAAGTATGACAACAAGAATTATGAGTAGCAGGCCGATTGTCCTGAAAAGCTCCGGACCCGATACAGACTTTCCGACCGAAACAGTTGTCAGAATAATCATCATGAAAATTCCCGCTATGTCCTCGATTACAAGAACGCCTAAAACAGTCTGGGCAAACCTCTCGTTTTTGAGTTTCATCTCCTCATAAGCCTTGAGTATAATCATAGTTGAAGACATTGAAATCATGCCGCCGAGGAAAACGCTGTCCATAGTACTGAACCCAAGCAGCGTGCCTGTCAGAATACCGACAAATATCATGGAAACAATAACCGTGATGGCTGTAATAATCGCCGTGCCGCCGACCTTTGCAATCTTATGGAAGCTGAACTCAAGACCAAGCGCGAACATAAGAAAAACTATACCGATTTCAGCCCATGACTCAACCCCCGCGCCGTCTATTATGGTAGGCGTCAGCGGGAAATTCGGACTTGTAAGAAAGCCCGCAACAATATAACCGAGGACAACAGGCTGCCTGATTTTCTTGAAAACCAGCGTTGTAATCCCGGCAACTGCAAGAATATATGCAAGATCATGAATCAAAGGGTTCAGTTCAGTCATTTAAGATATCCTCCGCCGTGGCGAAAATTCGTATGATACCTGCCTTTTTCAAGGGCTGACGGCGCACATTCTGAATTTATGCATAATTACAAATACTATCTTAAAATTATATCATAAATCGGCTGAATCATCCCCGTTTTTCACACGTCCGCACAAAAATTCCTTGATCCCCGTGCCGAAAATTCCGTCTATGTCAATCGGAGTGATTTTTTCATCAGGCATAAGCTTTCTGAAGCTCTCAGGATCCTCGGGAATTCTTGTTTCCGTGTAATTACATTCGTTTTCTTCGGGCTCACTCTCCGCATTTTGAACGGTGCATCTGTTTATTATTCTTTCTGTATTACGGATATCCGTTTCATTTGCTTTTAAATACGCAAAACAGCATTCGCCGCGCTTTTCGTTGTCCCTCTGAGACGTTACAAAACAGAGACTGCCGCAGCAATTCATAAGTTCAAGAGCAGCTTCCGAAACAGTCGTTCCAAAGTCTATGACAATACTGTCAAATTCTTCTTTAATGGCTGTAATATGTATAAATTCAACAATTTCCTCTCTGCTCATAAGTGCAAGGGGATTAATGCCTTTTCCGGTTCTGAATGCACATACGCCAAATATATCCCTCACCATAAACAGCTCCGGATTTTCAGCTGCTTTTTCACCTTTTCTCCATCTGTAAACATAATTTTCAATATCACGTATGCTTTCATTCTCGCTGTCAGCTATAAAACACGGCACCGAAGGAAAATACTCCAGCGAAAGGAAAAGCGGATGCTTCCCTTCAAATCTTCTGAGATACTGTGCGCTTCCAAGAGCTATACTGCTTGTGCCGACACCGCCCGAAGACGAAAAGAAGCCGAAAATTTCTCTTTTCTCAAATGCCGGTTCCGCTACCCGGTTTCTGAATGAACGCCCCAGATGTTCCGTCCCTGCCAGGATAAGCGTTTGTGCGATTTCCGATACAGGTTCGTATTTTTCGGCTGCGCAGAGATTCTCTTTTCTAAGCTTTGCTTTTTCCTCTGCGCTTTCCGTCATGTATACCGCAAAAGTCTCTCCCTCTGCGCTTTTGCCCGGCTCCAGAAGAACTATATCCGTCTTTTCTCCTTCGCCGACAAAACAGATTTCCTTGCAGGCCGCCGCCACTGCTTCGCTAAGTGCCTCCCCGTATTCTCTGTCCTCAAGTTCGGATCTTATCCTTAGTCGTTCCAAGCCTTTACCTCCTTTCAGGCTGCAGCATTGACTGTTGCTGCTGCTTTTGCTTTTGCTTTTGCTTTTACTGTGGCCTTTACTGTTACTGTTACTCTTACTCTTACTCTTACTCTTACTCTTACTCTTACCGCGTACTGTTACTTCCGACGCCCCTGCTGTATGATTTACATTTTTTTCTTTTATTTCCTTTCAATTCCTCTTTTGTTTAATGAGCATAGCATATTTTCCAATTTATGTCAATGAGTTTTCGCTTATTACCTGCAATAAAAAATACAGGAAGCAGAAATTGGCTGCAGCGGTGGGATATCTGTGCGCACCGAGAAAATCTCCTTTCTTAGATGTGCCGATTCCGGTAATTTTATAAAAAAAGACGGGGGACGAATAATCATTTTAGATTGTTTGCCACCGTCTGTGTTAACAATATTCAATTATGCTATGTCATTTTAAATTCTGATTTTTCGTTCTAACATTATATAAATCTTTTGTAAGATTATCTTCCGATTTTATGTTCCAGCAGTCAACCCGACAAATCAGAATTTACCGATCCAACTGGCTTCTTAATTCAGCTTTCACTTTTTCTAGGTCGCTGCAGGTCAGGACTGGTATCAGGCTGTCTATTTCTTTGATGCCTTTATCCCACCATTTGAATCTAAGCAGCAAGTTGGTCAGTTCAT
>JAILLO010000042.1 GCA_024693105.1 Clostridia bacterium | reverse complement strand
ATATGCCTTCTGCAAGTCCGTGCTGAATAAATTTTCTATCTTTAAGAGTTAAGTTAGGTCCTTTCAGTTCAACCTCTCTTTCAGCCCCGTAAATCTATATTAAGAGAGTAGTACAAGGGAATTAACAGTACAAGAATTTGTGTAAGGTTTATTTCACGGTGGGATTAAGGTTCTGTGAAATTACTTTTACATTTAACAGGGCAAAAAATGTTGCGAAACGGGCAAAAAAGTGCTTGTCTTGAAAAAACTCTTGTGGTATAGTAAAAAAGATGTGAGCGCCGCAGAAACGGCGCAGGCATTACGAACCGGCCCCGGGCCGGGAAAAATTATGCAAAGGCAAGCGCCGGAGCAGGAAAGAGGTACAGCATGAAGGAAGGAATCCATCCTGACTATAAGGAATGTAAAGTAACTTGCGCATGCGGTAACACATTTGTTACCAAGTCAACCGTATCAGAATTAAGATTAGACGTATGCTCAGCTTGTCATCCATTCTTTACTGGTCAGCAGAAGTTTATTAACCGTGGCGGCCGTGTTGAAAAATTCAAGAACAAGTATCACATCGATTAGTAAACACAATCAACCGGAAATTTGTATTTCCGGTTTTTTTTAGGAAAAATCATAAATCATCCCGAATATTGAAAAGAAATACGGAGAAATTTAATGTTTGACAAACTTGATTTTATATTGGAAAAATACGAGGAACTTTCGAAAAAGGTTTCTGACCCGGATGTTATCAACAATCAGCCGGTCTGGCAGAAGCATATGAAAGAAATGGGCGAAATGGAGCCTATAGTCAACAAATATAAAGAATACAAGAAGGCAAAGGAAGACATGGCCGGAGCAAAGGAGATGCTCGAGGAAAACGACGAGGAAATCCGCGAAATGGCCAAGATGGAGCTTGCCGACCTCGAGGAAAAGCTTGCTACATATGAGCAGGAACTCAAGGTTCTGCTTCTTCCGAAAGACCCTAATGATGAAAAGAACGTTATTCTCGAAATCAGGGCAGGTACAGGCGGCGAGGAGGCTGCACTGTTTGGTGCGGATCTTCTTCGTATGTACATGCGTTATGCGGAAAGACGCGGCTGGAAGACTGAGATGATGGATATCAACGACACCGGTCTTGGCGGCATCAAGGAAGCGGTTATTATGATCAAGGGAAAAGGTGCTTATTCAAGACTCAAGTACGAAAGCGGCGCACACAGAGTTCAGCGCGTTCCGGAAACTGAATCAAGCGGCCGTATTCATACATCCGCAGCTACGGTAGCCGTTCTTCCGGAGGTTGATGATGTTGCCGTTGAAGTAAATCCAAACGATGTCAGGGTTGATGTTTACAGAGCATCCGGAAACGGCGGTCAGTGCGTCAACACTACCGACTCGGCAGTACGTCTTACACATATCCCGACAGGTCTTGTAGTTACCTGCCAGGATGAAAAATCGCAGATTAAGAACAAGGACAAGGCTTTTAAGGTTTTAAGGGCAAGACTTTACGACCTGAAGCTTCAGGAGCAGAACAAGGAAATTGCGGACCAGAGAAAAAGCCAGGTCGGAACCGGTGACAGAAGCGAAAGAATCCGCACCTACAACTTCCCACAGGGACGTGTGTCGGATCACCGCATAGGCATGACGCTTTACAAGCTTGATTATTTCCTTGACGGTGACCTTGATGAAATTATCGACGGCCTCATTACAGACGATCAGGCTCAGAAGATGAAGAATTTCTAAGCCGGTTTTCTGCATGGAGCGAATTTGGATGATGCGGAGGTTTTCCGCACGAACGGTTCAAACGCCGGGAATCTGAATTTGAAAACGAATCCGAAGGCAGAGTCCTGGGACCGAATTTGAAAAAAGAAAAAGATGAAGACAAAAATTTTGGAAAGCAACGAAGAAAACATTCACATAGCAGCCGGGATTATCCGGCAGGGCGGACTGGTGGCTTTTCCGACAGAGACCGTTTACGGCCTTGGCGCAGATGCACTGAATCCCGATGCGGTAGGAAAGGTATATGCAGCAAAGGGAAGGCCGAGCGACAATCCGATGATAGTACACATAGCAAAGCCTGAGGATTTTGAAAAGCTCACTCCCTCGCTCAGTCCGGTTGTCAGAAAGCTGATGGAAGCTTTCTGGCCGGGCCCGCTTACTATGGTGGTCAGAAGAAAGCCGGAGGTTCCCGATGTGACAACAGGCGGACTTGATACGGTAGGCGTTCGCATGCCCGACAATAAAACGGCACTGGCGCTTATCGAATATTCCGGAACGCCGATTGCGGCACCGAGTGCAAATATTTCGGGCCGTCCGAGCCCTACAAGGCCGGGTCATGTTATACACGATCTTGACGGCAGGATTGATGCCATTCTGACAGGCGGAGACTGCAGAGTGGGTATAGAATCCACAGTGCTTGATGTTACCACAGACGAGCCGGTTATTCTAAGGCCGGGCATTATTACAAAGAAAGAACTTGAGAAGGCACTTGGTCTTCCGGTTTCGATAGACCCTGCGCTTTTGCAGAAGAGACCTGCAGAGAAAGGCAAGGGGCTTGGCGGAGACGATCCGGAGTTTCATCCGAAGGCACCGGGCATGAAGTACAGGCATTATGCGCCAAAGGCGGAGATGGTAATTGTACGGGGTCGGCGCGATGCGGTAGAGAAGGAAGTTGAAAGGCTGCGCGGCGAGAATGAAAAAGCAGGCAGAAAAGTCGGCGTGATTCTTTTCGGGGAGCAGGCGTTTGCCGAGGCTGCGCATGATTTCTTCGCGGATCTGCGTGCCATGGATGAGTGTGGTACCGATTTGATTATTGCGGGGGCGCTCAGTGATACTGACGGCGTGGGCTTTGCGGTTATGAACCGGATGCTGAAGTCTGCGGGCTACAATATAATTGAGGTCTGAAGCCGTGAGTGAGCCCCGTGGGTTCGAGTACCATGTCCTCCGTGTTTGAGAGCGGGGTTGGAACCGGGGCAAAGGCAAAGGCTGATGTGGAAGCTGAGGCCGGGGCCAAAAGCAAGAAACAGAGTAAATAATAGTAAGAATAAGAATAGAAATAAAAAGAGAAAGAGAAAGGAAGGCAGAGTATGAGAATTGCAATTGCATCCGATCACGCAGGATTTGCGCTGAAGGAAGAAATCAAAAAATATCTTGCAGGCCGCAGTATCGAGGTAACCGATCTTGGTACCGATTCTGAGGAATCTGTTGATTATCCGATTTTCGGCCGCAAGTGCGGTGAGGAAGTTGCTTCGGGAAAGGCAGACCGTGGAATTGTCTGCTGCGGAACAGGCATCGGCATTTCAATTGCTGCCAACAAAGTGAAGGGCATTCGATGCGGACTCTGCACCAGTGTTTCAATGGCAGAGATGACAAGGCGCCACAACGATGCGAACATGCTGGCACTTGGCGGAAGAACAACAGAGGTTCCGCTTGCGCTTGATATTGTGAAGGCATGGCTCGATACAGAGTTTGAAGGCGGGAAGCACAAAAGAAGAACAGATATGCTGGACGAAATGTAACCGCACCGAAAAGGACGCATTCTCCTCCGGCGACGCGAGGCAGAGATGCAGTCATTGATTATCGTTAGTTATTATTTTATATATGGCTGGCGTTCCCGCGTCAGCAGGGAGGTACAAAATGGGTAAAGTATACGTATTCGATCATCCGTTAATTCAGCACAAGACAGCAATCATCAGAAGAAAAGAAACTTCTACAAAGGATTTCCGTCAGCTGGTCAAAGAAATTGCAATGCTGATGGGCTATGAGGCAACAAGAAATCTTCCGTTGAAGGATGTGGACATAGAGACACCAATATGCAAGACAACAGTTAAGATGCTCAACGGCGAGGATATCGCAATTGTTCCTATCTTAAGAGCAGGTCTGGGACTTGTGGACGGAATGCTTGAACTGGTACCGAATGCAAAGGTTGGTCATGTTGGTCTTTACAGAGACCCGAACACTCATGAACCTGTTGAATATTACTGCAAGCTTCCAAACGATATAGACAAGCGTCAGATTTTCGTTGTTGACCCTATGCTTGCAACAGGTGGTTCTGCAATTGCGGCAATCAACTTTGTTAAGGAAAGAGGCGGAAAGCACATCATCTTTATGTGTCTTATCGCAGCACCTGAGGGAATCGATGCTCTTCAGAAGGCTCATCCGGATGTTGATATTTTCATCGCTGCAAAGGACGAAAAGCTGAATGAGAATGCGTACATTGTACCGGGTCTCGGAGATGCCGGCGACAGAATTTTCGGTACAAAATAAGGGCAGGATACTGCTTTGCAAGTGAGAACAATCAGATAAGCTGCAGAGGTTTCGGAAAAATGATTCGGAGCCTCTGTTTTGTTTTTTGGGTTCCGTATTTAAGGGGGATGGCAGGGGCAGCCCTTTGCACGGAAGTCGGAGGTGGGTGAGTCTGCATTTGGGTCCGAGTTCGGTGTCAGAGTCCGGAATCAGCGTCAGGCTTCAATATTAGAGTGAAAATTGGCTCAGGTCGGCGTAGAGGTTGTGGTTCCGGTGGGGGTATTGGAAATTCGGTTGCGCAGGGGACAACACCTTCCCGGAATCCGGAACCAGTATCTGCATTCGAATCAGCGTCAGAGTCCGGTGTCAAAGGCAGAAATTATGCGCCTTCCATTATTTTACAAATTGCACTTGACAATGAAGCTGTCACAATATACAATTAAGTTACATTAATGGTAAAAAATGTATAGAAGGAAAACGGGCAGTAGTCTTGGAGGGACTGCGATTAGTGAAAGAAAGGAAAAGGTGTCACATGGCAAAAAAATCAAAAGGGAAAAGGAAAGCGGAGAA
>JAILLO010000034.1 GCA_024693105.1 Clostridia bacterium | reverse complement strand
TCTGATTCTATGTATATCCTGTCTGACAGTGTCAGGTGGTGATGTCCGTTTCCCTTTTTATTTTTACTCATAGGGACTCCTTTCTTGGCGGACAGATAACCGACACAATCATATATAGTTGTAATTCCCCTGTGCAAGAGTAGTTTCTACTTCATATAGTTATGTAAACCTAGCGAAATTAAAAATTCACTTTACGAAGCGTACGAAGCAGACCCTTCGTCAGGGCACTGATTTGAAAATGTATTGCTTTTGTCCGTACAATGACTTATGATATGGGTAAAAGAAAGGGGGCGTAATGATATGGCAGCCAAATCAGCAAATCTTTATGCAAGAATAGAGCCTGATGTTAAAGAACAGGCTGAGGAAATTCTGGCTACTTTGGGGATCCCGGCATCTAATGCTATCAATATGTTTTATAAGCAGATCATTCTAAATAGGGGTCTTCCGTTTGAGGTAAAGATTCCAACTGCGAGACCTGTTGATATTTCGAGAATGAACGCAGAGACTTTGGACATGGAACTTGAGAAAGGATATGCAGATATGCAGGCAGGGCGTACCAAATGTAGATAAGCAGCTTGATGAATTTACAAAGTTATAATCATAAATCCTATGAGGCGTATGAGACATTTGGTTTCATACGTCTTTTCTTTTTCACAACACTCTTGACAACACAAAAGCCGGTACTGTCGGACAACCACGGACAAGCATGGAAAAGGGCATATTTCGATGCCGGTCGGAAGAATTTCGAAGACAGTCAAGCAAAAACACTTGACACGGGACAGAATATATGGTACATTTGGAAAGTCAAGCGGGAAAGCTTGACTTTTCTTGTGACGAAAGGAGGCTCTTATGTTCGACAGGATTACCGAACTGAGTCTTTTGTTCGACTTTTACGGAGAACTTCTGACTGAGCGGAAACGGGAGACCATGCATCTTTATCACGAGGAAAATCTTACGCTCGAAGAGATAGCAGATGAGTTTTCAATCTCGAAGCAGGCTGTACATGATGCTTTGAAAAGTTCTGAGAAAGCACTTCGGGATTATGAAGAAAAACTGGGTCTTGTTGAGAGATTTGCAAGAACCACGGCCATGATAGAAAAAATCGATGCCGAACTTGACAGGCTGGTACGCGAGAACTCTGAAAACAGTGAACTTGCGGGCAGGCTCCGCAAAATCAGAGGTATTATTGACGGTCTTGAGGAGTAAGAGCTGTTGAGATTCTGCCCGGCAAGAACCGTCACTGACGGTCCGCGCGGGAAGGCGGTTTCGATATGGTTGAACAAAGATTAAAAATCGGAGGTCTTTATGGCATTTGAAGGATTATCTGAAAAACTGCAGGGCGTCTTCAAGAAACTGAAGGGAAAGGGCGTTCTGACGGAGGCTGACATAAATGACGCCATGAGAGAAGTCAAGCTTGCACTTCTTGAAGCGGATGTCAATTTCAAAGTAGTCAAGGAATTTGTTGCAGCCGTCAAGGAAAAGGCACTCGGTGCCGACGTGCTTGCAAGTCTTACTCCGGCACAGCAGGTTATCAAAATAGTAAACGACGAACTTGTTTCACTGATGGGTGGAACAGGCAGCAAACTGACATATTCACCGAGAGGATTTACCGTTCTTATGATGGTCGGTCTTCAGGGAACAGGAAAAACCACCACTTGCGGAAAGCTTGCAAATTATCTGAAGAAGAACGGCAAAAAGCCAATGCTTTGCGCATGCGATATTTACAGACCGGCGGCAATAGACCAGCTGGAAATTGTCGGAAAGTCTGTTGATACCCCGGTATTTACGATGAGAGACTGCCGTGAACCCGAAGTCATAGCAAAGGCTGCCATGAAGGAAGCCGAGCTCAAAGGCTACGATGTTCTTATAGTCGATACTGCAGGCCGTCTTCAGATTGACGAGGCTCTGATGGAAGAGCTTGTTACTTTGAAGAAAGCGGTAAAGCCGCATGAAATACTTCTTGTTGTCGATGCAATGACAGGTCAGGATGCCGTAAATGCAGCGGAAGGCTTCAATGAAAGACTTGGCATTGACGGAATCATCATGACAAAGATGGACGGCGATTCCCGAGGCGGTGCCGCGCTTTCCGCAAAGAAGGTTACGGGAAAACCTGTTAAGTTCATCGGTATGGGTGAAAAATTCGATGCCCTTGAGCAGTTCCATCCCGAGAGGATGGCAAGCCGTATCCTGGGCATGGGAGATATGCTTTCACTGATTGAAAAGGCTCAGGAAAATTACGACGAGGAACAGGCTGCGGCTCTTGAAAAGAAAATGAAGCGTAATGAATTTACGCTTGAGGACTTTCTTGAGCAGATGGGTCAGGTCAAAAAAATGGGCGGCATCGGAAAACTCCTGGATATGCTGCCGGGCATGAATACAAAGGCTGTAAAGGAGGCCGACCTTGACGAAAGCGAAAAGGAATTTGTTCAGATGGAAGCAATTATCCTTTCGATGACAAAGGAAGAACGAAGGAATCCTTCCATTCTCAATGCCAGCAGGCGAAAGAGAATTGCGGCGGGTTCAGGCCAGCCGGTCAGCAAAATCAATACGCTGATTAAGCGTTATGAGGATGCAAGAAAGATGATGAAACAGTTTATGGGCGGCAAGATGAAACACAATCGCATGTTCAGAGGACTGTTTTAGAAGCTGCGAAAGCGGACGTTATTACAAAGTCGCAAACCGCGAAAGCGGACGTTATTACAAATAAAACGTTATTACAAAGAAAACCGAAGCAAAGGTCATAAACTTGGTGAATAATAACTGAGTTTGGATATAGATTTAAATAAGGAGGTAATTTTGCTATGGTAAAGATCAGACTGAAGAGAATGGGAGCTCATAAGAAGCCTTTTTACAGAGTGGTTGTAGCTGATGCCCGTGCACCGAGAGACGGAAAGTTTATCGAAGAGATTGGATATTACAATCCTCTTACAGAACCTGTAGAAATCAAGATTGACAGCGAAAAGGCAAACAAGTGGCTTAAGGACGGCGCTCAGCCAACATCTACTGTTAAGGCTCTTTTCAAGAAATCCGGAATTATTCAGTAAGGAAAGCGGGGAGAGCAATGGTTGAATTAGTTGAAGCAATTGCAAAGTCACTGGTTGACAAACCCGAAGAAGTTTCGGTCAGAGAAGTTGCAGGTAAGCAGGCAATTGTTATCGAACTTAAGGTTGCTTCCGATGATATGGGCAAGGTTATAGGCAAGCAGGGAAGAATTGCCAAGGCGCTTCGTACCGTTATCAAGGCGGCGGCAACAAAAGCAAATAAGAAAGTAGTTGTAGAAATTGTTCAATAATGATTAACTAACTGCACGTAGCACATATACTTCTATGCGAGGCTGTATAGGTATGTGTGCTTTTTTTTAGAGAGACAGGGAAATCATGAAAATTACGGAAAAAGACGAAAAAATAAAAATCGGACAGATTGTGAACGCAGTTGCGCTCCGCGGAGAAGTAAAGGTGTATAATTACTCGGAACCGCAGAGATTTGAAGAGCTGGAGGAAATCCGGGTCGGAAATGAAGTTAAGAAAATAGAGAAAGTAAGATATCAGAACAATATGGTTATCCTCAAGCTTGAAGGCGTAGATGACAGAAATGCCGCAGAAGCACTCAAGGGAAAGGACATTTTTATCGGGCAGGAGGATTTGCGCGAGCTGCCGGATGATACTTATTACATCAAAGATCTTATAGGACTTGACGTTATTGATGAAGGCGGAAATATTATCGGCAAAATGAAGGATGTAATACAAAATTCGGCGCAGGATCTTTATGAGATTGAAAAGACTTCAGGCGGTACGTTTCTTGTTCCGGCAGTTGCAAAATATGTAGGGAAGGTCGATCTTGAAAAAGGAACGGTTGAGGTTCTGAATGCCGCAGAGCTTATGGATCTTTAGGCCCGGAGGCAATGACAGGAGAATCAGATGAAAATAGATATTTTGACGCTGTTTCCGGAAATGTTTTCGGCAGTTACGGAAAGCAGCATGCTGGGCAGGGCGTGTGAGAAGGGCATTCTCGACATACGCCTTACGAATATACGTGATTATTCAAAGGACAAGCATACCAAGGCGGATGACTACCCGTTCGGGGGAGGCGTCGGCATGGTTATGCTGCCGCAGCCTGCCTTTGATGCGCTTGAAGCAGTGGGAGCAAAAAACAAAAAAGTGATTTATATGTCACCGCGTGGCAGAATTCTCGATGAGAAAAAGATAAAGGAACTCGCCGGGGAAGAAGAGCTTGTTATTCTGTGCGGTCATTACGAAGGCGTCGACCAGAGAATTCTTGATTACTGGGACGCGGAGGAAATTTCGATAGGCGACTATATTCTGACAGGCGGAGAGCTGCCGGCAATGGTTCTTGTGGATTCGGTTGCGCGGCTGATACCGGGTGTGCTCGGCAGCGGCGAGTCGGCACTTGCGGAATCGATTTATTCGGGACTTCTTGAATATCCGCAGTACACCAAGCCGCGTGAATATGAGGGCCTTGCCGTGCCTGAGGTTCTTGTTGGGGGTAATCACAGACTTATTCATCTGTGGCAGTTTGAGAAATCACTTGAACTTACGATGGAACGCAGGCCTGATTTGTTTGAAAGATTCCTGAGTGAGCATGCACAGCTGGAAAAAGACGAGAAAAAAGTTTTGGAAAAAGTAGTATCGGGCAAAGAACGGCAAAAGTAGTAGTGTGCAGGTTACAAAAATAGCAGCGGGCAGGCTACGGCAAGGTTGAAAATCTTGCTGTTTTGTTGTAAAATTTAGTTTGGTGAGGAAGGCATGACCAAAAGAACAAAAGTATTGATTTACATTTTCATACCGGTACTGATTGCTTTATACGGTATTATTTACGTTGTGCCGGGAGTGACCGGTGCGCTTACCGATACAAAGATTCTTGAATACGGGACGCTTCGTGTGACAGATGAAGTTACCTGCTATATTGTCAGAAACGAGAAAGTGCATATGGCGCCTGTGTCGGGAAATATCGGTTATTACATCAAAGACGGCGCGCTTGTCAAAAAAGGCACGCAGGTTCTGACTGTTGACGGGGCGGCACTAAGCGAATCCGAAGCAAATGCAGAATCAAAATACGGCGATATTACACAAAGGCTGGGCGGCGACGGTGTTTCGACGGATTTCACGGCAGATGCAAAAGGTGTTGTCAGCTATTATGTAGATGGATACGAAAATGTTTTTTCGCCTGAAAATATGAAAAACCTCAAATATGAAGAGGTAAAAGACTACTCTTTGAATGAACAGAATCTCGTAAGAAATACCACAAAAAAAGGAGAGCCTCTCTTCAAGGTCTGTGACAGCAGCAACTGGCATATTATCTGCTGGGTCAAGGAAGGAAATGTTTCAAAATATTCGGTTGGCAGGAAGGTCAGCGTTGAGTTTCCGGAAAGCGAAATTACGGCAACGGTTTCCGACATGATTCCCGATGGTGATATGTGGCTTGTTGTGCTTGATACGAACAGATATTATGAGAATTTCGGCAAACTGAGAAAGCAGGATGCCACAATCGTAACTTCAAATTACAGCGGCATTATTATCGAAAATTCGAGCATGGCCACAAGCGGACCGGCGGTTGGGGTCTATGTGAAGTCAAAGAGCGGCGAATATGAGTTTACGCCGGTCAAGGTCATTACAACGGACGGAACAAATTCGCTTGTCGAAGTGTCATACTATTATGATGAAGAAGGAAAGACTGTAAATACAGTTGAAATATATGACGAAATTCTGAGAAAACCGTAGCGCTTTTGATGAATTATCGTAATTACAAAGAAAAATACAGGAAAGAAGGCCGAAAGATGGGACACATCAGAGAAAATATCGATGAAATCAACAGGCTGAAGGATGAAACAGCCATAAAATCCGGCAGAAAAGCGGGAGATGTCCTTTTGTGTGCGGTTACGAAAACCAGAACACCTGAGGAAATCAACGAGGCCATTGATGCGGGGATTACAGATATAGGCGAAAACAAGGTCCAGGAAATCATGGACAAGTATGAGCATGTTAAGCCGGTCAGGTGGCATCTGATAGGTCATCTTCAGACAAACAAGGTCAAATATATTATTGACAAGGTTTCAATGATTCATTCGGTTGATTCTCTGCATCTTGCGGAGGAAATAGACAGGCGTGCGGCGCAGCACGGAATTACAATGGATATTCTGATTCAGGTAAATTCCGCGCAGGAAGAAAGCAAGTTTGGTATTACAACGGAAGAAACGGGCAGCATGATTCGCGATATTCTTGAAAAGTGTGAGCACGTACGCATACGCGGCCTTATGTGCATTGCGCCGTTTGAGGATGATTCAAATGATGTTCGCATTTATTTTGCGGAAGTGAAGAAGCTTTACGACGAGTATTCAAAGCTTGAGCATGAGAGACTTGATTTCAAATATTTATCGATGGGCATGTCTCATGATTTCAAGGTAGCAATAGAAGAAGGGTCGAATCTTATCAGGGTAGGTACTGCGATTTTCGGCGCGAGAGACTACAGCAAAAAGAATTAAGTGGAGGAAAAAATGGGAATTTTAGGAAAGTTTAAAGATCTGGTTGGTATTGAAGAGATTGATGATGACGATCTGGAGGAAGAAATAAAGGAAGCGGAAGCAAAGCTTGCAAAGAAGCCGGAACCGGCAGCGGCTCCGAGAAATTCTTTTACGGCACCGCGTCCCGCAGAGCCGGCAAAGCTGACTCCGCCAACCCGTCCGAATCCGAATACCAATCCTTTCAAGCTCGTTATTATCGAGCCTTCTGGATTTGAGGAATGCGCAAAGCTTGTAGACAACCTCAGAGCAAAAAAGCCGGTTATTATCAATCTGAACAAGGTTGAGGGCGACACTGCGCGCAAGATTTTTGATTTTCTGAGCGGCGCAACATATGCTCTTAACGGAAATGTACAGAAAATCGAAAACAATATTTTTGTTTTTGCGCCTGAAAATATCGGAATTACTGCAAGCGTGGAGCACGGTGGCATTGATTTTGCCGGAAATCAGAAGAGCCTCTGGAGGTAATGTTATATGACTTATCTTATAATCAAGGTTATTAATCTGCTGGCAAATATCATACTTCTTATGCTGGGAGCACGTGCAGTCGCAAGCTGGTTCATGTCGGGAGGAAGCCCGAATGTATACAGGTTTTACAATACGATGTGTTCGCTTACCGAACCGATTGTTGCGCCATGCAGAAGATTTTGCTCAAGATGGAACACAGGCATGTTTGATTTTTCCGTTTTGCTGGCATTTCTTCTGGTTCAGGTGATAAGAAGTATTCTTATCAAACTCATTGTAATGCTGACATATACAGGCATCTAGTACGGGAAGGGGAAAACTATGATTACACCTTTAGACATACAGAACAAAGAATTTTCAAAAGGCGTCAGAGGCTACAAGGAAGAAGACGTAGACGGTTTTCTCGATCTTCTCACGCTCGATCTTGAAAAGCTTATTACAGAAAATGCGAAGATGAAGGCCGAAATAGGAAGGCTGAATCTTGAACTTGACAAGTACAGAAATTCCGAAGATGCCGTTCTTGAGACGCTTGAAGCTGCAAAGGCTCTGATGGGCGATATTTCCGCAAGTGCCGAAAAGCGTGCGGAGATTCTGCTCAAAAATGCTGAGCTTGATGCCGAGCTGATTCAGCGTGAGGCACGTGAGTCGGTCGAGAGGCTCAACGAAGAAAGTGTGCTTCTCAGAAACAGATTTACCGCTTTTCAGTCGAAGTTCAAAACGCTTCTCGAGTCGGAACTCGAAAAATTTGATACTCTCAGTATGGAAATCTTCTCGCAGTACGGTATGGAAGATGTGAAGCCGGCTTCGGCAACGACGGCAGTTGCAGAGGGTGAAAAGACCAAGGAAGCGACGCGCATCATGAAACCGGTCAGCGCTGATGATATGAGCAAAACTATGATTAATATCAGGATTGACGAATGATGCTGCACCGGCAGGCGGTTTTGCGGCCGGCCGGAAAGAGGGATTGTACATGTATTATATTATTTTGGCGGCAGTAATTGCTCTTGACCAGCTTGTGAAATTTGTTGTCAGGGCTTCGCTTGCGGTTTCCGAAAGCATTCCGGTGATTCCCGGGATTTTTCATATCACGTATGTGAGGAATACCGGTGCAGCCTTCAGCATTTTTGCTGGTCACAGGCTTTTGCTTATTGCCCTGCCTGTTCTGCTTATTGTCGGAATCATAATTTTCATAGCAAAAAACAGACGCACTGAATCACCTGCGGTATTGTGGTCACTGGCACTGATAGGCTCGGGCGGAGTCGGAAATCTTATTGACAGATTTGTTTTCGGCTACGTAACGGACATGTTTGATTTCAGGATATGGCCGGTTTTCAATGTCGCTGATATCGCGGTATGCGGCGG
>JAILLO010000075.1 GCA_024693105.1 Clostridia bacterium | reverse complement strand
ATGTGCTAAACTATTATTGTCCTTCATGGACGCACCTCCTGTTCTTTGTGTGATTGGCAAATCTACACTATTGTAACAGGAGTTTTTATTTACTTAAAGCTAAAGCTATTTAACCACACCGGCATAGCCGGTGGTTATTTGGCCGGCGCCTACGTCGCCGGACCGCCGCTAAAGCCACAAAATAAAAAGCGTGGGCCACTAAAGTCCACGCTTTTATAATCATTTTATCTTGTTTCCAAGTTGTCCATCAACAAGAAATCTTTAAGTTTTATGTGCTTTACATTACTGGTAGAGTAATCAATCTCATCGTTTGTTATCAGAATCTTGGTGTCTACCTGATTGAGCCCGGAAAATGCGGACATTTCTCGCTCATAGGCTTTATCTTCCGATACGCTGTATGCGACTTGGATGAAATATCTGTAGTTACCCTTCTCTGCCAAGAAATCGATTTCACGACCGTTATTATCATATACGCTGATTTTGTATCCCATGTAGCATAGTTCGTTGTAAACTATGTTTTCAAGATTGTGTGTTAAATCATAACGATTTCCGACTGCCCTAATTGAATTCAGTGCAACATCACAATTGTACAGCTTGCGACTGTTCTCAAGCGTTCTCTTTGCTTTCTTGGAATATCTTTCTACTTGATCTAGGATATAAGCTTCATTGAGATAAAAAATCCACTTTTGCACGGTATTGCTGGCACACTCAATCCCTGCGCTTTTCATAGAATCCGCAATTTTTTTGGCTGAATAAATCCTAGAGTTTGATAACAGTAAAAATGCAGCAACTTTCCTGAACTCATTCTCTTTTTTTATCTTGTATCGATTAACAATATCATTTTCGACAATCGTCCGGTCTAAATCATTCAAATATATACGCAGTTCTTCTTCACCTTCAAGTTCCAGCCTTTTAGGAAAGCCGCCCCATATCAGATAGTCATGCACCGGGATTTCTCTTCCCAGTTCTTTGGCATATTCCAAAATTTCTTTATAGACGAAAGGTCGTATTCTAAAATTCACATAACGACCGGATAATTCTTTTGTAAATTCTTTGGATAAAAGTTTTGAATTCGAGCCGGTAATAAAAACCGAGCAATCCCGAAGGCGGAGTGTCTTGCATGCCAACTGCCAATCTTCAATTTCCTGAACTTCATCGAGAAAAATGTAAGAAAGACCCCCTTTTCTCTTCTCTTCGACATGGTTGACGATATCTTCCCATGTCTGAATCTGCGATGTCACCAAACGATCCTCGAAATTCAGAAAGACTATATTGTCGGTTTTTACAGCTATTTCATCCTTTATCTGCTTCAAAATCTCGGACTTACCGCATCTACGCACACCGGTAATTATCTTTATCAAATCACTGTCATAAAACTTTCGGATCGTAGCAATGTATTTTTCCCTTTTTATCATAGCCCCTCTCCTCTCAACTATTGTTTGCGTTTCTATTGAGAATTTTAACTCAAAAAGGAAAAATTCTCAATGCTATTGAGAATTTTTCCTGAAAAGTCCGAAATTCGCAATATGATTCTTTAAACGCACCACAATTGATACAGCCTTGGGGATATTTAAGGAAGATGTTTTTCGCTTTCTTTTTAATTTCTAAGCCCCGCCCTGATTCTGTCAGGTTTCAGAAGGAGGTTAAATGCGTCCTTTGCGGAAGTAACAACGATATCGGCATGGGAAATTGCACCTGAATATGCACCCTCTTCACCTATAATGCACACGCTGAAATCCGCTGCGTCAAACATTGCAATATCGTTGAATCCGTTTCCAAAGGCGCAGACGCCTTTTCCGAGTCTTTTCACCGTTTCTTCCTTGCAGACGCCTGCGCCCGCGTGTGCAAAGGTCTCAATCTTTGCACCGGTTTTCTCGCACTCCTTGCGAACATTTCCGTAAGTGTCGGCAGTCAGAATATATATCTCAAGATTGTCTTTGAGCTTCTCAATCGCCTGCGCCGCGTCCTCAAGAAGCTTTCCGTCACAGGCAATCGTCCCGTTATAATCAAGCACAAGGTATCTTAACTCAAGGGGCTCATCACGCCCCGGTATTTCTATTTTAATCATTTCGATCATCCGAAAACTCCGCTCAGAAAGTCTTTGGTTTCCTCCTTCTTTGGGTTGCCGAAAATCTCATCTGTCGGCCCCTCTTCAATCACATGACCATCATACATGAAAACCGTTCTGTCCGCAATGCGCTTTGCCTGGGCAAGATTGTGCGTCACGATAATAATCGTGTAGGTTTTCTTAAGTTCCGCGAGCATTTTCTCGATAATTGCGCTGCTTTTTATGTCTAGCGCGCTGCACGGTTCGTCGAGCATCAGAATCTCCGGGTCGACCGTAAGAGCCCTTGCGATGCAGAGCCTCTGCTGCTGGCCTCCGGAAAGTTTCAGAGCGCTTTTGTCAAGTTCAGCCGAAACTTCATCAAAAAGTCCCGTCATTTTAAGCTTTTCGACAGCAATCCGATCCAGTTCTTTTTTGCTGTGCACTCCGTTATATTTCGGCGCGTAAGTCATATTTTTGTAGACCGAAAACGGAAACGGTGAAGGCGTCTGAAAGACCATTCCGATCCGCCTTCTGAGTTCATCTCCTTCAATATCGCGGGTGTTTTTTTCGCCAAGAAAAATATCTCCTGTATATGAAGCGTCCTTTTCTTCGCTCAAAAGCGAGTTAATGCAGCGAAGAAGCGTTGATTTGCCGCAGCCTGAAGGCCCTATAATCGCAGTTATCTGCTTCTTTGGAACGGACATGCTGACCTCTTTGAGGGCTGATTTTTTTCCGTAATATGCACTTACCTTTTCAAGTCTCAAAATCATTTCCATCTTCGTCTCCTTCCGTAGAACGTAGCCAGTGCGTTGCTGATAAGAATAACTGCCATCATTACAAAGGCCGTGCCGTATGCCGCTCCAAGCGACGGTGTGCCCTGTGCAACAAGAAGATAAAGGTGCAGCGGCAGTGCCATTGCAGGCTCAAGAAGTGTCTGCGGAACTCCGCTGAAGGCGACGCCTCCCGTAAAAATAAGAGGCGGTGTTGCGCCCATTGCAAAGCATCCACCCAGAATAAGCGCCGATATTATTTCCTGACGCACATAGGGAAGAGCTATGTGAAATACAGTATATCCCCTGCTGCATCCAAGCGCATAAGAAGAACTGAGCATCTGCTGCGGAATTTCGCGCAGCGATTTTTCGACGCGTGCCTCGATAAAAGGCATAATCATGACGGCAAGAGCCGCAGAGGATGCAAGTATGCAGCGCCCTATTGCAAGATCCCTTACAAGAAAGCTGTATGCAAACAGTCCAAGAACAATTGAAGGAATCCCTGCAATGCACTGAAGAACTCCTCTGATTATATTTTCAAAGCTGCTTCGTTTGCATATAAAAACGATATAAACCGCTGTCGCAACGGCCGGAATTCCACCAAGAACGACCGCCGTAAGCGTGAAGGCAAGACTTCCCATTATTGCCGGAAAAATTCCTCCCTCCATGCCAAGGACTGCGCCGCGCGGTGATTCCAGCAGAAATTCAAGGTCTATACTGCCTGCGCCCTTTGCAAATATATATATGAAAATAAAGATTACGATTCCAAGTACAAGTCCCATGCCGGCATATGCCCACATTTTCGTAAGACGCGCTTTAAGCATTGCCTGCACCTCCCCTGTTCAAGAGATGCTTTCTCAGAAGCATAATTCCCATATTAATAAAGAAGACAATTATCATGAGGATAAGCCCTGCCATGTAAAGTGCGTGGTAATGCGCAGAGCCTACTACGGCAGTTCCCATTTCAAGCGCTATGACAGAGGCTATTGTCTCACCTTTTCCGAGAATATTCGGGAAAAGATTTGCGTTTCCGATAACCATCATAACGGCCATTGTTTCACCCATGGCTCTTCCCACCGCGAGAATCATTGAAAATAGAATGTTTCGCCATGATGCCGGAAGCACAATTGTTGCCATGGCATACCATTTGCTGATCCCCATGGCCTCTGCAGACGGCATATAGCATTCCTTAGCTCGCAGCATCGTATCGCTGCACGATGAGACAAGAAACGGAAGAAGCATGGCAGAAAGCAGTATGCCCGCGGCAAGCACGCACGAGCCTGTATGCACACCGGCCTTTAAAAACAGCGGCAGCATAACCACAATCCCCACAAAGCCGTAAACAACAGAAGGTATTCCCGCCAGGAGGTCTATAACCGGATATACGAATGCTCTTGTCCTTTCGCCTGCGGCGCAGGAAAGATACATCGCAGCGCCAAGCCCCACAACCGAAGAAATTACAATGGCAAGAAACGATACCGCAACAGACCCCGCAATAAAATTAAAAAGGCCGAATGCCATACCTCCCGAAGTGCCGTAGTCAACCGGCATCCAGCGGCTTCCCGTCAGAAGCTCAGAAAGCCCTGCCGTCTCAAGAACAGGCAGAGCCTCTTTAACTATGAAGAAAATTACAAAGGCAAGTACAAGAAGTGCCATTGCCGTAAGTACTGTAATTATTAATAAAAATGCGGAATTCAACTTCTTTCCCAAAAGAATTCTCCTTTTTAACGAATATAAAACAGCCGCCTGAGATGGTTCCCCGAAAGGGATTGCCTCAGGCGGCAAATGTTTGTGTTTTTATCTCATCCGGCAGGCTTTGTCCGCCGTTTTGAGAATGAGTCTCCCGAAGCTATGCTGAGAATGCCGGAATGTATCCGTTTTCTACAATTACATCATAACCTTTTTTGGAGAAAATGTAATCAATAAATGCCTGTTCGGACTCGGAAATTTCATCGCCGGTTACGAACATTACAGGACGCTGTACAACGTAATCGCCGCTTATAATTGTTTCTTCGTTTGCTTCAACGCCGTCAACCTTCATTGCCGCAAGAACCGTCTTGTCGGTGTTTGCCTTTGTGAAAGCTCCAAAGCCTACATATCCGATGCCCCATGGATCGTTTGCAACGTTTGTTGCAAGCTCTGTCATTGATGCGGACTGTGTAGCGGATGATGTGATTTCCGCCTCACCCATAATTGCCTTCTGGAATACTTCGTATGCGCCTCCGGAAAGGTCACGGATATATACGTTGATCTTTTCTGCAGGAAGTGAGGAATCAATCTGATTCCATGTTTCAATCTCACCTGCGAAAATCTTCTTGATTGTTTCCTTGTCAAGGTCGTCCTTAACCTTGCAGATTGGGTTTGAAGCGTTTACTGATACTGTCAGGGCATCACGTGCAACTACAAATTCCTGATAACCTTCGCCGAGCGCTTCCTTTTCTTCATCCTTTATTGTTCTTGCAATCATCCCGAAATCGGCAGTCTTGTCAATTGCTGCAGATGCGCCTACGCCGCTTCCGCCCGGAGCCACGTAAATTGAAACGTTTGCTTCAGGGAATGATGCGTCATAATCACTCCACTTTTCGTATTCATCTGTAAACGATGAAGCCAGAGATGAAATAATCGGATAAAGAGATGTGGATCCGCAGAACATGATTGATGACTGGAATTCATCGCTTGCTGCGGTATCGGTTGCTTCACCTTCAGCAGACTGACCGCATGCTGCAAGTGAAAGAACGAGAATCAGACAGATTAACACAGATAATAGTTTTTTCATTTTTGCCTCCGTAATAATTCAAAATTCTAAAGCTATAAGTGTTGGTATTTAAAAAATAAATACCTCATACACTTGAAGTTTACGATATTGTTAAGCTTTTGTCTAATTTGTATTTCTAATCTTTGAACTCTGATTATTACATTTTTTGATATTGATTCTTCCTCCGATTCGTACTATCCCTTGAAAATACTGCGTTTTGGCTTGCAAGGCATGCAGGCCGTGCCGGCCCGCCGAGTTTCCTTAATTGTTAATACTTTGCAGTAATTCCGTTTTTCGTTTTTTATTATGCGCGGTGTTCGTTATTTTTTAGACCGCACGAGAATGGGATGCTCCTTTTCCGGCGGGCCGTGCCTGGGGTTTTTCTCAGAGCACGGCTTCCGCCCCCGCTTTAGGCCGGAAACCCTGCAAGACCTCCGAGGACTCCGCATCACAAAAATGAACAAACCGCCTCCATAGGGAGACGGCCCGTCCAGAAAAAGATTTAGTTTAGTTAAATTGCTAATTCGGGAGCTTCTTCCCGGCATATGATTTTTCATGCCGCAGCTGCTTCTGAAGCAGTCTTTTAGAAAAGGAAGAAGACTAATGTATCAATGATAAATGTCGGAACC
Source organism: Clostridia bacterium (assembly GCA_024693105.1). Taxonomy (GTDB): domain Bacteria; phylum Bacillota; class Clostridia; order Peptostreptococcales; family Anaerovoracaceae; genus JAILLO01. Next base: position 27,460 of record JAILLO010000075.1, on the reverse strand, counting down.
AGGATTGCCAGCGACCATGCCATATATCCAAAGAAGCTCGGCATCTTGATTTTGTTTTCTTCTGCTATGGATTTAACCATAAAGTTCGGTGCATTTCCGATATATGTGTTTGCTCCCATAAATACTGCACCGGCAGAAACTGCCATAAGAATCTTCGGAGCAACTGTTCCCACTGTTGTCACAATGCCCTCGGTAAATCCGACCGAACCTGCGGTAGTAAGGAAAACAAGATATGTCGGTGCATTGTCAAGGAAGGACGAAAGCAGACCTGTAATCCAGAAGAACTGCCACGGATCGTGGAGCCCAAGTGACGCACCGTTCGCCTTTAGTATAGCAAGTGCAGGTATCATGGTCAAGAAGATACCGATAAATAACTTTGCAACTTCTGCAATCGGTGCAAAAGTAAAGCTGTTTAATTCTCTTGTCGTCTTCTTTGTTGTCTTCATCGAAAGGAATGCCGCAATAAGTATAATTGCCATCTGAATCATACTGTTGAACGGGAATACAACTCCTGCAAGATCGATGCCCTTGAGTTCGCCCGTTGCCTGATCCGCAAATGCTTCAAATCCCGGAAGAAGACCATTGAGGATAACTGCGCCGACAATCATGATAATGAAGATGAAATTGTGAGCGCCTTCAACCTTCAGAGGTTCTTTTTCTTCGTTTCCGAGCATGTCCTGCGGAGATCTTCCTGCTGCAATTTCCTTCTTGTAGAACATTCTGTCCATCACGATAAATACTGCGGTAAGAATAGCAATATTGAGCAGCATAACAGGGAAAAGTTTCATGGTCCAGAAGAACGGAACTCCTCTTAAGAATCCGAGGAACAAAGGCGGATCTCCGACAGGTGTCAGGCAGCCGCCTATATTTGCTACCATAAATATGAAGAAGATAACTACATGAGCTTTCTTTTCACGCCATGAATTTGCTTTTATAAGAGGTCTGATCATCAGCATCGCAGCTCCGGTTGTTCCAATCCAACTTGCGAGCAGAGTTCCTATAAGAAGCAGAATAACGTTTACTTTTGTCGTTCCGACAAGTGTTCCCTTAAGCACTATACCGCCTGCCGCAACGAAAAGTCCGAACAGAAGCACTATAAACGGCAGATAATCAAGAAGAACTGTCTCCAGTATATTGAAAATCAAAAGGTGGCCGCCGAATGCAATTGCAAACGGAACAAGGAACAAAAGCGACCAGAATACTGCCGCATGCAGCTGGTGATGTTCCCACCATTCCGGTTTTACAAGCGGAAAAATTGCTATTGAAAGAAGCATGCCCAGGAATGGCAGGCAGCTCCAGAGAGGAAGCTGTTCACCGAGGTTCACATGCTCTGTTTCCGCAAATGCGGCGATGCCGCTGCACAGTATAAGAATAACTGCCGCAGCAAATACTTTTAAATTAAAATGTTTTAACATAATTCTCACTCCAATCGTACCGGTCCGTTATCCGCGGGCCGAAGCCTGACTTATAGGTCCGTAAATACACAACATCTTAAAAAAAGTCCAATTCTTTCCATTATGATAATGTTATCAAAGCTTCTGAATTTTCGCAATAAGACAAATGACATTTACAGCAAGTATACAGTATACCTGTCGTAATTTGCCATTTTTTGTACTGTTTTGCCGTCAATTTTGCTTACAGCTTGTTTGCAAAAGCGTACATTCCCCTTTTGAATTACTTGCGGTTTGCCGATTTTTGAAATTTCGCCCGCCCCTTTGCTGATTATTTTGCTGTACGGCTGTTTTAAAGCAAATACAATCCCAAATCAGTTTGCACCGCAAAGATGTGACTTCGGGCCGCCTGTCCGGCTCCGCCCTTTGCCCGGTATCGCCGCCCTTTTTATCGGTTTTTCCGATACATCCCCGCGGCGTTATTACAAAATAATAACAAAACCCCGGATGCCATGCACCCGGGGTTTTTCATACGTATCGTTATTACAAAACAAATCCTGCCTTTTTCATATCAGCAAGCACGCCCTCAATGCGCCTGAGCCTCCTCTTTTGCTCCTCACGCGGCAGCTCTGTTCCGTACTGGTCAAAATCAAGCACGTCCGCATCTTTGACAATTTCCTCAATCGGACCGCCCAGCTCGCTTTTGCTGCTGTGATTTTTCACTGCAACGGCAATCTGCTCGATTTCTTCCTCTGAAAAAAGCTCCGTCTTTTTCAGAAAAGCCTTAACAGGTTCGTATCCGGCCTCTGCATGACCTTTCTGCTTTCCCGTCACAATTCTTCCGAAATCGTGACAGGCGCACGCGCATGCCGCCATATCGGGATCGACATCCCTGAAAAGCGCCATAATATATCCGATCTTTGCGCAACTGGAAATGTGAACCTTCTCCCACTCAAGCGGCTCGTCTCTTTCCGTTACAATTGCACCGTATTTGTCAATTTCATCAATCAGCATACCCTGTAATTTTAACAGTCTGTTCATAATTTCTCCCTCCCGGCCGCATTCAAGGCCTCCGTTTATTTGTGATAAGTCTCGTTTCTGTTGATTTTAAATGCTCTGTAAATCTGCTCAAGCAGTATGACTCTCATCATCTGGTGAGGAAACGTCATTGCGGAAAACGACAGCTTCATGTCTGCCCTTTCACTTACCGCCGGACTCAGGCCCAGCGAGCCCCCTATTACAAAGGCAATGTTGCTTTTCCCCTCAAGCGCGAGGCTGTCCAGCTTTGCGGCAAGCTGCTCCGAGGACATCTGCTTTCCCTTTATTTCAAGCGATATAACATAAGTGTCCTTTGTAATACTCCTAAGTATACTTCGCCCCTCTTCTTCAATCACCGCACGCTCTTCTGCCTGCGAGGCATTGTCAGCAAGGCGCGCCTCCTTCAGCTCCTCAATTTTCAAGGTGCAAAACCGGCTCAGTCTTTTGCTGTATTCGCCGACAGCCTCCGTCCAGTATTTTTCCTTTAGTTTTCCTATGCATATCACTGTAATATTCATGAATTTTCCCTTTTTCGCCTACTCGCCCGTCTCGTAAACATCGCTTACAGCATCCTTTACAAGCACATCTATTTCTATGTCGCGTCCTTCTCTGTAATTATGTTCCTCGAGGATGTTTTTTACCGTCATCCTGGCAAGGGCCGGCGTGTTATTTTCGCTGCTTAAATGCGCAAGCAGCACCTGAAGGGGTCTGCTTCGCTTTGTTTCCTGCATAACCCTGCAAAGAAGCTCTCCCGCTGCCGCATTTGAAAGATGACCGAGCTTGCTTAGAATTCTTCTTTTTATCTGATAAGGATACCTGCACATATGCACAAGTCCTTCCTCGTGGTTTGCCTCAAGAACAAGCAGATCGGCATAACGGATTTCGTTGTAAATTTCATCGGTCACGCAGCCTGTATCAGTAACGATACTGATTTGCGAAGACCCCGAGCGGAAGCTGTATCCGACAGGCTCTGCGGCATCATGCGATACATGAAAAGTCATGACCTCGATATCGCCTATACTGAAGGCCTCTCCCGTCCTGAAAATGCAGCCTCTTTCCACGGGCACCGCATCCTCAAGGAATTCCCATGTATGCGCATTTGAAAAGACCTTCATGTTCGGCAGTTTTTTTGTCAGAACCTTTACGCTTTTGATATGATCGACATGTTCATGCGTAATCAAAAGACCTTTTATTTCTTCAGGCTCCGTCCCTGCCTTTGAAATCCCGTTAAGCACTTTCTTTCCGCTTATTCCGGCATCGACCAGGATTGCTGTTGTCGCGGACCTGACAAGATAGCAGTTGCCGCTGCTTCCGCTTGAAATTGAGCATAAGCAAAGTCCTGCCGCTTTATTGCAGCAGCAAAGACCTTCATACATTATATCTGAATCTTTTTCTCTCATAATTCTCCTGTCTTACATTTGTGTGGCTTCAATATGAGTTGTTTTTCCACCGTTATATGTTATTTTCCATGCCGGAAACGCCATGTCGGAAACTGCCGATTCGACATCAAAGGCTGCATCATCCAGCCAGTAAACAAGCCTGATATCTTCAACCACAACCCGCTCGTTTTCGGACTGTTCACCCATAAAGCTTACCATCGCGGAGGCCGCCGAAATAGTATGTACCTTTTTCTTTCCGGTTCCCACAGGTTCCAGCCAGTACCGGCTGAAATCCGCGAGTTTTCCGTCAACATACGTGCAGATCATATAGCTTTCCTCAACCGGAACATCTTCGAAAATATTTCTGAAAACGACCTGTCTGCAGACTGCATTCGGATTTTCAAGCGCTTCCGAAGCGGTAAAGCCCTTTGGTATTTCAAACGGCAGGTTCTCCCCGTCTCTCACTTCGGAAAAAGCCATTGTGTCGGAATTGTAGCCGAGCTCACCGATAAAACCTTCCGCAGCGGAAACATAGATTTCATCAAGCGAATCAGGCTCTACCCGCTTTGCGGTTTCGAGCTTTTGTTTTACAAGCTCCTCGTCCGTCTGCAGATAACGGATGGATAAAATAGGCATATCCGCATGAGTGCCCGGAAGCTCCACATCAAGGTAAATATCCTGAGCTTCAAGAACCTTAAGAAGTGCTTCCTTGTCCGCATCAGAGGCCTTGCTCTCTTCCCTGAAATCATAATTCCACAGCAGTATAAGGTTTGTAAACAAAAGAGCTATTATTAAAATTGTCTTTGCTTTTGACCAGTCCATTTCAAAATCTACCTTTCAGTTACGCTGCAGCCGAGATAATCGGCACTGTAAAGACCAAAATATGCGTTCACCCTTCCGTTTTCGAGGGAAATCATCCATACCGGCTCGACAGCCGTTTTGCCTGTCTTTTTTGAATTCTGCTGCTTCTGATTTAAAATGAGATATCCGTAGCTTATTTTGTCAATGCTGTTTGCCACCCTGATAAATGCCGTCTGGGCAGCGACAGGTTCCTCGATGTCCGGGTTCTGTGTAAGATGTATATAAATTTTATCATAATTCTTTGCAAGAACATTGACGGCTTCGGAAACTTCTTTTTCTGATGTGCGGCTTCGGGAAGCCTCCTGGAAATCTTCAAACAGCGCCCTTCTGTAATATGTCACCTGCTGGCCGCAAACCTCAAGCTCCAAAGGACTGCTCTCCATATAACTGACTTCCAGCCCGTCAATCATAGTGCCGAAATAGAAGTGATAAGACCCGTTTCGCGCGCCTTTTGTCACCGATTTAAGGAAAATATCAGTTACATGGCCCTTTAGTGCCTCGATTCCCTCATGAGCCGAGATAAATTTCAGCGCACGTTCGAGCGAAATGAAAAAGCCTGCCTTCTCAGATGTTGCTGAAATATCCTCTTTGTATTCAATCGTGCCGTCTTTGCCGGCAATAAGAATTTTCTCGCCGTAGCCGTACATATATACTTTTGTTCCGTTTGCTTCGTCAATCTTTCTTACAAAATCGAAGCTGTCTCCGAAAAAGCTTTTCGCAAGCTCCTGAATTTCTTCACCTCCCGCATCCGCAAATTCCTTTGTGCAGGTCATCTCGCGAAGCTCCGCCTCAAGTGCTATAGGCATCAGGGTCTTGTTTTCAATCGGTGAGCCGACAACGGTTCCGACTTCAAAATAAGGATTCGTCATGGTAGAATCCAGCTGTGTAAGCCACTGCTCAAGTCCCTGAGGCTGCTCCTGAAGAGCAAGGCGGTAGTATTTATCCGAGTTTTCATCGGCAAGGAAAAAGCTTTCGGGACTTCCCATTGAAATTACAAGCTGATTTATGGACATCGACGAATCGGAACCTGCCGGCTTTTCGGATCCGGCAAGAGCACAAAGCCCTTCAAAAGGCAGTCCGTACTCAAATTCACCGCAAAGACACAGCTTTTCCATAATCGAAGCATACTGCTCTTTTGTGATTTCCTCAAAGATCATATTTGAATTGCTCATAAACTTAACGAAGTATCCGAAAAGACTGTTTCCCTGTCCGTTCCAGACCGGCTTCTTGTGTTCTATACCGGTATACGTTCCTTCTCCGTGGCATATCCACATTTTTGTCGGAAGAAGCACATCAAGCATCTCCATGCTCTCTTCTTCCGCATCCATAAACGGAAGGTCATCAAGTGAAAAGTCTTCGAAACGTTTATCTGTCCAAAAAAAATACAAAAGTAGTATTGTGGACAGGCACAATACTACTAAAAGTATGCTTTTAATAAATTCAATTGTATTTCGTTTTGAATGCGGGGACGTATTCATATTTACATCTCTCTAATCTAATTAAATATCGATTTCAAAAGTCCCTGAAGGAACTGTACTGCACCCGGCTGTGTCGATGAGAAATCAACGGCTGCGGAAGCTTCGGATTTCATGATGACATATCTTGAGCTTGAATAAACAGCAGTTCCGGCTGAGCCTAAGGTTTCAACCTTAACCCTGTAAACGCCCGGCGACATGTTTTCGAGCTTTTTCGTGTAGAAGCTCAGATTGTTTTTTGTCTTAAACGGCTCGTCCTGGAAAACGGATGCCGTTGTGAATGAAGAAAGTGTTCCTTCCTTGACCGCCTTTTCATATTCTGCGGCAGTCGCGGGTGTATCAGCGGTTTTCATAAGCTTTGCAACACCAACCTTGATGGTTGTCGGTGCCGTAACCTTGACCGATACAAGAAGACTTGAGGAAGAAACCGTGCTGCCTGAAACAGGACTTGCAATAGTCACATTCGGATTTGCCGCAGCAAAAACAGCTGAAGTTGACAGTAGCAATGACAAAATAAGCGCCAATATAACAAAATATCTGCTCCTATGTTTCATTTGCATGTTTGCTTACCTCCTTTCTTCAAAATAAATTCCTATTTTACAAATCATAAATAGTATACAATGTCAATATTACAGCAGTATTACAACGGCTTTAAGATTGCTTATCATATAAAGGCATTTAACTGCTTTTCTGCATTGAACGCACTTTTTTTCCTTTTTTTGCAAAAATCCGGCTAAATGCGCTGGGCGTCAATCCCCATATTTGCGAGTTCGTCGGCGCGGTTATTCATCTCCGTTACATAAACAAAGTCATCAAAAGAAAACCTCTTTCCGTTCCACTCCGTAAACTTTGCATAAAGAGCCTCTTTATTCACAGCTGCGCCCCGAAGGTTCACATGGCCCTTCACCCTGAAGCAGGTTATGTCATGCTGCCTTGCATAAACAAGCAGCTCCTGCCACAAATCTTTGTTTTCGACCGGTTTTTTGCTGCTGTTGACCCATCCGTTCTTTTCCCAGCTCACATACCACTTCTTCCTGAAGCAGTCCATAAGATACGAGCTGTCCGAAAAAATTTCAATCGTCTGACCGGGCTTTTTTATCGCCTTGAAAGCTGAAATGAGCGCCGTCATCTCCATTCTGTTGTTAGTGGTGTTTTTTTCACCGCCGAAAAGCTCCTTGCGGTGTCCTGCGAATTCAAGAATTGCGCCCCAGCCTCCGATATTTTCGCTGCTCTGGTTTCCCGAGCAGCCTCCGTCTGTATATATTCTGAGAACAGTCATTTTTATTTTCTCCGTATAATAAGCAGTATTTTTATCTGCCATACATTTTATCATATTTGCACTGCTTCAAAAACTGAAAACTGCAGCGGGGAGGCTGCAGTTTTCAGGGATTAATATGATATCATCTGTTGATACTGGATAATCATTGTTTTCTTTTGTCAAAGCTGCAGTATTATTCTGCAGATACCGCTGCCGTTTCTGCCGGTTCATCCGACATAACGTAATTATCAAGGCTTCCGTTCTTTTCCCAGTATTCGAAGCGCTTCATTATTTCGTCGTAAGTCTGATTGCTGATGTCAGGAAGCTCCGATCCCCATTCAAGGCCCGCAGCCTTAAAACCGTCTTCAACCGCCTGCCTCATAAGGTCAATTTTTGAGGAATCCCCGCCTGTAAGCGCCATCGCCATGTCCATAATTCTTGTAGCCACAGAATCAACGCTCCAAGGGTCATCCTTGGCTTCCGCAGAAGCCTCCTGTGTTGCGGTAATCTCCATCGAAAAACTGAACTCCATTGAAAAATTCATGTTTACCGAACCCGAGAAATTCTTCATCTGATCGCGGAACATGTTTGAAATGAAATTCTTGTATGACTCAATCTGACTGTTTTTCAGTGCTCCCACCTGGTCTGCCGTCAGTTTTCCCGTGTTGCTGTATGTGGTTACGCCACCCTGTGAGTCATTTCTGACAAATTCGTCCTTTTTAACGACGTCCTTTACCATTTCGGTTGCGACTTCGCTTGACTGCTCTTTCGCTTCGGAAATGCTCGATGCTGCATAGTCTGCTGATTTTACCGCTACCTGTGAAGGTACCTGTGTTACTGATGAAATAGGCATATGATACTCCTTTCTGTACTGCAGCTGTATTTCTTTTTGAGGACTTATCGCGACCTGCCGGGGACTTTGCCTCCTGCAAACCGGCTGCCTTTTTCGGAAAACCGCTGCTCATAACCGGGATAATTTTTCTGATTCTCTCTTTCGGGGTCTTCTTTTCGGGCTTTTGCGCCGCTTCCTGTGACCCTTTCATCTTTTATCGGCACCGGCCTTAAAAACTTTAGAACTTTTCGCATTATTTTTTAGAAAATTTTTTGCCGCCGTATTTGCCGGCATTTCCCGGCGCCGCTTACTAATTAAAAAGCCCTCACAAAAGCTGTGCCTGCAGCCTCTTTGAGGGCGTGCCGGTTATTATCCGGCTTAATTTTCTAGCATATGCCCGAAGCCATCATCGCATACCATTTTGAGGCCTCGTCTTCCTCTTTGTCATAGACAACGCGTCCGTTCATAATTGTCATTTCGGCCTCTGTATTGCGCAGCGCGGCAACGCCCGGAGCCTCAAGAGGATTTGTTTTGAAAACGGCGAAATCCGCGCATTTTCCTTTTTCGATACTTCCCAGTCTGTCAAATGCTCCAAGCTGGATTGCTGCGGCCGAAGTCAGAAGGTCCACGGCTTCTTCCACAGAACCCGCACTGTCCAAAACAGCAAAATCTTTGTCCTTGTCAAGCGTTGAAACCGTTTCGAAGATATCCTCTTCAAAATCAAGATCTTCGTCTGTTTCTATCTCACCGTCGTAAGCTATCGTGAAAATATTTTTTTTACAGCCGGCATTTCTCAAATTCCTTAAATCGGCAAGAGCTTCAAAGACCATATCTTCACCCTTTGCCTCCACATATATGTCAAAGCCTCTTTCCGCAGCCTCTGCAATAATCTTTTCCGCAGACTCCTGCGATATGCGGCTTCCCTTTGAAGTTTCGTCGAGAACGACCGTAAGCGTGTTGAAATTGAAAATACCGTCAAGTTCCATGCAGGCCGTGCGCTTTTGTGAAAGCTTATATGTAATTGCAGCAGGATTAAAATCCCGGTTTACAAGAAGTGCGCCGAAATAACGCTGCTTGCTCATGTCTTCATTAAACATTCCCATCAGGATTTCCTGATAAACAGAATCAAAGAAATCCGGCGAACCGCAGTCAAAAACAGAAGTAAAACCTCTTGAGCAATAGTCTTTTGCTATTTCAATGACATTGCGCCGAAGCTCGTCATAATCAAAAGGCTCAATAAGCGAAATAAGATACGACAGCGTAATTACAGGCATCTCTTCCTCTTCTGCCGCTGCTTTTGCCATATCAAGCATATATGTATTGAACCAGCAGTGCACACCGCTTTCGCCCATAACAACAACCGGCTTTTCATCGGTAATTTCATCAAGCAGCGCCCTTGTTTCCTCCGTCGTTTTGTCTTTGAGAATCACCTCATCATAGCCTCTGAAGAAGTAATATTCTTCTTCGGGATGAGCATCGACATAAGTTGTAATCTCACCGAGAACCGTGTCAAGATCAAAAGGGTCCGAAAGAATATTTCCCATTCCCGAAAAACACCTGCTTACGGGATGTCCGCATGTATCGATAAATCCCGGCACGAGAAAGCTTCCTTCAAGGTCTATGATCTCGGTGGCCTTTCCTTCGAATTCCGCGATATCCTCTTCGTCTCCGACTCCGATAATAATGCCGTCTTTGCAGGCAACCGCCTCCGCATATGGCAGATCTGCATCAAGTGTGCATATTGTGCCGCCCCTTATAATAAGATCCGCACTTTCATTTTTCCTGAAAAAACCAAACGCCATACAAAATATCTCCTTTTTTGTCCGCCTGCGGCAAAAGCCGTGTCCGACAGCTGCAACGCGTGCGGAATATGTCGCAAATACGATAATTACGAGGTAATTTTAGCACAAAAAAATGAAAAAAGCACCCCTTGGGAGAAGGATGCCTTTTTCGGTTTGTATGCAAGTTTTGGTGTTTGCTAAAAGCGTCATCTATACTTTACAACAAATAAAAAAAATGCGAAGGGTTTTTTGCATTTTGTCATTGACATATTTGACACGAGGCGTGTCAAGGTGTAATATTATAAAAAACCGGAATGCAAATATCCTGAAACAGAAAGGAGCTTTCAATGTTTTCCGACAAGCTGAATTTTCTTATGGATGTAACAAATACAAAAAACAGTACACTCGCAAGTGCAGTTTCACTTGATGCCTCGCATATAAGCCGTCTGCGTCACGGCGGCAGAAAGCTTCCGCAAAGTCAGAACTTCCTTATGCCTATGGCCGTTTACCTGACAAAGCGGGTTAAGGACGATTATCAGAAAAAGATTATTATGGACGCCCTGAAGCTCGACGGCGAATGGTCCGAAAAAGAAAGTCTTATGGCGGATATAATTTACAAGTGGCTGAAAAGCAATGATGACGAAGCCCAGATTTCTTTTAAAAAAGCAGGCGCTCCCTTTCAGAATTCAGCGGGAAAGGCAGCCTCGACATATCAGCTTTATTACGGAAACGAAGGGCGTAGAAAGGTAATTATGTCGCTTCTTGCGGATGTACTTGAATATCCAAAGCCTCAGCCTCTTTATATAGCAGACGAAGAGGATCTTGCCTGGCTTAAGGAGGATTCGCTCTTTTGGGCAAAATTCGATTCGATGCTTCTTGAAGCGGTGAAACGCGGCAATCCGATTATCAGCCTGCACCGCCTGAACAAAAATTCAAACGAGATAGTTGAAGAAATTAAAAACTGGCTTCCTTTCTTTTTGTCGGAAAAGGTGTCACCGTTTTACTATCCGAAATTCAGAGAGGAAATTCACAAAGCATCCGCATACATCGCCGCAAAGAGCGGTTTTGTCTTTTCGCATTCGGTCGCAACTACACATGACAGCGGTTTTTCCATGCTGACAAAGGATAAATATGCGATTCAGACTGCAATATCCGATTTCCGCAATCATCTCAACTTTTGCAGACCGCTTCTCAATGTTTACAGCCAGCTGACAATAACCGACTTCCTCGGTTATTACAGCGAAAATATAATACCGGCCCCTGCAAATACAGTGCGCAGGGATTTCTTTCCATATACGGCGTTCTTCCCGGAATCCGTTGCGAAAAACCTCACGAATCTGTACCGGAAGCCGTCGACCCTGAATGTTCTTGCGCATGACAGAGCGATAAGCCTTGAAAACCTTCAAAAGTACTGTTTTCTTGATATTTTCCCTCTTTTTTCACGTGAAGAACTTGCGACACACGCACCTTTTTATTCAATCATTCAGGGCAGCCGCGAACCTTACGTAACGCCGCAGGATTACATCGATATTTTGAAAAACACTGTTTTGATGCTGGAAAAGTATGATAATTACAGTGTCAGAATTGCAGATCCGACGCCAAAAGACCCTTGCATTCTCATAAAGGAGAATATCAGCATTCTGCTGCTTAATCAGGCTTTGAGCAACAATCTTCTCTTCAGCGAGGAAAAAGTGCTGCTTGATGCCTTCTGGACTTCGATTGAATACAGAAAAGAAAGAAAAACCCCGAATACGATTGTAGGAAAAGAAAATGTTATTAGGGCAATAAAAGAGCACATTAATCTCCTTGAAAGCGGCCGCATATAAAAAGACGGCTGCGGAAAATCCAGCGGCAAAGCCTGCAAAGGACACACTCATATGACAAAAGAAGATGAATATTTCCTGGCATCTGCCCAGGATAAAATCGGCAAATGCCGTGACAATTACATGATGACAAGAACCGATTTTCTCGATATGCACCGCCGCACGCTCCTCACGCAGCTGTGCCGCAGGGAAAAGGATTTCTTCTTTGGATATTACGGAGGATATGAAGATGCCGAAAGAACGGTATGTTTTTTTGTCCCCGATTATATGCTTGATGACCCTTCCTTTTCGAAATTCGGGCATACCGGCAGAGAAATTCCGTTTGAAGCCTTTAAGACCTACTTCGAAAGCAATCCGGATGACAATCCTTTGAGCTGCCTTCAGATGCAAAGCGGCGGAGGAAAAGAGCTTTCCCACCGTGATTATCTCGGTGCGCTGACAGGTCTTGGCGTGCGCAGGGAAAAGGCAGGCGACATACTTGTCCGCAAGGACGGTGCCGATATAGTTATACTTGGGGAAATTTCGGATTTTCTTCTTGCAAATTACAGGAAAGCCGGGCGAAGCGAGCTTTCTGCGCAGCTTGCCGATGTGCGCATGCTGCAGGTTCCCGAAAACCTATTCAGGGATTTTAAGGACACCGTTTCATCCCTTCGTCTTGACAATATAATCGCATCGGCTTTTTCTCTTTCACGCTCAAAAGCGCAGGAGGCTGTCACTTCCGGACTTGTTTTCGTTAACAGCCTTCAGGTTCAGAAAACAGACGCGCCGGTGCATGAAGGCGACAAGCTTGTGCTCCGCGGCAAAGGAAAGGTTATTCTCCTTGAGATTGGCGGTTCTACGCGAAAAGACAGGACTTTTGTTACGCTGCGGCAGTACCTTTAAGGGCGGCTGCAAAATACAGACGGTGGTTTTATTATGGAATTTAAAAATACAAAAGGAAATTATGTTTATATATTAAGATGCAGTGACGGAAATCTTTATACCGGCTGGACCGTCGATCTGCAAAAGCGCCTTGAGTGTCATAATTCCGGCAAAGGCTCGAAATATACACGTGCAAGGCGTCCTGTCGAAATGGTTTATTTTGAAGAGCTCGCAACAAAAAACGAAGCTCTCCGTCGCGAAGCAGCTGTAAAAAAACTGTCACGCGATGAAAAGCTTAAACTCATCGAAGTATTTAATCTGTCCTGAAAGCCTACTCTTCACTCAGGATTTTCCCAAGTTCCTTGTGCCTTTCGGAAATAAGCTTGTAAAGATCCTCTGTTCCTTCGGATTCTCTCTTTCTCAGAATCTCAACAATTTCATAAATCGGTTTGCTGATAGGCGTAAGCCCCAGTGTTGCTGTGATGCCTTTGAGCATATGCGCACTTGAAAAGGCCCCGTCCAAATCTCCCGCCTTCAGCTGGCGCCCGAGAAGTGAAAAGGAAGGATCGGCAAAAAGCTTGTTAAGACAGTCTCTATAAAATTGTTTGTCGTCCAGCATGGATTTCATCGCATTACTAACGTCTGCACCCCATTCCGCCAGTACGTCCAGCATTTCATCGTTTGACATCGTATCCTCCTTGAGTACCTTTCAATCAAGTACATTTTTGCAATTATTATCTCTTAATTATACTCTGATTCTCTGATTATTTCAACAGCATGCAGCCAAAAGTTGCAGTTTTGGACATTTTTATATGCAGCCGCACTGCGGATTTTTGCGGGGCCGGTTTGGCGCATGGCGCAGCCGTTGAAAAAAGGGGATTTGCAGCCGTTGGAAAAAGGGGATTTCCCTTGAAAACATCCTGTCGTTTTTAGTATAATAGAATGTAAGTTTGTCCGGGAGGTATTGCATGCAGACGACAAAAGAGTACGCAGGAAAATATGGCAGCAAAATGCAAAAATTTGCGGACGAACAGCTTGCTTTTGTTATCCGTCAGGTCATGATGCCCGGCCTTGTGCCCGCTGCAAGAATTAACCCGCATGTATATATCAACACCAGGGCAAAATGCCGTTTTGGCGCATGCCGCAGGGATTACAAAACCGGAAGCTTCATAATTGAACTGGCAGAGGCCATGCTTACCGCACCGCTGAAAAGCATAAGGCAGACTCTTATTCATGAAGTCCTTCATACGATTGAAGGCTGCCATTCACACGGGGGTCGCTGGCAGCGCTGTGCCGACATAGTCAACAGAGAATTCGGCTATAACGTCAAAAGAGCTTCAACGCCCGAAGAAAACGGGATAACAGATCCCGCCTTCATAGAATATCACAGAAAAAGAGAATTTTTAAATTCGGCAAAGGCCGCCTCAGAATCAAAATACCTTGTGGTATGTACAAAATGCGGGGCAGAATTTCCGCGCATGAAAATGTGCAGAATCATCGAAAGCCCGCATATGTACAGATGCCGTTGCGGCGGAAAGCTTAAGAGAATCAGATAAGGGGAAAAAATGCAGAACTTGGACTTTACAGATCAGATAGAATTTGTCGAACCGAAGGAGGAAGAACCGGTTCATGACACAAAAAAATATTTCTTCTATGAAACAATGCTCGGAAAAATCGGAATTGCCGAAAGAAGCGGAGCAGTTACCGACATATTTTTCGCATCACAGACTCCGCCTCCTGTAGGCACCGAAGAAGAGACTTTCATTATAAAAGAAGCTTACAGGCAGCTTGACGAATATCTTCACAAACGCAGAAAGGATTTTAAGCTTCCCGTATTTATGGAAGGTACAGAGTTTCAAATGAAGGTATGGCGTGAAATAACAAAAATTCCGTACGGAAAAACAAAAACCTACGCTGAAATTGCAGAAGCCGTAGGCTCCCGCATGGCGGCAAGAGCAGTCGGCCAGACGGCGAACAAAAATCCTATTGCGATTGTGATTCCGTGTCACAGAGTTATAGGTGAATCCGGAAAACTTATCGGCTATGCCGCAGGCTTAAACTTCAAAAGCATGCTTCTTGATATAGAAGGCTGCAAATACAAGGAGGGATGGCATTGAGCTACCAAAATGACAGACCGGTCAAGCTTACATCTTTAAACCAGAAAGAAGTTTTAAGACTTCTGGGAAACAGAAACACAGACATTAACCTTGAACCGACGCAGGAGCTGCGTCTCCTTATGAACGAATGTCAAAGAGAGCTCCTCAAAACTGCGCGGCCTCGTTATACCTACAAGGTTTATGATGTGGACGATCCCAAGCTGCCTCTTATCGGCGCCGATATTTCCAAGCTTCTTTACAGCAGCGATAAAGTTGTCTTTTTTGCCGCAACGCTTTCCGTCGAAGTCGATATGCTTATACGCAAGGCGCAGATTATGGACATGTCTGCAGCGGTAATACTTGATTCGATGGCAAATGTTGCGATAGAGCAGGTCTGCGACAAAATAGAGATCATACTCGAAGACCGTTTTGAAGACTATCACTTCACAAGACGCTTCAGTCCCGGTTACGGTGACTTTCCGTTAAGTGTTCAGGAGGATTTTCTGCTTCTTGTAGACGCCTCAAAGAAAATCGGGCTTTCCCTCAATGAAAGCGGACTTATGACTCCTGTCAAATCGGTCACTGCGCTTTTAGGAATGACAAACAGGCCTACAAGATTTTACGAGGACGAAAAGACGCTCGCAAAGGAAAAAGCTCAGCAGGGCAGGGAAACAGGCGAAGCCTCCGGGAAAAGCGCACCCGAAAAAACCGCAGAAGCGGAGCAGGAACAGCCTGAGGGAATTACACCCGGAAGACTTCAGAGAACAAAGACAAAAAAAGCAAACAAAAAGAAATCTTCCCTCGGAAGAAATACAATTCAGGCACTTGCGGAGCTTACCGGCTTTGACGGCATCGGAAAAACATATGATGCTTCTGCAGGCAGACCGCCTCAGGAAGAAGATTCCGCTTCCGAAGAGCCGGAAAATATCACCGCCGCTGTTCCCGCCGAAAAAGAAGCCGAAAAAGAAAAAGAGGATTTTTCTTTATTCAAAAGGCGCAAAAGCAATATGCCGGAAAAAAGACAGAAAGCCTATGTCTCTTCACCGGAGACATGGATACAGGACCCTTCCGAAGCCAGAGCTCCGGTTTATGAGGATATCGATGCGGATTATATAAAAAACGGCCCTAAAAATTCGGATCCCAAGTTGATTTTTAATATACCGAAATCATATTCGCATACTCCGGCAAAACAAAAAAAGAAATCCGCAAAATCAACTGTGAAGCCTTATGTTTTTAAAACAGAGGCACTCAAAACAACATACGCTCCAACCGGCATGCAGGCAGCCGGCATTATGAGAAGAGAGGCAAAAGGGCCTTCGTGTCCTTCTTCACACGACTGCGACAGCTGTAATTTGAGCGAAACATGCAATTTCAGGAGGAAAAATTAGAAATTGAAATTTCATGAACTGATTGAAAAAAAAGAATTTGTACTGCTTGACGGCGGCATGGGAACAATGCTTCAGCAGGCAGGTCTTGAAACAGGAAAGCTCCCCGAGGTTGTAGGAATTACAACGCCTGAAATGATAAAATCCGTGCATTCGGCTTATGTAAATGCCGGTGCCGATATTATCTACACCTGCACTTTCGGTGCAAACAGATATAAGCTTGCAAGAAGCGGTTATTCTGTCCGTGAAGTAATAACGGCCGCAATTAAAAACGCAAAAGCCGCAGCCGGCGAAAAAGCGCTTGTCGCCCTTGATATAGGCCCTCTTGGCAAGCTGCTTGTTCCAAACGGTTCGCTGCAGTTTGAAGAGGCATACGATGCATTTAGGGAAATTGTTGCCGCCTCTGACGGCGCAGATCTTTTTGTTATCGAAACAATGACCGATCTTTACGAACTGAAAGCGGCAATACTTGCGGTAAAAGAAAATTCCGACCTTCCGCTGATTGTTTCAATGTCCTTTGAAGAAAACGGCAGAACCTTTACGGGCTGCACGCCTTCGGCATTTGCCCTTACGGCAGACGGCCTCGGTGTCGATGCCCTTGGTATCAACTGCTCCCTGGGACCTGCGGAAATGTATCCTATTATTTCGGAAATAAGCAGATGGACCAACCTTCCGCTTCTTGTAAAACCAAACGCAGGACTTCCCGATCCCGAAACGGGGGAATACTCCATAGAAGCGGCTGATTTCTGCGCATTTATGGAAAAAACAATACGCTTCGGCGTCAGATTTATGGGCGGCTGCTGCGGAACAACGCCTGAATTTATAACAGGTCTTTCAAAAATGCTTGAAGGAAAAACCTTCGTGAAGCAAAGCAAAGAAATTCCTTCCGCTGTATGTACTCCTTCAAAAACAGTAATTATAGACGGTCCTAAAATCGTCGGGGAAAGACTGAACCCAACGGCAAGACGTGCGCTTAAGGAGGCTCTCCTTTCCGACAACATTTCCTACGCGCTGAATCTTGCGCTTGAACAGACTGAAGGCGGCGCCGAAATCCTCGATGTCAACGTCGGCATTCCCGATATTGACGAAGCAGGCATGATGTGCAAAGTAGTCAAAGCAATCCAGGAAATCAGCGACACGCCGCTTCAGATAGACACTACAAATCCGAAGGTCATGGAAAGAGCCTTGCGTATTTACAACGGCAAACCGCTTCTCAATTCCGTAAACGGCGAGAAAAAATCCATGGAAAACGTTCTCCCCGTCGCAAAGAAATACGGCGCCGCTCTTATCGCGCTTACTCTTGATGAACAGGGCATACCGAAAACATCTGCCGACAGAATCAGAATCGCGAAAAAAATTCTTGAAAACGCGGAGCGAATCGGCATTAAAAAGAAAGAAATATTTGTGGACTGCCTGACTCTTGCCGCATCTGCGGAGCAGGAAAACGTCATGAATACCCTTGATGCCCTTTCGAAGGTCAAAAGCGAACTCGGCATGAAAACCGCGCTTGGTGTTTCAAATATTTCATTCGGACTTCCAAACAGGCCTCTTATCAACCAGACCTTTCTTTCAATGGCGCTGATGGCAGGACTCGATCTTCCTATCATCAATCCAAACGATGAAAATATGACAGGAGCCGTAAGAGCCTACAGGATGCTTGCCTCTTATGACAAAAATGCAGTTAAATATATTGAGGCTTACAAGGATTTCGTCCCTGCAAAAGCGGCAAATCAAAAGGTCGCCCAAAAGACCGCGCCTGCTGCGGAAAAACCGCGGAATTTTGCCGGGCCTTCAAAGGCTTCATCTGCTCCGGAAGCGGCAGCAGATACATCAAGAGACCTCGGTTATCTTATAGCGCACGGTCTTCGCGAAGAAACAGGCCGCCTTACGGAAGAGCTTCTTAATAATAACGACCCTATGGAAATCGTAAACGGAATGCTGATTCCCGCACTCGACAAGGCAGGCAGTGAATTTGAAACGGGCAGAATATTTCTGCCGCAGCTCATTATGGCGGCAAACTGTGCCCAGGCTGCTTTTGAAGTTATCAAAACTAAGCTGA
Source organism: Clostridia bacterium (assembly GCA_024693105.1). Lineage (GTDB taxonomy): Bacteria > Bacillota > Clostridia > Peptostreptococcales > Anaerovoracaceae > JAILLO01. Next base: position 9,221 of record JAILLO010000075.1, on the reverse strand, counting down.
AAGAAAGCGGTGCATCAAGTGAATCCAAGGGGAAAATCGTTCTTGCGACGGTAAAGGGAGATGTCCATGACATCGGCAAAAATATCGTCAAAGTACTTCTTGAAAACTACGGCTTTGAGGTTATCGACCTCGGAAAAGATGTGGAATACAAGGCAGTTGCTGATGCCGTCGAAAAAAACGATGTCCGGCTTGTAGGGCTGTCGGCGCTTATGACAACGACTCTTGTAAGCATGAAGGAAACAATCAGCCTTCTCCGCGAGAAAAACCTGCCATGCAAAATCATGGTAGGCGGAGCAGTTCTTACAAAGGATTACGCCATGAAAATAGGTGCTGATTTTTATGCGCGCGATGCAAAGGAATCGGTCGATATAGCAAAAGAAGTCCTCCTGTAATCACAAGCGGCTTATGACACGGTCCGCGTCGGGACTTCCCGGCTGCAGACCAAAAGGCATCAGGCAACAAAACAAAACAAAACAAAAGAATATTATAAAAGGAAAAATCCCGGGGCCTGAACCCGGGATTTTTCCTTTAAAGTGTGTGTATTCAATAAAAGAAGGAAAGCTTAGGGGTGGTCTTAACTCCCCCGCTCTATGTTTATAAGTTTACCTTTCAAATGTGATGATTATATGTTGAACAGGTGAAAATTTTAAAAGCTGACGGGAAAAATGCACCTTGTTTAATTAATAGTTAAAATTTGTTAATAATCTTTTTATAAACCCTTAATTTCCTTTTATGTAACTGATGTTAGTATAAAACCGAAAAAAATGTGCATTCAAAAAAGTGTAAGTGCAGGAGGAAAGTAAGTTGGAAAACACAAATCAAAATTCGGAAAACGCAAGCGGAAACGAAAAAATTTTCGTTCGTGAGGATCTTTACAAAAAATATGAAGAGAAGCTGAGCGAAGCAGACTCCAAAAGAGAAGCAAAAAAGGCAAAAAAACAGCAGAAGCCACGCAGCAAAAGAAGAAATATCATAAAAGCCCTTGCCATAATTATCGCACTGGCCGTAATTCTCGGAGCCGCATCGGCATTCCTGCTTCCAAAGCTTAATCTCGGCGGAGCAGGCGGCGCGACAGCCGTAAGCGTCGGTGAAGTCACACGCGGGGATGTCGAAGAAATAATAGATGTAAAAGGCGAGGTTGGGGGCTCGGAAAAAGCAGAAATCACTTCTTCCTTAAACTACGAAATCACACAGATTCTCGTTTCGGAAGGCGACAGAGTTTCAAAGGGCCAGGTGCTTGCCGTCCTTGACAGCGGAAATCTTATTGACGATTACAGAAAGGCACAGCTCCAGGCTTCCGAAGCAAAAAGGATTTATGATACTAAACTGTCCCTTTATAATGAAGGCGCTCTTGCAAAGGATGACGTTCTTACGGCAAAATCGGCTTACGAGGAGGCAGCTATTACGGTAAGCTCCTTTGACGGCCTTGACAACACAAAAATCAAAAGCCCTATTTCGGGAACAGTGACAAGAGTAAATGTGACCGTAGGAAGAAACCCTTCCGATACAGACGGCCAGCCTATGTTTGTTGTTGAAAATCTTGACCGTCTTCAGATGAATGTAAAAATAGGCGAATACGACATAAGCAAAATCAAAGTGGGCCAGACAGCTGAAATTTCTTCGCAAGTGCTCGGTGACAAGACCGTGAGCGGTGAAGTTACGAAAATTTCCCCGACCGGCGAGAAAAAAGCTGATTCAACCGAGATGGTAATTCCTGTGACAATCTCGATAAACAGTCAGGATTCCGGTCTTATAGCCGGCGTTACGGCAAAGGCGGGTATTCTTGTCGCAAAGAGTGAAAAAACTCTGGTTGTTCCTTCCGAAGCGCTTATGCAGGACGCACAAACCGGAAAAACCTGCATCTTCACAGTTTCAAAAGACAATACTCTCAAAAAAGTATTTGTTGAAACGGGAGTCGAAGCAGCCTTCAACGTCGAAGTAATTACAAAGAAAGTGAACGAAGGCGACAAAGTCGTCCTTTCACCTACCCAGGACATGACCGACAATATGACGGTGAAAATTGATACATCCGGGCAGATTGCAGAATAAGGCGGTGGTTCACTTTGGAAGTAATTAAAGTTTGTAATCTCGAAAAAATATATAAAAACGGAAATATTGAGGTAAAAGCGCTTAAAGGTGTGAACCTTACGATACATCAGGGAGAATTTGTCGCAATTATGGGTGCTTCGGGCTCCGGAAAATCAACCCTCATGAATGTGCTCGGATGCCTGGACAAACCGAGTTCGGGAAATTATTACCTTGACGGGGAAGATGTCAGCAGACTCAGAGATGATGAGCTTTCATATATCAGAAACCGCAAAATCGGCTTTGTCTTTCAGTCCTTCAATCTGATTCCGCGTACAAGCGCGCTCAAAAATGTTGAGCTGCCCATGGTTTACGGCAGGACTGCGAAGCAGGAAAGAAGAAAAAGGGCAATAAGTCTGCTTACAGATGTCGGACTCGGAGATCGCTACAATCACATGCCAAATGAAATTTCCGGCGGTCAGAAGCAAAGAGTTGCAATAGCAAGAGCTCTTGCAAATGAGCCTCCTATCATACTTGCGGATGAGCCTACCGGCAATCTCGATTCAAAGTCCTCGGTCGAAATCATGGAAATATTTACAGACCTCAACCGAAACCGCGGAAATACCGTAATTATCGTAACGCACGAGCCTGATATAGCAGAATTCACAGACCGTGTAATTACCTTCCGCGACGGCAATATCATAAAGGACGAGCTGACCGGGCGCGGCGTGGCCTCGGGCTTTTACGGGGAGGTGAGCGGCAAATGATGCTCTTTTTAGAAAACGTAAATCTTGCTCTGACGGCAATCAAGACAAACAAAATGCGTTCTTTTCTGACTATGCTCGGCATAATTATAGGCATCAGCTCCGTAATCGCAATCACTTCAATCGGTGCCTCGGCAAAAGGCGCCGTTACGGCCGAATTTGAAGCCATGGGAAGTTCATATCTTTATATCATGCCAAACTGGGAAATGATGAATACAGATGACTTTTCAATGAATGATTTCTTTACTTCGGAAGACATCAACGCGCTAAAAGCCAGATTTCCTGAGATGATCAAATATGCCGTTCCTTATGTAAGCGGTTCGTCCGCCACAAAGGTAGGAAGGACAGATGCAAATCTGAGCATTCTCGGAGTAGGTGCGAATTATGACGATTACAACAAAACGCTTCTCATGCAGTCGGGAAGAATGATATTGGACAGTGACATAAGGGGACGGAAAAATGTTATTGTAATACAGGACAAAATGGCCGTAAGACTCTTTGGCTCCAAAGATGCTGCCCTGAAAAAAGAAGTTCCGGTAACTTTGAACGGAGAGCAGACCGATGCAACGGTTATCGGTGTTTTCGAAGAGAAAGAATCAGCATTTGCAGGTCTTGCAACTTCGAATACATATAAGTGCTATATGCCTTATTCCACCGTACTTCCTGCGGGAGAAGAATATTTTAATTATATAGAGATTTACTGCGACCCGGATACAGATATCGCGGCTCAGGGGAAAAGCTTTACCGGATATCTTGAAAACGTAAAAGGCAAGGACGAAGGTTTTTACACATTCGAGAGCGCCGAAAGCCAGATGGAAATGATAAACAAAGTACTTGGAATTCTGTCGATTGCCATCGGTGCGATCGCCGCAATTTCACTTCTTGTAGGCGGCATCGGCATTATGAATATCATGCTTGTATCCGTAACAGAAAGAACACGCGAAATCGGTATCAGAAAATCTCTCGGCGCACGGACAAAGGATATTCTTACACAGTTCCTTATTGAAGCAATGATTCTTTCGGTTATAGGGGGCGGCATCGGTACGCTCTTTGGAATCGGAATCGGAAAAATCGGCATGATTGTCGCAGGCACGCAAGGCATACACATGTCGCTTGTGATAGAACCTCTGACCATTATAATTGCGGTACTTTTCTCTGCGGGTGTCGGACTTTTCTTCGGCCTTTTCCCTGCAAAGAAAGCAGCAAAACTTGATCCTATAGAAGCTCTGCGCTTCGAGTAAACTTTTGTGGGTTACAGGCAAAACAACAAAATCTGTTTTTATCGGGAAGGCAAACTGCTTTCCCGATGTTTTTATATGTGATATAATATGCGCATATTGTCACAACGGATTTTTCAAAAAATCCGTTTAAAAATCATAGCGAAAGTTGGGTGAAATTATCATGAATTATTATTTTCCGGTTATTCTTGTTGTTGGAGCAAATACACTTTATCATATCTGTTCAAAGTCGGTACCCGGACAGCTCAATGCATTTGCAAGCCTTGTAATTACCTACCTTGTAGGTGCTGTTTTTGCGCTGGCTTTATTTTTTGCTACGAGCCCGACAAAGGATTTTGTCGGACAGCTTAAAGAAACAAACTGGGCGCCTTTTGCTCTTGGCCTTGCTATCGTCGGCCTTGAAGTAGGTTTTATTTTCCTCTACCGTGCAGGCTGGAATATCAGCCTCGGTTCTTTGGTATGTAATATTGCGCTTGCTGTTGTTCTTATTGTTGTAGGACTTCTCTTTTTCAAGGAACATATCGGCATGAACCAGATCATCGGAATTGTCCTCTGCATCGGAGGCCTTATTTTCATAAACAAGGCATCTTGAGGTTTAAGCTTGCCACATCTTCGAAATATCGTTGCGAGGCGACTGTTTTAATTCGATAATTACTCCGACCTATATAAAACAGAGGTTTTGGATTTGCATCCAAAACCTCTGTCTTTTGTTGACATCTATCGTCGTTATTACATAATCTTTTGTGCAAAGAGCATCGCCTGCAGCATTATAAAAATTCCTAAAAATACAAAAAACGCTTGATTCATTACCTTGTAAACTTTTCCGAAAAAAAGAGGCATACGGTTTAGTATTGCAAGTCCAATGACCATATAAAGCGATACAATATATAGCATTTCAAAAAATACTGCTCCATAAGGCATTAAATCAAAAAATATCGACTCATTGCCCGTGAGCTTGTACTTTTTACATAGCTCATATGTAAAATACACTATAAATAATATCAACGGAATCTCCATCAGAATTTCTTCAGTTCTAATCCTTGATGGCAGCGAAACGATTTGCAAATCCGCAAAATCATTTCCCCTTCCGTTTTCTACCGAAACCAATTCCAGATAGCAATTCCACCCGGCAAGCATTGAATGCTTGGATTCCATTATTTCTTTATTGTCTTGATAATCTTTACGCTTTATAAAGAAATAATCATGTCGGATTTCGTCTCTCGCAAATACTGCTTTGCTTCCGCGCAATTCAGTCAAAGTCCACCCTTCAGCATCCTTTTCCTGCAGCCATCTAATAATTTCCGAAAGTTGCAGTTTTCTGAACGGCAATTTACACTTTATCACTTCTGACATTATTCCCACCCTAACCAAAACACGTCTTTACAAAATGAGTATCCATCTTCTCTACGAATCCATATTAGTTCTTATTGTGCCCTATGTCAACTTATTATTCCTATTTATTACATACATTTCGGGTAGTTGCGGCTCCAAATTGCCATTCTATAAACTTGAAAGTTCCCTTCCCTTGTTTTGCTTATATAACAAATGCCCACGATAAAAACCATGGGCATCTAAAACTGCAACAATTACTACTTTTTTACTTGCTTTTCCTCACAAATCTTCCCGCAAGAACTCCTGTCGGCTTTCCTTCAAAAAGGCTTACTCTGCCGCCGACAATTACACAGTCGATTCCTCTGTTTTCGATATTTATATCTTCAAAAGTCGGACCGTCAAGAATCGTCTCAGGATCAAATACCGTGATGTCCGCATCGGCGCCCTCTTTGATAACGCCTTTGAAATTTTCCATGCCAAGGCGCGTTGCCGGCCGAAGCGTGATTTTTTCAAGAGCTTCCATAAGCGTGAGCCTTTTTTCTTCTCTTACATATTTTCCGAGAAAACGCGGAAACGTTCCCGCAGCCCGCGGATGACCTTTTCCGTTGCTGATAATTCCGTCACTTGCAACCATGCCGAGCCTGTGTGAAACCGCTGCTGCAATTTCATCTTCATTCATCGCAAAAACAACCGCAAGCATATCGGGATAATTCTTTCTCGCATCATCAAAAATCTCCTTTGTGCAGAGCACATTTTCGTATGGCGGTTCAGTAAGAAGCACGTCATTATAATCCTTACCCCAGCCCTGCAGACAGCCATCCTGAAAAACCTCAGAGCCCATCATTGTCGAAAAAGCATTATAAGGATATGTGTCAAAATCAAGGCGCGGATTTTCCCCTGCCGCCTTTTCTATCATTTCCAGAACTTCATCCATCTGACCCATTGCAGAGCACGACGAAAGATGTGAAATCTGAAATTTCTTGCCTGTCGCATTTTGGAGCTCTATCATCTCACGTACAGCTTCAGGAGCCTTCGCGGCATCCCCGCGGTAATGCGCCGAAACAAGAAAATCCCCGTCCCCTTGAAACTGCATTGCGTATTTCATTTCTTCTGTCGTAATTCCGGGATCGTACTCAATCCCAAACGAAATCCCAAAAGCCCCCTCTTCGATGTCTTTTCGCATATATCCGGCGATTTTGTCACGGTCTTCCTTTGAGGCCGGTTCATCATGGTCTATCCCAAGAACATTGTTCCTGTAATAATTATATCCCGACAAAAGTCCGTAGTTTATCGGACATCCGCCGGTCCTTTTAATCATTTCCTTAAATTCGGCTGCCGGCTGCCTCATAACTCCGCAGTTTCCGCCAAGCGCAAATGTAACTCCCTGCTTCAGCATCATTTCGGCAATTACCCATTTGTCACCCTCCGAAACATTTTCTTCGTGCATATGAATATCTATAAATCCGGGAGAAATGACTTTGCCGCTACAGTCGATCTTTTCCGCCGCCGCCGGCTCATCTGCCCCTATATAAGTGATTTTTCCGTCCTTGACGGCAACATTTGCCTGTACAAATTCTCTCTTTTCAAAATCGGGGTACTTTCCCCCAATCAGCAGAATATCCTGCATATTTTACCTCTTATTCAATAAACTCAAATCTCTTAACTTCTTTCCCGTTTACTGTAACTTTTTCGTTCCACATAACTGCAGGCCGCGCCCACAAACTGTGATTGCCGTAAAGAGCCCTGTAAATTACAAGGTCTTCAAGCGTCTCGCTGTGCTTTGCCATGCCAAGCACTTCATATTCGTTTCCTTTGTAATGACGATACTTTCCCCTTTTAATTTCTGTTTTGATTTCTGTTGTTTTTTCGGCTTTCTCTCCCGCCATGGCTTTTGCTGCAGCCTCAGTCATTTTTAATTTCCTCCCCGGGCTTTTTTCCGCTTTTATTTTTATGTGCGCTTTTATGCGCGCTTCGGCATTGCTACTTTAGTTCCAGTGTTCTGTTATATGCGGCAATTACGGCATCCTGCGCAAGCGACCTGAATCCGCCGTTTTCAAGCGCAAGAACGCCTTCAATAGTAGTCCCTGCCGGACTGCAGACATTATCCTTGAGCTGTCCGGGGTGCTTTCCGCTTTCAAGAAGAAGCTTCGCAGAGCCAAGAAGTGTCTGTGCGGCAAGAAGCTGGGCGCGGTCTCTTGGAAGTCCGCATGCGACTCCGCCGTCCGCAAGAGCTTCAATAAACATAAATACAAATGCCGGCCCGCATCCTGATACGGCACTTCCCGCATCAATCAGATTTTCGGGAAGCTGCGCAAGCTTTCCGGAGCAATTCATTATTTCAAGAAAGGCAGCTGTCTCCTCTTCACTGCAATTTTTGGAGCAGTAAAGCGTCATTCCCTCACCTGCGGAAACCGCAAGATTCGGCATAATTCTTATTATCGGGCATTTAGGCACACCCGCCATTTTAAGTATCTTGTCGGTTGAAAGTCCCGCCGCCATACTTACAAGAACAAAACGCTCCCTTCTTTCTGCAAGCACATCTTCGATTTCTTCAAGCATATCTTCCATAAACTGCGGTTTAACTCCCAGAAAAATATAATCGCTTGTCTTTGCCAGAGTTCTGATATCCGTGCAGTTTGCAGTGCAGTCCGCAGAAATTTCTTTTGCAAGAGCTTCTGCCTTTGAGGCTGTTTTGTTGTTCAGAAGAATTTCATCTCCACCGCCTTTTTTTCCGGCTTCCTTCGCAACGCAGCGCGCAAGAGCGCCGCCCATATTTCCGCATCCTATAAATCCGTATTTCATGACTACCTCCTCGTTCAAATGCCTTTCAGGCTGTAATTCCAAAGCCCGCCTTGTAAGTTTTCACCCGTCGGTTTTACTTTACCGCAAAAAATCTGGTGCCGGCCGCTTCACCGTCTGCAATCCGGTACAAAAGCTCCGGTTTGCTGCCGTTTATTATCACCATATCGCAGCCGCTTTTCATACATATTGCCGCTGCATCAAGCTTTGTCTTCATGCCGCCGCTTCCAAGACTCGAACCTGCGCCTCCTCCAAGCGAAAGGATCTCATCTGTAAGCTCCCTGACCTCATGAATCAGCTTTGCATCCTTTGACTTGTGCGGATCGGCCGTATAAAGGCCGTCAATATCGGAAAGGAGCAGCAGAAGATCTGCCTTGATATTGCTCGAAACCGTTGCAGCAAGCGTATCGTTGTCACCGATTACAATTTCGTCGGTTGCTATTGTGTCGTTTTCGTTTATGATCGGAATCACTCCAAGCTCAAGCAGCCTGTTGAGCGTATTTGTAAAATTCCTGCGGCGGTCCTCATTTTCCACGTCGGACGCCGTTATGAGCATCTGCGCAACAGTATGATTGTATTCGGAAAAAAGCTTGTCATATACATACATAAGCTCACACTGCCCGACTGCCGCCGCTGCCTGCTTGCTCGGCATATCTGACGGCCGCGAAGAAAACTTCAGCTTACCGCAGCCCATGCCTATTGCGCCTGAGCTTACCAGAATTACTTCCATTCCCGAATTTTTAAGGTCGCTTATGATTTTGCAAAGAAGCTCAACCCTTCTGATATTCAGATGTCCGCCCGCATATGCAAGCGTTGATGTTCCGATTTTAATAACTGTTCTCATTCTCTTTTCCTACTCCCTTATATGTCCGTCGCCTGTTATCACATACTTGTAGCTTGTAAGTTCTTCAAGCCCCATCGGTCCTCTTGCGTGGAGCTTCTGGGTTGAAATTCCCATTTCGCAGCCGAGTCCGAAGCAGCCTCCGTCTGTAAATCTTGTGGAAGCATTCACATAAACTGCCGCACTGTCAACAGAGGTCGTGAAGATTTCCGCATTTTTGGC
>JAILLO010000071.1 GCA_024693105.1 Clostridia bacterium | reverse complement strand
ATAAGCTGATTTGCCACAGTCTTTACATTGTTTACCGGAATTGCAAAGCCGAGGCCTTCAACATTTGAACCTGCGGATTTTGCCACAACCATTCCGATCAGCTGTCCTTTTCCGTTAAAAAGACCGCCGCCGCTGTTTCCCGGATTTACAGAAGCACTTGTCTGAAGAAGTGTCATCTGCCTTCCCTCGATTGTAAGTGTTCTGTCAAGTGCGCTGATTATTCCTTCGGTTGCCGTTCCTCCGAGCTGCCCGAGAGGATTGCCGATTGCCACCGCAAGATCGCCCACCTGCAGCTTGTCGCTGTCTCCGAAAACTGCTGCGGTAAGCTTGCTTTCGTTGATTTTAATTACTGCAACATCGGTCTGGGTATCTGCGCCGACAACCTCTGCATCATAAGTCTTTCCGTTCTTGAGTTTAACGCTTATTTTAGATGCGCCGCTTATTACATGGTTGTTTGTAACGATGTAGCCGTCGGCCGAGATAATTACGCCGCTTCCTGCACCTTCACTTACGTACTGCTGCATCCAGCTGTCGTTTACAACCTGTTCTGTTGTAATTTCAACAACGGAATTTGCTGCAAGCGCAATGACTTCCTGTATTGAAAGGTCGCTTTTTGTTGCCGTTGCAAGGTCGTAATTTGTAGGCTGAACCTGAGCCGCAACAGCTCCGGAAGAGTCTCCGCCGTCATAAATCTCATTTGCGGCCATTGCCCCGCCAAAGCCTGCGCCTCCCGAAACGAGAAGGCATCCTGCGACGACAAGAGCCATTGTTTTCTTTTTGATTGTCAGGAATTTTGAACGGTTTGAGGTTTTTGTTTTGAAAAAGCCGCTGCCGTATTTTGTGTCTTCGGCATTTCCTGCTCCCTGCTCAGAACCTGCGCCGAACCCGGAGTTTACTCCCGAGCCGTATGCTCCCTGCCCGGAGGCTGTGCCGTATCCGGAATTTGCTCCTGAAGCGTCCCCATATCCGGCGCTTCTGTACGTTTCGCCCGTTTCGGATGCCTGTCCGTAAGTCCCGCCGGCAACACTTGCATTTTTGTCGGCCTGTGACCAGAATGACTGCTCTTCTCCGTAAACACCGTAAACTCTTCTTCTTTCGTTTCTGTATTCGTTATTATCTTCTGTGTTCATCAAGAATCCCTCCCTGCACAAATGATTATCTCGTTTTACCTTTTGACAATTATAGTTTACACTCCTTTTGTGTTAATTGTGTGTTGAATAAATGTAAAAATTAAAAAGGTTTTCAGCCTCTGCATCCGTGGGGGCAGGGCAGCCTCTGCATCCGCGTCGGCGGGACGGCCTCTGCATCCGCGTCGGTGTCCGGGCAGGGCGGCCTCTGCATCCGCGTCGGCGGGTCGGCCTTTGCATCCGCGTCGGTGTCCGGGTGGGGCGGCCTCTGCCACCATGTAAAGCAACCCCAGGGCCTGCGGACGGGCCGCAGAACCTGAGGTTTAACGCATTTCTCATTTCACATTTCGCATTTATTCTTAATCGTCAAGCGCGATATTCAACTTTCGCAGCATGTTTACCTTGTTATAGAAAAGGAAGCATCCTATTACCATCCAGACTGCGCCGAAAATTATACCGCCGAAAATGTAGCTTTGAATTACACTGAAATCGGCATCCTTAAGGAGCAGATTCCGGAGCGGAATCACGTAATAATAAAGCGGCCATACAGACTTCACGATTACCGCGAAAAGCTTGGTCATCATAAATTCCGGCCACCCGAATCCGCAAGTCAGTATGCTCGGAACGGTCAAAAACATCGTGAACTGAACGACATGAACGCCCATCTCGAAAATCGTCCCTATTACAATGGACATCGCCGCAATATCAATAATAAACACAAACTGCAGAAGCAGAATAAGTCCCAGCGACCCGTTCAGCGGGAAGCCGTAGCTGTAATGCAGAATCAGTATACTCAGAAGATAGCTTATGGTGCTGAGTCCCGCAAAAGCAAGAAGCTGCTCCGTCAGCGAGGCTACAGACCCTCTTATCTTTTCTGTATCCGAAAGCATCAGCATTTTTCTGATACTGCGTTTCGTTTCAATTACAGCGTTCGGCGCAACCGCAAGGTAAGACTGCTGAATGAAAATTCCAAGCAGACCCGGCATCAGATAATAGATGTAACCAAGCCCCGGGTTGTACACGTTTCTCGAGACTATGTTGAGCGACAAAACGCTGTCACTTGCCTGCTTCGGCGTCATTTCGCCGGCCTCAAGATACTTCATCTGTATGCTTGCCCCCGCCATCGTAAAAATAGTGGTGGCAAACTGCTGCAAATTGTTCGATATCTGGAAATTCGTGCCGTCCACAAGCACCGTCGCCTCTGCGCCGCGCTTGTTTTGAATATCGTTTCCGAAGCCCTCCGGAATTATAACGGCCCCGTAAATATCGCTCTGCAAAAGAGCCTCCTCAAGCTGATCGGTCGTCTCGTAATCCTGCGTGATTTTGAAGGTCGGGCAGTCATAAAAGCTGTCCACCACAGACCGCGAAGTTTCGCTGTTGTCCATGTCATAAATCGCAAAAGGAACGCCCTGCACATAAACGGGCCCCATTACATAGCCAAAAAGCAGCGTAAAAAGTATAGGTATGAAAAAAACTATCAGATAAGGCTTTACAATCAAAAGCTTGTCAACAAAGCCGAGTTTTGAAAAAGGCTGCTGTGTCATGACTGCATCACCTCCGTTTTGTCGTTTTCAGCCGTGCCCACGCCTGCGGCTTTGGTGTCCGCTCCCGCGCTTCCGTTCAAAGCTGTCACCCTGCTGCCGTGCAGGCCCTGTTTCCAAAGCTTGATAAGCGCCAAAAGAACAAGCTCTATTACAAAGAACTTGACCATGAAGAACATTTCATCCGCCATATGGTGGAACTGCAACGGTTTGAAAAACACATTGCGCACCGTGTCCCCGTAATACGTAAACGGCAGGCATCTTGCAACAGCCTGAATTGCAGGCGGCATCGCAATAAGCGGCCATGTGTAGCCTCCGAGAATTGTCGTCGGAAGCACCAGTATACACGAGGCCTGCGAGCAGAATGCCCTGTCCGGAAAAATCGATCCGATGCAGTAGCCAAGCCCCACAATCGTGAGCGAATACAGGAATGTGAATATTACAAAGCCCGGCATGTCACCGCGGTGAGGCATTCCAAAGAGCCACCACTGAACGCCGAGCGTCAGCAGCATCGAAGCCGTCCCCACAATCGACCAGTGCAAAATCGGCAGACTGTGCATATAAAAAGGAATGCGGGTTTTCTGCTTCTTGAAGCCCGCCTCCGCGCCGGAAATCGCAAGCGCAACCTGAACAATACCTGCAAGCATGCCCGGGAGAAGGAAGTTCCTCAGACTCCTTGTAGGACTGTAAAGCAGCCTTGTAACCGTTGTAATAGGCATTACCTGGTGCATTACCTGCTCCGGCACCACGCTTTGCTTGCCCTCGAAAATATTCATCATGTAGGCTGCTTTGAGCGTCATGAGAATTTCCGTCATGGCGTTTTTGGAGTAGGTCACAACAGACATCTGCGCGCCGTCGAAAAGCGTCAGAATTACCGGCGATTTGCCGTTTTGGAGGTCAGAATAGAAATTCTCAGGGATTACAACGGCCGCAAAAGCCTTGTCGTGGAACATCATATCTTCCGCCTCTTCGTAATTATCGACATATGAAATTATATCAAAGGTTTCGCTTTCATTGACGTAATCGAGGAAGGTCCGCGAAAAGTCGGAATTGTCGTTGTTTATGACAACCGTCGGGATTCTCGATGCAACGTCGGTCCGCATCTCGTAACCGAGGATCAGTGATGAAGCCACCGGAATGATGAGAAACATCAGAAGGCTCATCACAAGATTCGGATGTCTTGTTTTGAAAAATATGAATGAAAGCAAAACGTCGTTCAAACGATCTCTCATTTTGTCAAACCTCTTTCAGTCTATTTTGAATCCGGCCCGGTCCATCCCGTCCGAGCTTTTCGGGCTGCCGGCCCGGTCCGCGTCACTTCGGGCGGCCTGATTTCTATCCGGCCCGGCCCGGGCCACCACGTCCGAGTCTATTTTAGCTGCCGGCCCGGTCCGCCTTTCATCTATTTTTCGTCCTCGAAGTCAACGATAACCGTCATGCCTGAATAAAGCTCCTTAGGCGCATCCGTAATTTCTACCTTTACCCCATAAGAAAGTATATCGAAATCTCCGTTTTCGTTGGTTGCTCTCTTCGTTGCAAAATCAGGCTTCTGGCTGACATTTACAATCCTACCCTTGAAGGTTTCGTCCTCATATGCGGCAAATTTAACCTTGACCTCTGCACCGAGATGAACCTTTGAAAGATCTGTTTCCTTGACATTTACTTCAACCCACGGATCTGATTTCTTTGTTACGGTAGCGAGTGCCATACCTGTTGAAATCAGTTCGCCTTTGCTGATATTAATCGAAGAAACAACGCCGTCCATAGGTGCTTTAATTTCGGAATAATCAAGATATGAATTTACTTCTGCGACTGCTCCTGCTGCCTGCGAAACCTGCGCAGCTGCAGCGGCCTTGTCTTCCGCGCGCGCGCCTTCAACCGCCATATTGTATGTTTCCTTTGCAGCAATGTACTGTGCTTCAACACCGTCAAATGTCGCCTGCGAAATTGCCTCCTCCGCAAGCAGAGTCTTCATGCGATTGTACTGCTTTGCCGCATAATCATAAGCGGCTTTTGCCTGCGCAACCTCCTGTGCGCGCGCTCCGTTTGCAGCCTTGTTCGCAACTGCGGCTGCAGCTGCTTCGGCGCCCTGCGCCTGCTGAAGCTTTGCCTCTACGGTGTCGCTTGAAATTTTTATAAGAACGTCGCCCGCCTTGACTGTGTCGCCCTCACTTACAAGCACTTCGTCAATTGTTCCCGCGAGCATTGAATTTAATGTGGACTCTTCCATTTTCAGACTTCCCTGAACACTCAGGCCGTCAGGCTGAAGAGCTCTTGTTGTGCCATACGCAACACATGCCAGAATCAGCACAACCACAATCGCAAGCGCAATTACAGCTTTTACCTTTGAAAAGCTCCTTCCGTTAACCGTTACTTTTTCGTTTTGCATTTCCATTGTTCCTTCCTTCTTTCTTTCTGTAGTCTTACATATATTCACATATTAAATGTTGATTTCGTTTTCAGCATATCGCCGCAGCTGCAGGTCTTTTCCGGTTCGCCGCAGTCTCCCGGCCGCGCCGAAGCCCCACCTTCCCGGCTGATTCGCCGTCTGCGCGATGCTTTAATGCCCGGCTTTTCGGCCACTCGGCAATTTCCTGCCCATGCTTTCCTATCCGACTTTTGCAGGGCCGATTCCCGTTCGCCCGGCTGCCGAGCCCGAGACAAGATAACTTTTCCCGTTTATGGAAATACTTCCCTCAAGTCCAACCTCTGCATCATTGACGCCTATCGCATCAAGATTTCGAAAGTTGCGTTCACCGAGAAGCCTGCCGTCAAAGATGCATTCCTCTCTGCCGATTGCTGTATTTATAATGCCTTTCAGGTGAAAATTTTCCTTGTCATGAACACCCACAAGCTGGTTTTCTTCACCGAGTATTTTCAGGGTTCCCCGCAATCGCCTTGCGGTTGCTTCAATCAGAAGGGTTCCTTCCTTCGGTCCCAGCGGACTCTTAAGTATGATGTCATAAGCTTCGTTCATCATTTTCCTTCCGTCATTCCTTTCTTTTATTTATGCGCCGTTTCCGTAGTCTGCGTCTGCAGTCTGCGTTCGGAGTCTGCATCTGCAGTCTGCGTTCGGAGTCTGCGTTCGGAGTCTGCGTCTGCGGATTCGGAGGCTGAATTTTTTTCGGTTGTTTTGCCTCGCCATCTGAGTCATAATGTACTTAAACAAATACGCTGCAGCTCGCAAGGGATTCGCCCTCCGGATTCGAAGTTCCGATTTCTGATTCTGAGTTCGGAGTTCGGTTCGGAGTTCCGGATTCAGATTCCGGCCTCTCCCTTCCGCATCCGCTGCACCTTCTTAATTGTCGTTTAAAGGAGCTTCCAATGTCTAATCCCGTCAAAGCAGATCTTACCAAAAGAGCTCTTGCAGAGTCTCTGAAAAAACTGATGGTCACAAAGCCGGTCAAAAAAATCAGCATCCGCGAAATTACAGAGGACTGCGGCATTAACCGCCAGACCTTTTATTATCATTTCCAGGACATTTATGAACTGATCGAATGGACCATCCGCGAAGAGCTTTTCAGCATTCTTTCGGACTCCGACCGCTTTCTCAGCTGGCAGGATGCGGGGATTTTCGTTCTGCGCTACATCCGCGACAACGAGGCTCTTGCCCTTTGTCTGATCAATACCGTCAACCACGAGACACTCAGGCATTATCTCCACAAGGATATCTTCAACATCGCAAGCCTGTTCCTGCGCTATGCTGGCGAGGGAATTTCCGTCAGCGAAGAAGACTTCCGTTTTCTTTCTAACTTCTATGTAATTTCCTTCATTGCTCTTCTTGAAGAGTGGATGCACCAGGGCATGAAACGCAGTCCCGAGGAGCTTATACATAAGCTCGAAATTATTATCGGGGG
>JAILLO010000061.1 GCA_024693105.1 Clostridia bacterium | reverse complement strand
CTTTGCCATGTCTACGTCTCTGATCTGAGATTCGGAAGCAGACAGGTTTTCGGATGTAGTTGACAGGTTGTTGATTGTGTGTTCCAGACGGTTCTGCATAGCACCAAGAGCAGATCTCTGAGCGGATACTGTAGTGATTGCTGCGTCTATTGTAGTGATTGCTGCATCTGCACCCTTTTGGGTAGTCAGATCCAGGCTGTCTACTCCAAGACTTGCAGAATTCATGTTGTTCATGTTCAGAGTAGTGTTCTGGCCGCTGTTTGCACCGATGTGGAATACAAGAGCGTTGCTTGCATCAACATTTACATTGAATGAAGTGCTTTCGACTGCGTTGCCGTCCTCATCAAAACCGAATCCGTCGCCAAATTCGAATTTAAGAGCCGAACTTGACATCTTTTCGCCGTTTGAAGCAGTGATTACAGTGTCATAGGAAGCTTCTTTTGCAGCGACTTCTTCGCTCTGATTGATCTTTATTGTGTCTGCTATTTCAGCATCCTTTGCATTGCTTCCGCCAAGAACCTTCATTGTATAAGTATCACCGTCATTTACCTTAGCGGAACTTACAAACTTAAGTCCGAAGTCCTTCATCTTTTCTTCCGTAAGACCGGAAGCGATTTCCTGACCGTCTACAGATACACTGAATCTTGGCGAAGATGTTCCTTCCTTTGAAGCAGTTACAACAACTTCAGAGATGTTCTGCGAAGTGCCGCCTTCTACTGCAGCCGGCATAACTCCTGCTTCTTCAAGCTTTGCAAAGAGCTCTGTCTTACCCTGATCGGTGCCTGTTTCAAGAGCCATAACGGTAGTTTCCTTGAGCTGAGCTTCCTTCAAGTATACCTTGATTGTGGAGCCTGTCGAAAGGTCGTTTTCTGTCTTGCCTGATTCTGCTTCGGTAGTTACACCGTATACGTTCTTAACGTCTTCAGTGCTGATACCTGTTGCAATTGCAGTTGAACCCTGCTTCAGATCCCAGGAAGCCGATGCCTTGTCGTAAGTAAATGTGTAGTCAAGTCCTGCTGCTGTCAAAGATTCGCCGTAATCCTTCGTAGGAAGGGCATCAGCTGCGATGAGAGCATTCTGGAATTTGGCTGCATCTACTGTAGGAGCGGTAGTGGTCTTAAAGTAAGTACCTGTACCGTTATTCGTTACTGCATTTGATCCTGTGACTGCTGCCATATCAGTCTGAATTGCAGTAGTCTTTGTCTCTGCAGTCGTAACGGAAGCGTCAACTGCGGCAACCGAACCAGGATTTGCCTTGACATTTCCCGTAACGTTTACAGTGATGATAGTACCGTCAGCCTTTGCGCCTGTAGCGTCGGAGCCTTTTGTACCTTCACCGTAAAGGGTGATGCCGTACTTGGTCTGAAGGTCTGCATCTGTCTGGTCTTCAACAGCTGTAGCTGTCCAGCCGCTTGCAGCTGTCGGATCAGCCTTGTAAACATCCCATTTTCCTGCGGAATCCAAACGGAACTGTACCTGAGTTGACTTCTGGGTTTCACCATAGTCTACGTCAGAAGGAGCACCGCCTGCAGCAATACCGTAATTTCCGTACTGCGTAGCAGTTGGGGAAATTGTTCCCGAAGGGAATGAAGCAGAAATCGAGTTTTCCATAACGGCTGTAAGACCTTTGCTGTTTGTTCCGCCTACGCTGTCAATTTCTACAGTACCTGCCTGACCGAGCTTTGTTACTGCAGCGGTAAGCTCAATCTGAGCACCTGCCTGTGCGGTTCCGCCTACTGTAAGTCCCATCTTCGCAAAGTCTGCTTTTGTAACGGCGTTTCCTGTTTCGTCATTGTACCAGCCTGCCTTTGTTCCGGCAACTGCATCTGCATCCTTGTAAGTAAATGAAACATCGTGTGCTCCGGTATAGTCTCCTTCAACCGTAACGTTTGAAGCATCTACCTTTTCCTGAGCCGCAGAGTAGTTTGAAATAGTTACCTCATAGTTGCCTGTTTCAAGAGTTGCTCCTGCAGCAACAGCGATGTCTGTCATCTGAAGCTCTGAAATTTCGTTTCTGTTGATGCTTGCGGTAGCCTGCATTGAACCGTCAATCAGGTTCTTTGTGTTGAACTGGGTGTCGGTTGAAATACGGGTGATTTCCGATGAAAGCTGGTCGATTTCCTTCTGGATTTCGGCTCTGTCTGCATCAGTGTTTGTGTCGTTTGCCGACTGAACTGCCAGTTCTCTCATTCTCTGCAGAATGCTGTGTGTCTCATTGAGAGCACCTTCAGCTGTCTGAATGAGTGAAATACCGTCATTGGCATTGCTTGATGCCTGGTCAAGACCTCTGATCTGACCTCTCATCTTTTCGGAAATTGCAAGTCCTGCAGCGTCATCGCCTGCGCGATTGATTCTAAGTCCCGAGGACAGCTTTTCCAGTGAGGATGAGGTAGCCTTGTTATTGGCTGATAATTGTCTGTAAGTGTTAAGAGCACTTATGTTGTGGTTAATTCTCATCTTAATTCCCTCCTTGAAATAAACCTCCGGTATCCTTCCGGATTTAATGAGATAACTAACTTACTTTCAATTCCCGACTCCCTCCCGTACGCTAAGAGATTTCAGGATATGTACAGGGATGGATTGTCCCTGCAATTTGTATATCGACAGACAGTCACAAAACTTAAGGAATAGCCGCGAACTATTTTGAAAATGTGACTGTGCTGGAGATATCGTGATTTTGGAGGGAATACCCCGGCAGGTGTTCCCTCCGTAGAGAATCATATAACAACATTAATAAAAATTAATGCAATTACCTTTTATCTCTTTTTATTTCCAAGCCGTGCCTGCTTGCCCGAAGACTGCTTCTCCTTTAGGAGGGCTGCCAGATTCTGATATCCGGCATTATCGATTATACGATTTTGTGCGAGTTTGTTGTCTTCAATAGTTTCAAGCAGTTCAGACCTTAGAACTGTAATGTCTCTGGGAGCCTCGATGCCGACAGATACCTTGTCGCTACCGGCTGAAACAATGGTAACCTTGATGTTGTCTGCAATTACAAGGGATTCTCCCACTTTTCTGCTGACTACTAACATTTCTATCGGCCTCCTTCTGATTTCTTTGTCTCAAGAAAAGGCTGATAGCGGACTTTGTAGTCTGCGTTTTGAAGAATTACCTGACGTCCTTCCCGCGTTTTGGGATTCAGGACGATAGGACTTTTGATGTTGATGGAAAACTCTTCCAGAGATTGCCCCGGCAGATTTGCGATAGTAAGGAAGATCAGGTCTTCCGTTGTATCAACGCCGCTTGCTTTCAAGTCTTCTCCGGTTACCATCGGCTGATAATTCGGATATAGTTCCCAAGGCTCGAAAACCATGAAACATGGGGTTTCAGCCTCTGTGTTTTGCAGATAAAGGAAGGAAATATCGTCGAATTTTTTTTCAAAAATTGCGAACTCCCTGCAATTTTCAAAGCCGTAAAGTCCTATCGGAAACTTGTAAACAGCATCCTCTTCTACGGAAACTATTCCGAAATCACGTGTGTTTAATTCCATTTTTTTCTCCTGAATAATTGTTGCTATACGGATACGTTAAGACTTGCCGCTGCCTGTTTGTAAGCCTGTTCAAACTTTGGATCGGCGCTTCTTGGGAAGTAAAGAGGACCTCCGATGTATTTAATAATCACCTCGGGACGCTCCGTTACTTTGAGCTCGAGATCCGGTGGCTGGAATTCAACGTTTTCGGAAGTGAGACCGCTGACATTGCTAAGATCGAACTTAATCTTCAGCGTGCCCGGTCCGATGGTTGAATTGCTGACAGGCAGTCCGCTTGCGGATCTGGTTGGAACGGTATCCATCATACTGTCGATTCCCCTTGAAACCTGGCTGTATCTGGCAGCATCGAAATCGGCACCGGTTTCGATACCGGTGAAATTGATATCCATACTGAGTCTTCCTGCTGCGTCATAGCCTGCAGTGGCAGTATATGATACCGGATTTGTGCTGCCCGGTTGGAAGGAGTCCATCTTGATGCCTATAGGATTGCTTTTAATATTGACCTGATTGTTTTCTTTGGTGATTTCCAGCTTTGCCATCCTTGGCGCCTGGGACTTGACCGGTTCCTTTTCCACATATTCAATTGAGATTGGTACAGTTTCAATTGTTATATACGGCTGCATCGATTTCATCTCCTTTCATTGGATTTTCACACTTTCTGGCCTGTTTGTGCGTTGGCCGGCCCACGAAGGGCTAGCTCAGATAGTCAAATATGCTTGACTGAATAATGTAATTACCCATCTGTAATGCCGCTTGCTGTGATGCCTGGGTAGTTTTGAAATTGATAATCGCCTTATAGGAATCAACTCCCTCAACATCGACCTGTCGTTCCTGAAGGTTGAGTGTAAGAGTGTCAAGTCTTGATTCCGTAAAATCAAGATAAGAAGATTTTGTTCCTATAAGTGTCATATTGTTTACGACAACTGCGGTGGAGTCGTTAAAAACTCCGTATATGGCATTGGCTGCATCGTAGGAGTATTCGGAATCCGGTTTTTCGAATTCCTTAACGAGCTGGCCAAGCATATCATATAAATTGTTGGCAACCTCAAGGTCGTATGTCTTAAGACCGTTGTCGACACTTACTGTGGTTGTTCCCGCCTTCATAACCATAAGGCCTGTAAGGGAATATTTGAAAACACTGCTGTCTACAACCTCCTGGCCGTCATTTGCGAATTCCACATCAAGACCTATGTCAAGATAAAGAGTGTCATCTTCAAGCCTTTTCTGAAGGGCTGCGGCGCGGACATCTTCCACGGCGTCTCTGTTTGCGTCGCGCTGCGTGACAGCGTCGTCATATGCTTTATATTCGGCATATTCAACACTTTCAACCGCGTATTTTGCGGTGGCAGCAGTATAAGCTGCCGGGTCGTACCTTGAATCCGTCGGAACGAGCGTTGTGCTGTAAGCCGAAACCGCAGCATCAACACTGTTGTTATATGCCGCAAGGTCCGCAACATAGGCAGGATCTGCCTCCCCAAGAGGGTAAAGAGAAGTGTCTGTAGGGTCCGGAGCTGCGTTTGCAGCCATGTAGGAAACCCTGTAAGCCTCAAGATCCTCTTCCCAGGCAGTGCTGTTGTTGCCACTGCAATAGTCGGACGGATTAGGCATCCCTGCTTCATAAGCGGCTACATCTGCCAGGTAAGCAGGGTCGCTTTCACCGAGAGGATATTTTGCGGTATCCGTTGAATCCGGATATTCGTTCTCGAGTTTGTAAAGATTAAGTGCTTTCTTATATGCAACACTTTCTGTTCCGCCGTCGTAATCATCCTTTACCGGAGCGACCGTGACGCTTTCGATATATTCGTCCATTGCTTTGTTGAACTCGGCATCACTTACATAATTTTCAACAAGAGGCATTGCGGAAGGCTTTGCCACTTCGTCGATAACTCCGATGTAATCGTCTGCGGAAGGATCCGTCAAATTGTAATTAAGAGTGTTTTTCGCGAAAGCATCTCTGTTTGCATCACGTCGTGCGAGCAGATTTTGATAGATATCATAGCTTTTGTATTCGTCGTAATTCTGCTTGTCTGTGATATATGCGGCGTCGCTTTCCCCGCCCGGATACGTTGCCGTATCTGTCGGGTCCGGTTCTGTTGCAACGCTTGCAAGATAAGTTGCCATGTCTGCGGTATATGCCGGATCGCTTTCTCCGAGAGGGTAGGTGGCTGTGTCTGTCGGATCCGGCATTGCGGAAGGTCTTGCGACTTCTTCCAGTTCGCCGACATAATCATACCTGTAAGGCATGGTTGTATTTAACCCGTATTCGGAATTTGCCCAGTCAATCTCCTCAAGAGTGTGGGGGAGAGTTACATTGCTGTTCATATCGGCAACATTGTAGCCGTTATAAACAAGCTGTCCCGAATCTCCCGTCGAGAAAGGCTTGGAATCTGTGTTGGAGCCGCCAAAAATGTAGATTCCGAAGTCGTTTGAGTTGAGTGACTGAAGCAACTGTTCCTGAACACTTCTGAGTTCTGTAGCTATAATTCTGCGCTCATTCTGGCTTTGTGTACCGTTAAGCGCCTGAAGTATTTTTGCTTTACTTTCTATAAGCGTCGATTCCATACCGTTAAGTACGGATTCGGCATTTGTAAGATAACTGTTGGCATAGGTTACATTTGATGAATAACCGTTGATACGGGAGAGGTTTTCCCTCAGCCTGTATGCACGGACTGCCGAAGCAGGATCTTCTGCGGCTTTTGAGAACTCTCTGCCGGAGGCAATCTGATTGTTGTATTTGTTGAGATCTGTCGCAAGGCCGTTGAGATTTCTCAAATAGGTCGAGCTTATCATTTTGCTTGTGATACGCATACTGTGCCTCCTTTCATTATCTGCCTACAAGACCCATGCTCATAAGCGTTTCGAGTCCTTCATCAAGGACGGTGAAATATCTTGCGGCCGCCTGGTAAGCCTTTTGGAAGGCTACCAGATTAACTCCTTCTTCGTCAAGAGAAACACCGGAGGTTTCTTCCCTTGAATTGTAAAGGTCGGAAAGAACCGTGTTCGAAGATTTGAAGAAATTGCCGTAAAGCTTTGAATCAAGAGCAAGTTCTCCGCCTACAGAAGTAAGGTACTCGGAGAATGTTCCGCTGAACATTGATGTACCGTCTTCCGATTCAAAATTCTGCTCCGTCGAAAGAGCTTCTATCATTCTGAGGACGTTGTCGTTTCCACCTGTTGTTTCCTTTGATGTTGTAGTTGTAATGAAGGTGGAATCGTCAAGCCATCTGTCTGAAATTGCTATATTCATCGCCGTGATTCCCTCGGTAGTCTCACCGTCATCAGTGGTGAAAAGAGCCATACTGTCTTCGTCGGTGGCGTCTGTATCGTTAAGGGTGTTGAAGGTCTGCGCAAATGTTCTGGCGAAGGTGTTGAGACTTTCCGTGTAATACGCCACACCTCGGAAGCCGTTTTCACCTTCCGGGATATTTGCATAGGTTCCTTTTCCGTTAATCAGGTCGATATATCCTTTAATCGAACCTGAGGCGAAATAGTGAGTTATGTCCTGAGTGTCTATATCAGGCACACCGTCTTCGTTTTCGAGCCTGAAACTGCAGTTCATTCCGATTGTAATTTTTTCACCGTCATCCTCGACTGAAAGTGTGTTGAAGTTTGAACCGTCAACCAGTCCGAGGTTCATGCCGGTGTCGGCGTCGTAAAGCGAAATTGTAAGTCTTTCAAGAGAGAGATCTTCGGTAACCTTTTCGGTGTTGTAGGTTACTTTGATGTTTGCCATGCTTGAAAGCTCATCTATGAGAAGATTTCTTTTGTCAAGCAGCTCGTTCGGACTGTTTCCGTAGAGCTGTTGATCGCGGATTTCCTTGTTAAGAGTTGCTATGTTCTGGACAACAGAGTTAAAGTCTGTCGATACTACTACATTTGACAAATCGTATACAAGCTGTTCACGTACATCCTGAACTTCTTCCGCGTATAAATTGAGCATCTGCGTAAGCTGATTTGCAGAAGTCCTTGCAACAAGGGCAAGGTCTGCGCTTGTAGGGGTATCGGAGAATGTCTGCAGCTGGTTGACCAAATCGATGAGCTGATTCTGTATACCCTCGTTTTCTATTTCATCAAAGACATTGCTCAAATCTCCCAGACCGTCGACAACGGTAGAGTATTTTGAGGTATCTGAGTTTTCACTTCTGTAGCGGTTGTCAAGGAATTTATCCCTAATCTGTTCTATGTCCGTAACGTCAACACCCCAGCCGGGCATCTTTGTGTTGAGTGCGTATTTTGCGATGCTGCCGCTGGAAATGGAGGCTGTGTCAACTCTCTGGCGGGTATAGCCTTCCGTGTTCGCGTTTGATATATTGTGTCCCACAGTACTGATAGCCGTCTGGCTGGCTGCAAGTGCTCTGTATGCTGTTGTTAGGTTTTGGAAAGTAGGTATTGCCATCTTGCACGCTCCTTTCAATCCCGGTGTAGTGATTCCGATTCTTATTTTTATATTCTTATACGACAAATCAGCAGACGATGTTACCCTTATATATAAAGTAGTAAAAATGATTCTGCCTGATTATAGTGGTATTTCTGATTGTGGATATTCCGAAAAAACCTAAGCTGCTTCGAATCCCGATATAGAAAAAGATTGTGAAGCCGTCGGCAATTTTGCCTATTTAAGTTTCCTGGAAATGTCTTTTGAATTTGATTCTTTGAAACTACGGATCCTTTGATCCGAGCGCTTCCCTTTGCCCTTTGCCGGTCCGGCTGAAAGAAAACTTTCATTATTGTAAATGTATACAAACTGTAACTGCATTAATACGGACAACCTGCAACTGCGGTTGCTGCGGCATGCTCTTTGCGAGAGAGCGGTGAAAAGAAAACGTATATTAATTTTGCACGATCTATGCCCTTGTCTGGAGAAGTCCCGAACTTTTTGACTGAACTTGTCCGGCGTGACCGTTGTACAAATTGTTTGTCTGCTCATAGTGTTCAAGGACCTTGTCGACGCGGTAAAGCCTCTGCTGGAGAAGAGCCTTACATTTGTCTCTGTAAAAGAGAACATTTTTGCCCGCAACATCGAACCTGTCGAGAATCTGCTTGAAAGAAGCGCCTTCTTCCGGCGGAAGCTCTGCAATCATTGCGGAAAGATTCGTTGTCGGCATGTTAAGCTCGGTAAGGAAAGAATGAACCTTTGAGTCAAACTGTTTTGTTTTGAGAAACATGGCCTGCTGAACTTTAAGATTTTCGTTAAGTAAAGGTATGTTGTTCTCTGCTATTGCGGTAAACTCCTCCTGAAGAACAGGAACGGCGTCCTCATATATGCACAGAATTTCATCCAGATACTTATAAAAGTTGTCCAGAGTCTGTTTGTATTTTGCATTCTTAATAATCATCCCCTGACCTCCGGATTCTTACGCTTCAAGAATGGACTTTGCGATATCACGCGAATCCACATGGTATGTACCTGCTTCGATACGTGACTTGATGTCAGCCAGTTTGGCTGCCGATGTGTCCTGAGAAGCTTCATAAAGCATGGCTGATTTTGCCATTGCGATACGCTTGTCACCAAAGGAAGCGTTGCCGCCCTTGAGCTGCGTGCTGTCGGTCTTGCTGGAAATCGAATACTGACTGCTTTCTTTAACATTGGAAGAGTTCGCACTCTTTTTGATTTCCTCAGACTGCTCTCTGATTTGCTGCTGTGTTTTAATCGAGTTTTTGATATAGCCAATTTCCATAGTCCTGACCTCCTTTTCACAAATTTTGTGCGGAACATGTTTCACGAACATGTGTGCAAGAGTGCTGCGATGCGGCCCGTCTGTTTAAATATCTTTGAAATTCCCTAATTTTCAACCCTTTTTGAACCCGAAGGGCCTGCCGATCAAGCCTTCTATTTCTTTGCAATAAAGTTATCGGCATCCGCGGAAAAAACTTTAGGGGAAATTACGAAAAAAATATATTTTTTTCTTTTATATGCGCGGATAATGCATACAGCGTTTGCAAATGCCCGAATTCCCAGATTACATTGTATCCGAAAAAGGGCTGATTTACAATACGTTACATATATATGCCGAAAAAAGAAAAGTGTAATATGAAGGGGAAAAACGCGATGCGCATTTTGCAAATGACAAAAGCGGCGGGACGGAATTTGAAACCTATGCAACAGGCCCGAGAGGCAACGAAAAAAGCGCGCAAAAGTTCAGATGAAGGCCACGGCAAAAAACACGCAAAATTTCGGACGAAAGGCATGGGAAAAAGCCCGGAGACAACAGAAACGAAGATTGAACGAACAGTGGACCCGGCAAAAGAACGACAAAATTTCTGCGAAAGCTTGATGAAAGCCCGGAAAAGGCACACAAAATCTCGGCAGCGACCTGCAAAAGGTCTGCAAAAGATAAGGCAAAAGCCTGTAAAAAATCTGTGAAAGAATGCGCCGAAAATCCGCAGCAAACTCAAAAAAATGTCGGGTGTTTTGTACCGGCAAAAGGGAACCACGCAGAAAATTCTTCAGAGGAAAACGGAAGCCGGGGAGTAAATTCAAAATGCATTATTCCTCTAAATGTAAATATTATAAAGCTTGTAGTTGCAAAGCAAATAAAGTGCGTGTAATATAATATACAACTGTAAAAAACACGTTTTCGCGCTAATCGAAAGGGGAAAATACTGCAGTAAAGTGTACTCAAAACACATTTGAATGTGTTCGAAATGTTGCATAAATCAATTTGAAAAAGTGAAAAATACCGCACAAAATAACATATGAATTATTGTGAAAACCGTCTTGCAATCCGGCGAAAAAGAAGGGCATAAAGACAATGCAAAACGTCGTGTATAAAGTATAACGCAACACCATATACAAATCGCTGTGTAAATTCCCACGGGAAACGACAGAGAGAACTTTGAACGGAGGCGGGTGTTTCGACGAAAATACACAACAAAGTTGTTTCCTTATAACGGGAAACAGTGCCGACGAAAGAACGGGGGAGGTAAAAAATAACGGTGACTTCTTCAAAAATAGGGATGCCGGCCGAATGACATTTTCGAACCTAAAACCTTTCCAAAATCCGAAATGAGGCCATCCGAAAAAAGACTTTAATGGCAGAAAAACCCACAAAAAAAGAAAAACAAAAAACATCGCAAAAACGCCCGAAAAAAATGCTGAAAAAACCGCTGAAAACATTGAAAAAACTATTGTATTGCGAGTTGATTTATAGTAAAATCATATTGCACGTATATATATAGTAGGAAAAGTGAATTCCGAATGCCGGCGGACACCGCTCCGAGTGTGCAAAATGCACATGCCGCGCAAATTTAAAAAGATACAAAATATGTGCCGGGCGGGCGATACAAAATCGCCTGCGAAAAATAACCGAAGCGGGCAGGGCCGACTTACCCGATATACGAAGTTCCGTGATAGGCAAAACAGGCTTGCGCGGAACCGAAAAAAGATTTTGACGCGACTGCGCTCCGGCAAAATCACGAGCCGGCTTTGGGCCGGACCTGTATCGGGACAACAGGACCATTACCGCAGATCGGGAAAACCGAAAATCTCAAAGGCCGAGAAAGCGAGAAAGCAAGAAAGCGGAAGGTCAAAAGATTTAAAAGTCAAAAGACAAAATTCAAAAAATGATATTTAAAACACCGGCCGGATTTGAAGGAAGCGGGCTTTCGGACCGAAGGCCGGACAATGGGAGGAGATTTCGATGATAGGAGACAATCTTACGTCTTCGATTGTAACAAAAGCGCTTGACGGAGTGTGGCAGCGGCAAAAGGCAGTATCGGCAAACATTGCAAATGCTGAGACTCCGTACTACAAGGCGGAAAAGGTTACTTTTGAGGAAGAGCTTGCGCGGCGGGTGAAGAAACTCGGAACCGGGCCGGACGTTACCGGCAAAACAATCCGAGAAGGACTCGGCACGATTAAAGACTCTGAAATTTTTAACTACGACGATGATTACATAACGATGAGACTTGACGGAAACAACGTAGACATTGACCAGGAAAATGTAGATATGATAAAAACCCAGATTCAGTACATGTACCTCGTAAGAAGTATGACGAACATGTATGCAAATCTTGAATATGCAGTTAAGGGAGGTAAGTAACCATGGCTTTTCTTAGTTCATTAAACATATCGGGTTCCGGACTTACGGCGCAGAAGATGCGTATGGACATTATTTCCGAAAACATCACGAACGCCCATTCCACAAGAACCGCGGCCGGCGGACCGTACAGACGCAAAATGGTTGTGATGCAGAGCACACAGCAGGATCCTACTTTCAAGGCAGCGCTGATCAGAGCTTCGGAAGACAAAACCGGCGGGCCTGTCAAGACTACCGGGGTAAAGGTTGCGGAAATCGTCGAAGACAGAACTCCGTTTACCCCGACTTACAATCCGACACACCCGGATGCGGATGAAGACGGATATGTATGGCTTCCGAATGTTAACACAACTCAGGAGATGGTGGACATGATGGCGGCAAGCAGCGCATACAAATCAAATGTCACCGCATTCAATGCAACCAAAGCGATGCTTCAGCAGGCGCTGGAGATAGGAAGGTAAATTATGGCAGACTTTATAGTACCTATCAGTTCAAAAATTAACGTCAAGAAAATCGACTGGCTGGACGAAAGAGGACCTGCCGTTCAGGAACAGGGACCGGAAGACAGCACATTCAGAACAATTCTTGATGGGATAGTGAACAATGTTGAAACCACACAGGCTCAGACAAAACTCGATTCGTACAATTTGTCCATCGGAAATATGGATGACATGCATACCATGCTCATAAATGCAACAAAAGCAGAACTTGCTCTTCAGACAATGGTGGAACTCAGGAACAAACTGCTTGATGCCTACACCGAAGTAATGCGAACAAACCTCTAAGCTAAATGCACGCAGATCTGTTTGGAACTCCGCCGGACAAATGCGCCGATGAGATGCTTCCGACAGCGGAACTGCGAATAGGGAAATGACCCCGGAGAAAGAGGCAAGGAGATCAAAACCTTGACGCCGCGTCAAGCTTCTTGCTGCGGCGAATGCCGCGAATGCGTTGGCAAATGCAGCCTTTGCACGATGTCCGATTTTGACAAAACGAAACATTTGCAAAAAAACTGCGCATGCGGGTGCCCGGGGCAAATGGCGGAAAACGAAAAAAGGCATTTCAACGTGTCGAAGAACAGAACGTTTACGCAAGGTGAATGTTCTGAAACAAAAAACGGCTGCCCCGGCAAATCCGGTTTCAAAACAGACTGCAGAAAATCAAAAGCCGAAAATTTTAATCGGAACATGAAAAGCATTGAAAATGCTCACAAAAGGACATCGCGGATATTACGTTGCGTGAAGGTTTCAAATCAAAATCGTGGCCGCTGCCGCACTGATTACACAAGACGGCAGAGACTGAATGACTGATGTACCGTTTAAATTCGACAGATATGCAAGTGCGCTGAGAATTATTTTAATTATGAATGACGAAACGAAATTTTGAATCACTTTAGGTAAAACATATGACGGATCAATTAAAAAAAGCCTGGGAGGCTGTTAAACAGTTTTGGACCAACGCATCCAAAAAAATCAAAATTATCATCATTGCCGTTGCGGTGCTGGTAATCGTGGGTGCGCTTGTCGCAAGCATCATGCTTAACAAAAAAGACTATGTCATCATATACGAAGATGTTTCGGACGCGGAAAGCTCCGAGATATTTAAGGCCTTGGCCGAGACGGAGTATGACGTTAAGCAGGACAGCAGCGGCAACATATTGTGCCTTGCCGAACAGGAATCGGCAGTGCGAATGCAGCTTGCCACGGCAGGATACCCGAAAACGGGCCTCAGCTACTACGTTATCGAAGACAACAGCAGTATGCTGAGTACTGATTACGAGAGAAAGCAGTACAGAAATATGCAGCTGCAGGAACGTATTGCGGCAAGCATACAGACACTCGAAGGCGTTAAACAGGCAGTTGTTACAATTACGCCGGAAGAGGAAGACGTTTTTTATCTGAAAAAGAAGGCGGAACCTTCGGCCTCGGTTATCGTTCATATGAAGGACGGCTACAAACTGACCGAAACTCAGGTGGACGGTATTCTGAAGCTTGTTTCGAAAGCTGTCTCGGGATTGAAAGAAGAGAACATAGCACTTACCGACGGGCAGGGCAATGAACTGAAACAGGATTCACAGACGGCTATAGAAACCACAAAGGCACGGCTTACAACAGACCTTGAGGAGCAATTACGCAAAAAGATTATACAAGTGCTTACCGGGCCGTATGATTCATCTCAGTTCAAGGTTTCCGTTACGGTAACATTAAATACAGATGCGCTTGTGCGTGAGACCATAACGTACAATCCTTCGCCGGATGGCAATAATTCCGGAGTTATCAATAAGGAATCGCATACGACAGAAAATTCCACTTCAACCGAGAGAGACGGCGGCGTAGTGGGGACAACCACAAATTCGGATGTTGCCACTTATCCTATAGGTACTGCCACCGGTGAGTCTTCCATGGCGGCAACAAGCGATGATTACGAATATCTTGTAAGCTCTGTCAAGGAACAAATGGAAAAAGGCGGTGCGGCGGTTGAGGACGTTTCAATAGGAGTTGCCATCGACAAAGGCAATTTCGACCCGGGCGAACGTGAAAATGTTGCGCAGCTTGTCGCCTATGCGGCAGGCGTCGAACTTGAAGACGTCACGGTTCAGAATTTCCGCTTTTACAAGGAGGCTGAGGAGCCTCAGCCGGAGCCTGAAACGCACACGGTACTTTACATCGTTCTCGGAAGCATATTGCTGCTCATTCTTATTGCTCTTACTGTTATTCTCCTTCTGCGCAGGAGAAAGAAAAAGAAAGAGGCGGAAGAACTTGCGGCACTCGAAGCACGCCTTGCGGAAGACGCGGGTTCCGGCGAGGAGGGAGAACCGATCAGCCCAATCGAAAAGCTTCAGCCTGTTATGGATGCAAGACGTCAGGAAGTCAAGGAATTTGCAACGAACAATCCGGAGATTGCAGCTGCAATGATCAAGACATGGCTGAAGAACGAAAACGATTAAACATACACGGTTTACATGACGCGAAAGGTCCTATTTTAGATGGGTTCAGGCATTTGCTCATATGCCCGGCGACAAAACGGAAAGCCGGGCAATGGGCAGCTTTATATGGAAGGTGAGGTAAGATATGGCAGCAAGCGGTACAGCATCCTTGACGCCAAGACAAAAGGCAGCACAAATTATCATCGCTCTGGGCGAGGATACAGCTTCCGCAATATACAGGCATCTGCAGGAAGACGAAATAGAAAAACTGACATATGAGATAACCAGGCAGGAGAGTATTGCACCGGAGGTTTCAGACCAGGTAATGGAAGAATTCTTCGGTCTGTGTGTGGCACAGAAGGTTTACCTTGAGGGCGGTGTTACTTATGCGAAAAACGTACTCGAGAAGGCTTTTGGCGTGCAGCAGGGAAGCGCTCTGCTTGAAAGGGTTACAAAGAGTCTGAGGACAAAGGCTTTTGAATTTATCAGAAAAGCCGATTACAAAAACCTTATGAACATGATTGTGAATGAACATCCTCAGACGATAGCTCTCATTCTTTCTTATGCGAGAGCCGATCAGGCATCTTCAATCATTGCGGAACTGCCAAAGGATATTCGTATAGAGGTTGTTGAAAGAATAGCAAAAATGGACAGAACATCGCCTGAAATTATACGTCAGGTAGAAGTCATACTGGAAAGAAAATTCGAATCCGTTGTTTCGGTGGACCTCCTGGAGGTTGGCGGTATCAATTATATCGCAGAGATTATGAACAATATCGACCGTGGCACGGAAAAATACATATTCGACGAACTAAGCAGAAAAGATCCGAAACTGTCGGAAGAAATCAGAAAGAGAATGTTCGTGTTCGAAGATATCTCAATGCTCGACTCCCTGGGTATCCAGCGCTTCCTCAGAGAAGTCGATACCAAGGAAATGGCTGTTGCACTCAAGGGTGCAAACAAGGATGTTGCCGCAATTATCTTTGCAAATATGTCCGCACGTATGGGAGAGACCGTCAAGAGCGAAATGGAATATCTGCACAACGTCAGAGTGCGTGATGTTGAAGAGGCTCAGCAGAAGATTGTTGCTATCATCAGGCGACTCGAAGAAGAAGGCGAGATTGTTATCATGAAGGGCGGAAAGGACGATGTAATCGCTTAAAACGGCTACAATGCCGTAGACACCTTCAGGCCGGAAAGGATGAGATAATTGTCTAATATTATTAAGGCGGCGCGCATCCGGGATGTATCCTCAGACGAGGGGGAAAAAACAGAAATCCGGGAGAGTATCCGCGTACTGCATGACGATGACGAAAACGGAGCCGAGACCGAATTTGATTTTGACATTGAAAGCGGAAGCGGTGAAAAACCGAAAGTGCGCACCCAGGAAGAACGCTTCAAGGAAATGATAGATCCGGAGCTGAGGCAGCGAATCCTTGCAGAGGAGCTGGTAACACTCAGGAGAAGAGTTGAGAACGAACGGGTCGGCATTATTGAAGAAGCTCAGGCGACGGCAAGGCGCCTTATAAGCGAAGCCGAAGAAAAAGGAAAGGCTATTGTAGAGGATGCGGACCAGAATGCCGGAATGATAGTTAACGAGTCGGAAACCGTCGGATATCAGCAGGGATATAAGAAGGGCCTCCGCGAAGGAAAGGAAGCAAAAGAGGCAAAGCTCGAAGAATGCGTCGATGACATCAAGGAGCTTGTGCAGTTTATAAAAGACGAGAATCGGAGAACTTTTACAGAAAACGAAAAGCAGATAGTACAACTTTCTTTTGATATAGCGAAAAAGATTATGAGACAGCAGATTAAGGTGGACGATGATTCTATTCCCAAAATGCTGGAGGAAATTATCAAGGAAAACGAAAAGACGGTCAAGGTTTATCTTTCAGAGATGAACAGGGTCCTGAAATTCCGAGTTGACAGAAGGCTTTACGGAAAGATTAAAGCTCTTTCGGAGAACCTCCGAGTTATAGCAATCAAGGAAGAAGACGAGGATGAAAAGCGCGACGTAATCAGAATCGAAACCGAAACCGGTATGATTGATGCGAGCATCAGCAGTCAGATTGACGCCCTGAAAGAAGAACTGGGTGTTTCAGATGACGGAGAACCGTCAAATTCCGAGAAGAGCAGAGCCATGGGCGCTGCAGGCGAAAGTGCCGAAAAACCGGCGGCTGCTCCGTCGAAACCGGTAGACGGACCGGCATTGGAGAAAAAGAAAAGCGAGAAAATTCCCGCAAAGAAAGAGAATGACGAACAAAAGATCACGACAGCAGGAGGAGAGACGCCAAATCTCAGCGGTCTGACAGACGAGGAAATTAACGCAAAAGCAGCAGCCAAGCTTGCAGCCATCAACAATTCGCGCGAAAATACGGTCGAAGAGGCTAAGGCTCTGGCGAAGAGCAAATCCGCCTCCGATGAAAGAAAGACAGCCGGAGATACGCGTTCAAAAGAAGAAATCGACGCGGCAATAGATGCCAAGAATGCGGCACGACTTGTGGGGCAGACAAGATTTTCCGATTTTGAGGGAGATGTTGACGAGGAAGTTGCCGCAAAAGCAAAGGAAGCACTTGCTGATATCGCCCGCAGTGACAACGCGATAGAAGAGGCAAAGAAAAAAGCAAGAGAATCTGCGGCAGGAGCAACACCTGAGCCTGCACCGGCGCCGGAAGAAAAGCCGGCGGATGAGGGAAACCAGAAGGTGATGTCGCAGGATGAAATAGCAGAGCTTCTGAAAAAGACAAGAGAAGCAGCAGCAGAGCCTGCAGCGGAGGCCGCGCCTGCACCTGCACCTGAACCTGAGCCTGCACCGGCGCCGGAAGAAAAGCCGTCAGATGCGGGAAGCCAGAAGGTGATGTCGCAGGATGAAATAGCAGAGCTTCTGAAAAAGACAAGAGAAGCGGCAGCAGAGCCTGCAGCGGAGGCTGCACCGGCACCTGCGCCTGAACCTGAGCCTGCGCCGGTGCCGGAAGAAAAGCCGGCGGATGCGGGAAGCCAGAAGGTGATGTCGCAGGATGAAATAGCAGAGCTTCTGAAAAAGACAAGAGAAGCGGCAGCAGAGCCTGCAGCGGATGCCGCGCCTGAACCTGATGCAGACGCCGAAGCAAAGGCAAAAGCAAAAGCGAAAAGAGAGGCCGAAAGGGAAGCCGAAGAAGCAAAGCTGCTTGCAGAGGCAGCGGCGGCGGCAGCGGCAGCGGCGACATCATATGATGAATAGCCTCCAAGAAAAAGAAGAAAAATAAAAAAATAAAACCGCGCCAAATGTTAAAAAATTACAGAGACGGCATGAGAAAGTCACAGAATGTATGTTAATATAAAAAAGGTTAATTTTATCGTGACAACCCATGAAGCCTCAAAATATCGGGAAACAACCCGTTTTTGCTGTGAAAAAACAGCATTTTGAATAATTCTTTTAAGGAAATTTAAAGGACACAGCGGCAAATATATTATAAACTAAAAGGAGAAGCTTTCATGGATTTGGACAAATACATACGAACAGTTCAGAGAGCAGACACTTACAGGCGATTTGGAAAGATAGACAAAGTCGTCGGCATGATGATTGAGTCGATCGGTCCGGTCTGCAAAATGGGAGATTTGTGCAAAATCTATTCGGGAGACTTCAAAAGCTGTGTATATGCCGAAGTGGTAGGCTTCAACAGCAACAGCGTTCAACTGATGCCGTATGAGGAAACAGGCGGAATCGGAGCGGGAAATTTTGTCGAGAATACAGGAAGATGCCTTACGATAGGTGTTTCCGACAAACTTATCGGCAGAGTTATAAGCGCTATAGGAGAACCGATTGACGGCGAAGGACCTCTTGAAGTGTCGGAACGCTACGAAGTCCAGGCAACCTGTTCAAATCCGTTGGACAGACCAAGAATCACAGATATCCTGGAATTTGGAATTAAACCGATAGACGGGCTTCTTACAATCGGCAAGGGACAGCGTATGGGGATATTTGCCGGGAGCGGCGTGGGCAAGAGTACTCTGATGGGTATGGTAGCCCGCAATGTCAAGGCAGACATCAATGTTATAGCTCTCATAGGAGAGCGAGGCAGAGAAGTCAGGGAATTTATAGAACGTGACCTGGGCCCCGAAGGAATGAGACGATCGGTTCTTGTAGTGGCAACGTCGGACCAGCCGGCGATGCAGAGACTTAAATGTGCTCTTACGGCAACGACAATCGCCGAGTACTTCAAGGACAAAGGCAATGACGTTCTACTGATGATGGACTCGCTTACAAGATTTGCGATGGCGCAGCGCGAAATCGGCCTTGCAACCGGCGAACCGCCCGTTGCAAGAGGTTATACACCTTCGATTTACGCAATGATGCCTAAGCTTCTCGAAAGAAGCGGCAATTTTGAAAGAGGATCCATTACAGGCATTTACACCGTGCTTGTTGAAGGAGACGACGTCAACGAACCGATTTCCGATACGGTCAGAGGTATTATTGACGGACATATCGTTCTTTCCAGAAAGATTGCGATGAGAAATCATTATCCGGCAATCGACATTCTGGGAAGCGTCAGCAGACTTATGAACGATATTGCGGATCCGGAGCAGAACAGGGCAGCAGGTCTTATCAGAAATCTCATGTCTGTACATGAAGCCAATTACGACCTGGTAAATATCGGAGCTTACAAAAGCGGCTCAAATCCGGAACTTGACAGGGCACTTGAAAAGATGCCAAAGATAAATGAGTTCCTGACGCAGAAAACAACTGAAAAGTTTCCTTATGACGAAGTTGTGGCACGCATGAAAGCGACGGTTTTATAGAAGAAAGAGTAGCTGAGTATGAAAAAATTCGAATTTCAGATGGAAAAACTGCTGAAATACAAGAATCAGGTGCTGGGCAGCCAGATGATGGTCCTGGCAGACCTAAACGCCCAGCTTGCAGAAGAACAAAGCGAGAAAAAAGCTCTCGAAGATCATATGGACCTTGAGAGGAAAGAATTTGAAAAGAAAACAAAAGGAGCGACCCTGCCTCATGTATGGCAGATTCACGCAGCTTTCGTAGAACATACGAAAGAAAAGATTGCCCTGAAAGAGCAGGAAATCCTTTATATACAAAAGAGCATCGACGAACAGCGGGAGGTTATCAAGAATACTAAGATTGAGACCAGATCCCTCGAAATTATCAGAGAAGCACGCTACGACGAGTACAGAAAAGAAGAAGAAAAGAAGGCGGAGCAGGAAATCGAGGAGTTTGTTTCGGCGGCGGATGCACTGAAAAAGATATCTGATGCAAATTAGATATAAATATTTCAAACTGAAAGGAGGTGAAAAAGAGAGTGGATTTAAGCATGAATATGGCGATATTGTCGCAGATGACCGGCAGCAATGCTGCAAAGGTTTCAGGCGGCGGCGAGGGTTCCGTTTCGACGGAGAACGCATCATCGTTTCAGTCACTGCTTTCCAGACTCACAAATTCGGATAACACAGAAAACAGCATATGTAGTCAGATTGATTCATCGATGGACGCGAATCCGGAAAATATAATGAGTACGGATATCGCAG
>JAILLO010000057.1 GCA_024693105.1 Clostridia bacterium | reverse complement strand
CTCTGCCTTGTTGTATTGCTAAATCGGTCTTTCCCTGTGACTGATCCGATTACCGGATTAATTTCTGCCATGCTCTCGCCTCCTTTCTCATCAAATACTTTACAAAAAATTATACCATAAAGGCGAATTCGGGGACAGTCCACAAATTAGAAAATATTCTTTGTTTTGAGGTGGTTATTTGATGTGGTGATTTTAGATGATTTGGGGGTGATTTTTGAATTGTATGCCTTTTTTGTTTGTTTCTTTCTGCAGGGCATACTTTTCAGAATTCAACTTTTCGATAGGCTTTTTAGAGGCTTTCCATCGTGATTCTTCCGGGGCTTCTATTTTAATGGTTTCTCATAGTTTTTCACCCCTGTATAGCCCCTTGATTTGCAGCTATTTAGCGGGCAAATCGGAGGTCTTAACAGTAAAAATAAAAAAATAGTGCGATAATTGCGAAAAAATTGCGAAAATGTTTGGCAATTATATTAAAAGTATGCTATAATCTACATTGAATAATTAGAAGTAAGAGCAGACGTGTTGTGATGCCTGCAAGCTTCAAAGCCATAGGCTTTATCTATCAGTAGTTTAATTGAAAAGGTGGAAAAGACGATGAGTGATTTTGACAATAGCAACAATTCAATGCTAGGCGTGTATTTGTTTGAAACAACTGAGATGCTCAATCAGCTCGACGATATTCTTTTAGACGCCGAGAAGAACGGAGTTCTCTCAGAGGAAAACATCAACGAAATTTTCCGAATCATGCATACAATCAAGGGCTCTTCAGCAATGATGGAATTTAACATCATCGCTTCCGTTTCTCACAAGCTCGAAGATTTATTCTTTGTTATTCGTGACAACGGTCTATCACAGGAGCACTTTGAAGACCTGTTTGATTTGGTCCTCAGAGTTTCTGACTTCTTAAAAGAAGAAGTAGAAAAAATTCAGACCGAGCAGCCTCTTTGCGAGGAAAATGATGCTCTGGTAAATGAAATCTTAGATTTCCTTAATCTGTTAAAGGAAGACAGTGGCGAGGCTCCGGCAGAAAAGCCTGCTCCTGCACCTGCACCAGCGGCTGAAGCACCTGCACCGGCTGAGGCAGCACCTGCTGAGGCTCCGGCAGAAGAACCTGCTGCTGAAGAAGCTGCACCTGCTGAAGGCGAAAAGATTTACTTCCTCTATGCGCAGTTCGATGAAGGCTGCCAGATGGAAAACATTCGTGCATATATGCTTGTTAACAAGCTGAATGCAATTGGTAAAGTTCTTCAGACCAGCCCTGCAAGCCTTGATGGAAACCCTGATGCTTCTGCGGTTATCGTAGAAAAGGGATTCTATTGCAAGCTCAGTTCTGCAAAGCCTACAGAAGAAATCATTGCTACAGCAAAGGGTTCCCCTTGCGTTGCAACAGTCAGCTTTACAGATTCTCTCGGTGTGGACAGTGCACCTGAACCTGTGGCCGCTCCAAAGGCTGCCGAAAGCGAAGCTCCAAAAGCTGAAGCAAGCGCTAGTGCAGCTCCAAAGGCTAATGCTAATGCAAATGGTAATGCAAAACCTGCTGCAAATGCAGCGCCTTCAGGCGGTGGCGTAAAGCAGAACCTGATAAATGTTGATTTGGATAAACTGGTTGCATTAAATGACCTGGTTGGTGAAATTGTAATTTCCGAATCCATGGTTTCAGGTAATCCTGATCTTGACGGGCTGCATCTCGAAAGCTTTGAAAAAGCAGCTTCACAGCTCCGCAAGCTCACAAATGAACTTCAGGATATTTCGATGTCACTTCGAATGGTATCCATAGCTCCTACATTCCAAAAGATGAAGAGAATTGTCCGTGATATGGGCAAGAAGCTCGACAAGGATGTAGAACTTATCTTAATGGGTGAAACAACAGAAGTTGACAAGACTATCGTGGATGCAATCGCTGACCCTTTGATGCACGTAGTTCGTAATTCCATGGACCATGGTATTGAGGACAGAGCTGAACGTGCAAAGACAGACAAGAATCCAAAGGCTCAGATTATTCTTTCCGCTCAGAACCTTGGCGGCGATATCATTATCGCATGCTCAGATGACGGACGCGGACTTAATACAGAAAAGCTTCTCTCAAAGGCAAAGGAAAAAGGAATCCTTACCAAGGCAGAGAACGAATATACCGAAAAAGAAATCTTCAATCTGCTCATGGCTCCGGGCTTCTCAACCAAGGATGCTGTTACGGAATTCTCGGGCAGAGGCGTTGGAATGGACGTTGTAAAGAAGAATATTGAAAAGATTGGTGGTACTGTTACAATTGAATCCACATTTGGCGCAGGCATGACCGTATATTTCAAGATTCCTCTTACACTGGCTATCATTGACAGTATGGATATCCGTATCGGACAGCATATCTATACCGTTCCTATTTCAAACATCCGTGAGTCATTCAAACCATCTGCAGATCAGCCTTTCACAGATCCTGCAGGTCGTGAAATGATTATGATCAGAGGAGCTTGCTATCCTATTATCAGGGTAGGAAATATCTTCCATATAGATGGTTGCGTACAGAATATCGAAGAAGGCATTCTGATGCTCGTAGACACAGGTGAAAGACTTGCCTGCCTGTTTGTAGATGAACTCATCGGTAAGCATCAGGTTGTTGTAAAGCCAATGCCTCAGTTCATCACACAGCTTATAGGAAGAGATATTGGTATCTCCGGTTGTACTATTATGGGTGATGGTTCCATCAGCCTTATCCTCGATGTACCAAACATTTTGGCTAATTATTAATTACAAGTGATTACAAAGTGTTCGTTCCCCTAGCGGGATCGAACACTTATGTAAAATATTAGAAATTGTTGTGATTTGATTATTTATCAAAGAAAGGGTTTTCTTATGCTTCTATTAACTGACGAAGAATTTAACTTTATAGTTAAATTGATGAAAGACTCCTATGGAGTTAATTTATCTCAGAAACGCCCTCTTATAGAAGGTCGTCTGGGCAATTTTGTGACAGAGCATGGATACAAGACTTACATGGATTATTTCAAGTATCTTCAGTCTCAGCCCGAAGAGCTCGTTAACATCGTTAGCAAGCTTACTACAAACCATACTTATTTTATGCGTGAGAACGAGCACTTCTCGTTCTATCAGGATACAGTGCTCCCTTGGATTGAGAACACGCTAAAGACTACCGACCTACGCGTCTGGTCCGCAGCATGCTCATCCGGCCAGGAACCTTATACCCTTGCTCTCATCACCCAGAATTACCTCGGTGCAAAAGCAAAAAGTTGGGATTCAACTATTCTGGCGTCGGATATTTCCATGAAAGTTTTAACTCAGGCAAAACAAGGCATTTATGAAGCAGCAGATATTGAAAAAATGCCACCTGAATGGATTTCAAAATGGTTCAAAAAAGTTGATGATACACACTTCCAGGTTGTTGATTCGCTTAGAGAAAAGGTTGCTTACAGATATTTCAACCTCCTCGATGATTTTAAATTTAAAAAACCATTCCAGGCAATATTCTGTAGAAATGTAATGATATATTTCGATTTGCCTACAAAGGAAGCTATCGTAAACAAATGCTTCGATGCAATGCTTCCGGGTGGATATTTCTTCATAGGCCACAGTGAATCCCTCTCGGGTTGTAATCATAAATTCACTTATGTCTGCCCTTCTGTTTATCGAAAAGAATGATTTTGAACCGGGGAAATCAGTTCCCCGTATTTTTTTATAATTTACTTATTATTTTTTAATTTTTTTCTTAAGTTTCAGTTCTGCCTGACGATAATAATATTGAGACGAAAATGAAACGCAGACTTTATATATATAAACACGATTAACTCCCATTAGTACAAGGAGGTACGACATGTCAACAGTTAATTCAACTTCGAGCAGCACAAACAGCTCA
>JAILLO010000010.1 GCA_024693105.1 Clostridia bacterium | reverse complement strand
AGGAATGCTTGTTGCAGATGAAAATTCTTACAGAGCAGCAGTTGAAAGTAATAAAGTTGACAAGATTAAATTCGCAGGCAATATCACGATTCCTGAAGGAGAGAAAAGACATGTGTTGACACGTAATCTTGATATCGATCTTGGCGGAGAAACTTTGACTTTGAATTCAACATGCGCAAGTATAAAAGTAGGTACAGAATGCGCGCTTTCTCTTCATGACGGAAAAATTTCCGCGCAGAATATGAGAGATCCGAAAGGGAATTTAAGCGGCGCAAGTTCGGTATATTCAGCATTGGAAAAGGCAGCGATTAACGTAAAAAACATTACGATGGATACAAACGGAACTGCATTTTTCCCTTATATGGCAGGAGCGGCTGTAACAATTGAAGATTCGGATATTACAGGCGGTGGGTATTGTGTAGGAACAAATCGCAGCACCCTCCAGCAGGATATAAAGATCAATGTAAAGAATTCTAATTTGAAAACTACCGCTAAAGATGATGCAGCCATCATGATAAATCAGCCGGGGGACCTTACTGTTGAGGACGGAACGATTACCGGAAACAGAATCGCAATACTTGTAAGAACAGGAAAAGCAAATATCAAGAATGTAGCAATTACTTTGACCGGAAATTGCGAGAACTATGACGCATATGTTGATGGCTTAAAGTGGAGCGACGGGGCTAACGGTATAGCAGGAGCAATTGTAGTCGGCGACAAATCGTCTCCATTCAAAAACGGGAAAGGCAACCTTAATAATGACCCTTACAGCGGCGATGCGAAGGTAACTCTTGAAAATGTTACTATAGATGCAAACGGTAAGAGAGCAATCGTTGTCAGCGATGATGACAATACAACTTCAGAAGTTATCGTAAAGAGCGGCACAATAAACGGAACATTCTACAGAAACAGAATCAAAGACACAGACACAGACACATACAAAGAAACAGGAACTATAGTTGTCCAGGGCGGTACCTTCACTGCAGATCCTGCAGCATACGTTTCAACTGCTTACAACGTAAACAAAAACGCAGCCGATAATTATGTAGTTACAGTAAAACCTACATCAACCGGTGGCGGCGGTGGCGGCGGTGCCGGTGGAGCAGCTGTCATTAACGAAAACGGAACACCTCTTTCAGGTGAAGCTAAGAATGAAGCAAACGTTAAGCCTGAAACTACAGTTGAAGGCGGAAAAGCAGTAGCAAATATTGATGCAACAAATGTTGAAAAAGCTATTGAAAGCCTGAATAACAATCAGTCATCGGAAAATGACGGCAAGCCTCAGGAAAAGACAGTTGTTTTGGATCTCAGCACAGACAAGCCTGCAGGCGAAGTACAGACCAATCTCCCTGCAGCAGCAACAGGAAAACTTGCAGACGCAAATGTAGAAACTGTTCTTCAGAGTTCTTTGGGAACTCTCAAAATCTCTGACGAAGCAATGGATAGCATTGTTCAGCAGACGGGAGGTCAGGATGTTGTTGTTACCATTGGAACCAAGACAACAGAGGGTCTCGTGTCACAGGTTGGATCAGAAAAGCTTGCGCAGGCAGGACTTGATAAAGAAACGTTAGACAAGGTAAGCATCATTGAGGTAACCATCAAGGCAGGCCAGAATGTACTTAAGACTTACGGAGGAGCTAAGCTTACGATTGCGGTTCCTATCACAGGTGACCAGGCCGTAGGAAGCACTTACAAGGTTGTGGCTGTAAGTGCCGACGGAACCATTGATATAATGACAGCAACTGTTGTTTTGGAAAACGGACAGAAGGTTGGATTGATTGAATCAAATCATACCACTACGTTTATCATTACAAATGAAGAAGTAAAGAACAAGTTTACCGATGTAAAAGCATCAGACTACTTCTACAATGCAGTACTCTGGGCAGTAAGCAACAATGTTACAAGCGGACTTACAGAAACTGTTTTCGGACCTAACGAAAACTGCACGAGAGCACAGATGGTAACATTCCTCTGGAGAGCGGCAGGTTCGCCATGGGCATCCGCAAACAAGCAGTTCAGCGATGTACCTGAAGGAGCATACTATAAGGATGCTATCGAGTGGGCCGTTGCAGCGGGAATCACATCGGGAATAAGCGAAGAT
Source organism: Clostridia bacterium (assembly GCA_024693105.1). Classification (GTDB taxonomy): domain Bacteria; phylum Bacillota; class Clostridia; order Peptostreptococcales; family Anaerovoracaceae; genus JAILLO01. The sequence goes on along the minus strand of JAILLO010000010.1, from coordinate 2,148 downwards.
AAGTTCAATCCTGACGGTGTTGTAACACGTGAGCAGCTTGCATCATTCATTTATCGTTATGCACAGAGCAAGGGACAGGGCTTTACAGGCACCTGGATGTTCAACCTTGAATACGGCGATGCTTCAAGCATCAATAGCTGGGCAGACGAAGCAATGCATTGGTGCGTAATGAAGGGTATCATTACAGGAACAACCAAGGATACTCTGAGTCCTCAGGGTACAGCAACACGTGGCCAGATTATGACTATGCTTTACAGATATTTTTCACTGTAGAAAGCATACAAAAGTGAATCCGGATACTTTTCCGGAAAGCCTAAAGCTTATAAGCCTTTAGTGCTTAGGGGTGGGGTATTTACTCCAATATAAAACAATCATCAAAAGCAAAACCCTGCGGGTCCAGGCCCTGCAGGGTTTTGCGCGGGTAATCAAACTTTTTAGTGGAAAATCCAAATGTTTTGGTGGACTGGTTTAGTGGACAATTTAACTTTATCCAAACATTTTGGTGGGCTAGTTTGGTGGAGTGATTACCAATAATATTAACAAAAAACGGAGGTTTTGGACTTAAAAATCCAAAGCCTCCGTTCTGCTTTCAAATGAAAATATTAATGAATCAGTGCCGCACATTACATCTGGATGCACGTTTACGGAGACGCTCCCGCTTGAAGCCCTATCCCAATTTGCGAAGCAAATTGTGGAAGGTCTCATGTCAGGAACACATATCACATTTTTTGGTGTTCTACGGCCAATTCGCTATACGCAGCGGTACTTTGACTCAGACTTCGTCTGGCGACTCGTCTTCGTCAAGTGCCGGCTTCCCCAAATGCTCCTTTTCCGCAACGTGCGACACTTGATTTAATGGCGTAATTACAAAATCCAAATTGCGGATGCAATTAAATATCATCTACACAAAAGCGAGGGATACGCTTTTTCTTGTAAGGGCCTCTTTTGACGCCAGTTTTAAGGTGAACTTCAGCAATCGGCTTTGGAACTGCCAATATTGCTGCATTCTTTCTTTCTGCATACAGGAATCTGTTGCGGATATGATCAAAATTTCGATATCCGCGAGCATGTCGCCGCATATCCTTAGGAACGCGATTCAATGATTCCATAGGCCCGTTAGAAAGCCGAGTCTTAATCTGAATGCCATTTTTGTCCATTTTCTCGATTAGAATAAAAGAATTGATAATTGCACCTTTGTAGTCCTTTAATGCCATGGCAATCTCCTCAAACATGGCATATCCGGATTTTAGATAAGTATCTATTACCTTCTCTAATTCCAAACGGGCACCTTCAGGATTTCCTGCGTAAGATTTGTTGAATTTTACGTAGATTTCTTTTAAGTCGCGAAGATGCTTAAGATTTGGATCCATTTCAAAAAAGGCATTTTCATAATCAGATACATACATGTAAGAATGGGCAAAATGCGGATCTCTGTACGCCTTGGCACGATAATTTATGCTGTCAGAGTTTGCTAAAATGATCCAACGTTTTGTCCTTAGCAAATAAAGTTCTTTGGATTCTCTGAGAATTAGTTTCTTGTATGTATGTGCTTGCTTCTCAGCGAGAATACGAAGATCTCGTTCTTTGAATTTACGCTTCAAGCGAACCAAATAATTGTTGAGCTTTTGAGTAATCAGCTTAATTACATGGAAAGAGTCAACAACCGGCAGGGCATTTGGAAAGTAAGTATCCACGTACTTCTGGTAGGGTGCATACATGTCCGAAATAACATATTTCACCATGTATCTTTCGACGCGTGGAATGTTTGCAAAATACGGTTCGGTAATTTCCTTACGTCTGCTAATTACCATATCTACTGGTTCGCCGGTAGAGAAATCCTGAAGAATCAATGCGTATTTGTACTTGATAGGAATGCTTAAATTAACCTCATCAATACAAAGGGCAAAAGGCAATTTCAGACGAGGCATGTCAACATATCTATCGAAGGTGTTTAACGCATAAGTGTCTGTAATGTGAAAAGTTTTCGCTATTTGGCGGGCAGAGAGGTTGAAATCCTTGAAAGCCTGAACAATAAGTATGTCTGTTGCGTTTGTAACCCGTCGATTTTTATCTACGAAAGAGAATTGATCGGTAAGAAAGTAATTACAGTTTTCGTTCTGGCATTTCCATTTCTTTTGTTTCAATTTC
>JAILLO010000009.1 GCA_024693105.1 Clostridia bacterium | reverse complement strand
CGGATTCCGTCATATAGTGTGGGTTGACTGCAATCCGCAAACTGTTTATATTGAAATTGGAGCTTTTAATTTGAAAAATGAAACCGTTATGACAACTGAAAACAGGCAAAGACCGAAAGCCGTTTCGATTTTGTTCATTCTGTTTATTTTTGCGGGTCTTGCGCTTTGCCTTCTGATTCCTGACAGAGCATTTTCGGAAAACGAAAACCGGCCTCTTGAGGAATTTCCGGAGTTGAGCTTCGAGACAATTTCCGACGGCAGCTTTATGGCAAAGTTTGAAAAATATGCCGCAGACCAGATGCCGGGAAGAGACTTCTTCATGGCGGCTGCGGGCCGTATCATGAAGGCTGCGGGCGAAACAGACAACGGAAGAGTCTATTTCGGAAAAGACGGATATCTTTTTTCGGCAGATAAAATCGACGAAAGGCAGCTTGAAAAAAATACGGAATATGCAGTGCAGTTCCTGAAAAAAATCAAAAGCCGCAATCCGGAAATTTCGACTTCCGTTCTTATTGCGCCGACGGCCGCATATATTGAAAAAGACAAGCTTCCGGCTCATCTGACACTTCAGGATCAGGAGAAAATAATGAAAGGTCTGCAGGAAAAATTCGGAACAGGCTTTTGCAATGTTATTCCGGAACTGAAAAAGCACAGTGACGAATATATCTATTTCAGAACGGATCATCACTGGACTGCAGCAGGCGCATGTTATGCTTACGGCGTCTGGGCACAGAAAAACGGCTTCGCAAAGAAAAGTCCGGGTGATTACAAAGAAACAGTACTCTCAGAGAATTTCCTCGGCACAAACTTTTCAAAAGCCGGATTTGCCGAAAGGCCTGATGCTTTGACGGCGCTGCTTCCGCAGGGCGGGGGGGAGATTCTGCTGCTTGCGGGAAATTCGCCTGAGGAGCTCATGGATGATCTTGAGAGGCTTGAAAAGTCAGGGGAAAAAGAAAAGCGGGGAATGGTGCCGGGTTCCGCTTCCGGAGATGCGGCGAACGCAAAGGTAACTGTTAATGGCTCCGGAGATGCGGCGAACGCAAAGGTACCCGTTAACGTTTCCGGCGATGCGGGCGGCATGAAGGAAACGCTGCATGCGAAGAAGGTGCTGCACGGCCTTATTGATGAAAGCTTTCTTGAAGGGAAGGACAAGTATTCGTGCTTTATCGGCGGCAACAATCCGGTGACGGTTATAAAGAAGATTTCGCCAAAGGTAGGTGCTGCCGGCGCGGAGACGGCGAAGGCCGCAACGAAAGCGGGCAATACCGGCGCGGAGACGGCGAAGGCCGCAGCGAAAGCGGGCGCGACCGGCGGGCGCAGACTTCTGCTTGTAAAGGATTCCTATTCGCACTGCATGGTGCCGCTTCTGACCGAAATTTTTGACGAGATTATCGCAGTTGACCTGCGTTATTACAAAGGAAGTACAGCAAAAATCGCGGAGGAATATAATGTGACCGATGTGATGCTGCTTTACAATATAATGCAGTTTGCTAACGAAAGAAATATAGTATATCTGCTGCAGTAAGTACACAAAGAAAGCGAGGTATTTCGAATTATGATTACATTTGAAGAGGCTGTGAAGAACTGGACGCGCGACCACAGCGAAAGAAATTACAAGAAACTTTCAAAGGCACTCAAGGCACTTTATGACGAGGACGGGCAGGTTCGTGTTCCGCTGAAAAAGACGGACGACGGCTACCTGCACGGTATATTTTTTCAGGACGGAAAGGGTTATATGGGAATTTTCTCCGCAGACGATACTGTCAGACGCGAAGAAGGCTCCGAAATCGGCGGCATGAATCTTGTCAAGCTTGTCGATGCAATGTTTGCAAATCCGCATATTTACGGCATAGTTTTCGATCCGTATACGGCTCCTGTTTTCATTGACAGAAAGAATCTGAGCCTGATTATAGAAAAGGAAGACCCGCGCCTTGAAAGAAAGGACTGGGGAAAAGGAATCCCGAAGTATTCCGACGCCGATTTAATGGTTCCTGAGGAGCTTCTTGACTTTGCAATTGAGGTCGTGCTTGATACGATTGAGAAGAAATACGGTAATTACGAGGTTTATGAAGTGTATAACAGTCTTCACACCGTGCCGAACATAGTCTGCAAGGAAGGCGAGCAGGTATATTTCATAGTTGTTGAACCTGAGATTCTGCCGAATGTTCCGGTGCTTGATGACGAAAAGAAAAAGGAAGCGCTCAAGCATGCGAAGAAGTTTGACGCAAAGCTTCTTTTTGCGCCTGTTTCCTTCGGTTCCGAGGACGAGGAACGCATGAAGGAAGGCCTTGTGCTTTCGGGCGATGATTTTAATTATAAGTTCGATGGATTTGTTGAAATAGAATAAGTCCGGGGATGGGGAATTTTCATGGACAGGGTTATTCTGCATTGTGATATGAACGCGTTTTTTGCTTCGGTGGAGCTGCTTTCACATCCGGAGCTGAGAGACAAACCGGTGGCCGTCTGCGGCACTCCGGAGAATCGTCACGGGATTATTCTGGCCAAAAATGAGGCTGCGAAGAAGTACGGTGTAATTACGGCAGAAACTATCTGGCAGGCGAGGAAGAAGTGTCCAAAGCTTCATCTTCTCAAGCCGCATATGGAAAAATACCGTCATTACTGCAGGCTTATCAACGATGTTTACAAGAGCTACACAGACCTTGTCGAGCCGTTCAGCATAGACGAATCGTGGCTTGATGTGACGGGAAGCACAAAGCTTTTCGGTGACGGAATTGCGATTGCGGACGAGATCAGAAAAACTGTCAGGGAAAAGTACGGACTTACTCTGTCGGCGGGCGTTTCCTACAACAAGATTTTTGCGAAGATGGGAAGCGATTACAAAAAGCCCGACGCGACAACTTACATAGGACGTGATAATTACAAAGCGATTCTTTGGCCGATGCCCGTTCGTGACATGTTTTTCGTCGGGAAGGCCACGGCTGACAAGCTTTACCGCGCAAATATAAGGACAATCGGAGACCTTGCGGGAAGCAACAGGACGTTTCTTTCGGATATTCTCGGCAAGCAGGGGCTGCAGTTGCATGATTATGCAAACGGAAACGATACTTCGCCCGTTTCGCCGCAGACAGAAAGACGGAAGATGAAATCCGTGGGAAACGGTATGACTTTCAAGCGGGATCTTGTCGGTGAAAACGATATTCGCACGGCGCTTGCCGCGCTTTGCGATACGGTGTCGGCAAGGCTCAGGAAATATCAAATGAAGGCCGGCGGCGTCAAGGTCGATATAAAGGACAACTCCTTTAAGACTATTTCACGCCAGAAGCAGCTTGATATTCCGACAAATCTCGGGTCGGAGCTTTCGGCCGCGGCATTTGAAATTATCAGGGCATCGTGGCCTGCGGGCGTACCTGTCAGACTTCTTACAGTGACGGGCATAAATCTCTGCGATGAAAATGAAGCTGTTCAGCTTTCGTTTTTTTCCGAGCTTCAGACAGGCGCAGGCGAAAACGCGAGGAAGACGGCGAAGAAGCGAAGAAGTCCGGAAAGTTCAGAAAAGCTGGAACGGACGATGGACAGCATCAGAGACAGATTCGGCGCGGCGGCGATTACGTATGGGGGCATTATCGATAACGATCTCGGAATTGAGCTTGAAAGCAGCGACGAGGATGAGTATGATTTCGGGCCGGAAAATCCTGTCGAATGACGGTCCGGATGATACAGAATAACTTTTCGAATGATGGTTCGAATGACGGTCCGTATGATGCGTTTTTTTGACATCACGGTCTCTTCGTGCTAAAATATATCAGATGCTATTGCAAGGAGGAAGTATTTTGAGAATTATTACTATCGGAAGCGGTGGATTCATGGTACTGACTGCAGTCTGGAGCTTTGCTCATATGGGTCTGGCATTTGTTTCACTGGCATTTCTGCTTGGGATTGCGATGCTGATTCAGAGCCTGCCGGAGATTGCCAGATTTTTTACTGCGGAGGTTAAATACCGCAGATCATGGACACTGGCAGAAGGAGTTCTGACACTTATATTATCTGTACTGGTGCTTTCAAATCAGCTTGTTACCGATGCGGCTGTACCGGTATTTTTCGGGTTATGGAGTCTGTTTACGGGTATTCAGAGAATGGCCGCGGCTTTTGACATGCACGAGCGCCGCTCGGCACACTGGGTACTTTTTATGATAGCAGGATTTGCTGCTGCGGCAGCGGGAGTATATGCATTTTTAAATACGATACTCTCAAGCCTGCCGATTGCTATGATTCTTGGCATAATATTCCTGATTCAGGGTGCGAATATCATTCTTACAGGTATTTTCATGCCGAGAAAACATGCAAACAAGCAGCATGCAGCTGAGGCAAAATAGTGCCTTTTGCGGCACCGGTTTTGGTGTTATGAGTTATTACCGCAGATATACGGGATATGTTGCATCTTCCGAAATTTAAAAGGAAAGAGACGCTTATTCCCGCATACACGCGGGCTATGCGGTTGAAGGGAAAAATCATGGAACGGGGACTTTCTGAATACAGAAAAACACAGATAGCAACAGCAGTGATTATGGCATTGCTGTTATTTACTATCTGGTATATGCTCGATCTTGTCCTTTTGACCTTTTTTATTGCTTTTATCACATATCATTTTGTGGCGCTTATACAGAGGCAGATTCTGAAGCATACAGGAAAGTACTTGCCGAATGCTGTCGGCGTTGTGGGAGTTTATCTGCTTTATGTAGTTGCGGCTGTTCTTGTTTCAATCAAAGGCTTACCAAAGCTTGCAGATCAGATTACATGGATAGCGCTGCAGCTTTTCAGATTCGATATCAAGGCTTTTGAAAAGGCGGTTTCTGAAATTACGGGACTTGATTCGGGCGGAATTATGGCGACTCTTGACATCAATTCCCATGTTGCAAACGCGGGCGCGATGCTTGCCGATTTTGCGACGGCAATCGGTGGGACGGCACTGAACCTTTGTCTTGCCATGATGCTTGCGCTTGTTATTCTAATCGAAAAGAACAAAATCAGGCGTTTTGGCGAAAACCTTCAGCACAGCAGAATTTCTGCGGTTTATATGTACCTTGTGAGGTTTGGCGGCAATTTCTGCAATACTTTCGGCAAGGTTATGAAGGTTCAGGTTACTATAGCCTTTATTAATTCCCTGATTTCTATGGCAGGCCTTTATCTGATAGGTTTTTCGAGCATTCCGAGTTTGGGCCTTATGATTTTCTGTCTCGGCCTTATACCGGTAGCCGGAGTTATTATCTCGATGATTCCGCTTTCGATACTGGCTTTTTCCATCGGCGGAATTATCAAGGTGGCGGAAGTTTTCGTAATGATTGTCATTATTCATGCGATAGAGACATATATTCTCAATCCGAAGCTTATGTCGAACAAAACAAGACTGCCTGTCAGCTTTGTATTTGTAATTCTTATTGTTTCAGAACATTATCTGGGAACATGGGGTCTTTTGATAGGAGTGCCTATTTTCATATTTATTATGAATCTCTTCCAGGTTGATTATGCTGTGGAGGACGAGCCTGTATTGAAGGATTCGGACGAAGAAAAGAAATCGGGCGCAGTCCGGAAGGCGAAAGAATTTACGGCGTCTTCGGATGCAGCAGACGGGGATGGCAAAACTGCTGAAGAACCTAAAAAGTCTGATGCGGCAAAAGAGGAAAAAGCCGATACGGGCGACGCTGCAGACACAGAGGAGACTGTTCATAAAAACAATGTGAAGCAGCAGGAACAGATAGCCGATGCCGATGACGGTTTGGATCGCTGATACACTTCAATAAAAAAGAAATATTGCGGAACTTTTGCATTTGCGGAAGTTCCGTATTTATTTGGGCATTTTCCATTGATTACAAATCGTGGGATGGTATAATGGACATATTGCACAATCAATAAAACGGAGGTAAAAATATGAAAAGTGTAAAAAGAATGATTACTATTGTGCTTGCAACTGCATTGATTCTTGCCATGCAGTCTGCGGCGGTTTTCGCAGATGGTACATCATTTACCGATGTCAGCGAAAGCCACTGGGCATACGATAATATTGCATTTATGTCGGCAAAGGGTGTCGTAAAAGGGTATCCGGGAGGTGAATTCAAGCCGGCAGGTACTGTAACATATGGGGAGTTTATCAAGATGGCTGTTGTAGCTGCAACAGGCAATGACCCGGGTACGGCAGCGGGCAGCGGTACGCACTGGGCATCGGGCTACTATAAAGCTGCCGTTGATGCAGGTATGTTTACTGCGGATCAGATTGCTGAAAGCAGCCTGAATAGCGTGATACCGAGAAGAGACATGGCACTTATTGCAGCGAATGTGCTGAAAGCCGATACTTCCGGTAATTACGAAGAAACACAAAAGAAATTCTCGGATATTTCCGGAAATCCTTATGAGGCGCAGATTCTGCAGAGTGCTGAAAAGGGCATCATAAACGGCTATGAAGACGGCACTTTCAGACCGGACAAGACGCTTACAAGAGCAGAATCCAGTGCTGTAATTACAAGACTTATTGCGGCAATAAACAGTGTCAAAGGAGATTCGTGGGAGCCGGGAGCTGATGCATATGTGCGCACGGATAACGGAAAAATCCTTGGACCGAGCGGAAATCTGCTCTGGCAGATACCGGTTGATTTTTACAGCGAAACGTACTGCGAATCGGCATTTATTGAACGTACGGGGCATGTTTATCTTGTATATCGTGAAGGCGGCGGCGTGATGGGACATGACTGCCAGATACGTCTGATGCCGAACAAGGCAACTGAGCTTGACAGCAACAGGGTTATTTTCGAGTATGACGGAATTTCGTTTGCGACGGGAACTTATGTGCCACCGGGAGCAGACAATCTTTTCATGAAGAGAGACGGGGAAAGCGAATGGACTAAAATCGGAGATCCAAAGCTGATTTACGGCTGGCATTTCTCGGTTGATACAGAAGGCGGTCATCATGGCGGAGTCGTGGCGCAGATGGCGTATGACGGCGGCGAGTATCTTTATGTCATAGGTTTTGAAGGTCTTGAGATGGAGACCGCACAGGCGGCTCAGCAGAAGACAGGCGTTTATCGTGTGAATATCAATACGAACGAAACGGTGCGCGTATCTCCTGCGGATAAGGATATTTCGGAATTTACGTTCAAGGACGGGGAAATCGTATATTAAGGTACCGCATAGTAATACCAACAGAATACGGGTAATCAAACTTTTTAGTGGAAAATCCAAATGTTTTGGTGGACCGGTTTAGTGGACAATTTAACTTTATCCAAACATTTTGGTGGGCCGGTTTGGTGGAGCGATTACCAATAATATTAACAAAAGACGGAGGTTTTGGACTTAAAAATCCAAGGCCTCCGTTCTGCTTGAAATCCTTGAAAGCCTGAACAATAAGTATGTCTGTTGCGTTTGTAACCCGTCGATTTTTATCTACGAAAGAGAATTGATCGGTAAGAAAGTAATTACAGTTTTCGTTCTGGCATTTCCATTTCTTTTGTTTCAATTTC
>JAILLO010000038.1 GCA_024693105.1 Clostridia bacterium | reverse complement strand
GGCGTGCAGAAAATAAGCTTTGACGGTATGCATTACAGAAATGATATCGGGAAGCTTAACAGGCCGGCAGAGTAGTATACGCGCTGTTTTATATGCCGCGCTGATTGCGGCGAAATTCTTTGAAAGGAATAAATCCGTGTGCCTTATACGGCGCGGATCATATGTGAAACTATGGTAATAGGCTGTATGGAACTGGTATTTTATGCTCCGTGGGTGCATTCTCTGAAGGAAAAGCGCATGATTGTGAAAAGCATTTGCGCCAAGGCTTCGAACAAATTTAACATTTCGGCGGCAGAGACCGGATTGCAGGATGTTCATCAGAAAATCCGCATCGGGATTGCCTGCGTCACAAACGAAGGCGCTCATGCCGAGAGCATTCTGGAAAATGTCCTGAATTTTATTGAGGCGAATACAGAAGCGGAGGTTGTGCGTGTGGATCGTGAGATTCTGTACAGAAACGAAATTTAATTTAACAAGCCGCGGGCGTTAGCTTTCCCGTTAGCTTTTGCGCTAGCTTTCCCGTTAGCGGATTTAAAACTCTCTTTGCATTGTTATTATGCGGAGGGAGTTTTTTGTATGGGAAATTTCCGCGGCCGCGGAAAAATCTCCCCGCAGAGTCTTTTTTTATCCGGTTCGGCCGGACATTTCGGGGAGATATCGGCTTCCGAAAGTAGATAAAGGGGGGAAAAATCACAGAAACGATAGTTAAATAAATAACGAAATGCGCTATGCGACAAATGTTACATAGCTCGGTTTTGCCCGAAAATCATCATGCCAAAATTAGGAAACAAATCCGAAGAAGGTTGAAAACAGTCGGACTGCGGTTGACAGGCACGTATATTAAAGTTTAGTTAAAGAATTAACCGCAAATGTGGAAATTTTCAGTAAATTATGTTAGCGTTCACATATAGTGTGTTTGCAGTCAGTTTAGCTGGAAAGTTCCGGATCGTCTGCACTTTTGCCGAACCCTGAGGGTACCTGCAGGCAATGCTTTTCAGATTTAATGGCAGCATTTACGTATTGTTTATTTTTTATTTGTGCAGATTCGGAAGAAGTATCAGGCAATATCAAGCTTCCGAGAAAAGCGACCTAGCCTAAAGGAGGGGAAAGAATGAAGTTAAAGAAATCACTCGCAATTGCGCTGTCACTGATTTTGATTATGACACTGTTTACCGCCTGCGGTGGCGGTGGCGGCGGTGCCGCAGCAGATTACAGTGCAGACAACCCGATCGTTTTCAGACTGGCATCAGATGCGCCTATTGAGCACATGTCAACAACTCTGAACAACGAACTGGTAGACCTGGTTAAAGAAAAGACTGAAGGAAGAGTACAGATTGAATACTATCCTGCAAGCCAGCTTGGAAGTTATGAAACTGTATACGAAGAAGTTATGCTCGGTGCTATCGATGCAGCTCAGATTACAGTTCCGGACTCATCTGACGCAAGACTCGGAGCAGCATATCTTCCATATTATGCAACAGGTTTTGAAGACGGCAAGAAGCTTTACGGAACAGATTCCTACATGGTAAGTGTTATGAAGGAAATCTGTGCAACACAAAATGTTAACTTTGTCGGATTTGTATGCGAAGGCTTTATCGGCATGGGCGTAGCAAAGGATCCAAAGGCTGTATTTGAACCGGGTGTGGCAAAAGGTATCGCACTCAGAAGCCCGGCAATGGCAACATTCCGTCAGGTTCAGGAAGACCTCGGATACACTCCTACAACTATCGTTTATGCAGAGGTTCCTACTGCACTTCAGACAGGCGTAGTTGACGGATGGATCGGCGGAACTGCAAACATGAATTACTCATGGGTAGGCGAAATTATCAACAAATTCTATTACAATTATCTGCACCTTGAAGCGACTGCTTATGTTGTAAGTGAGCAGAGCCTTGACAAACTTACAGATGCAGACAGAGAAATCGTACTCGGATGCTTCGAACAGATGAGTAACAAGAGCTTTGACGTCGCAGAAGAAAACGAAGCAAAATACAGGCAGAAGCTGGCAGATGATTACGGCGTTGAAGTTGTCGTATTTGACCAGGAACAGCTTGATACGGCCGTTAAGTTCGTAAGAGAAACAACATGGCCTAAGCTTGAAGAACTTCTCACACCTGAACTTATGGACGGCTTCAGAAAAGAAGTTGGAATGAAGTAAAAACCAATTACATAATTGCAAAACTATGACACCAGCAAATGGCCCGACCGCATGGCCGGGCCATTTCTGAAATCAGAAGGCGAAATGTTACGGCAATATGTGCAATTCGGTCGGCCGGGAGGTGAAAAGTTTGACTAATTTAAAGAAACTTGAGCAGTCAAAGCTATGGAAAGCTATTCCTGTGATATTGCAGTGGTGCGTTGTAATTACAGGGGCAGTGGTTACTTTGATTGTATTTCTTGAAACGGCATTCCGTTTGTTCGATTTTCTGAACTTTAACGGATATGAAGAAATCCTGATTATGGTGGCTTTCTGGCTTTATATGCTCGGCTGCGCGCACGGCAGCTACGAAAAGTCACAAATCAAAGCAGACATACTTGAAGTTATGATGAAGGAATCTGCCTTCAAAAACTTTCTGCGGGTTGTCAGGGAAGTGCTTACGGTTATATTAAGCGCAATCTTTACGGTCTGGGCATTCAATCTCATCCTTTATGCGATTGGTGTTCATACAACGACACCTGTATACAGAATTCCGATGACGATAGGATATTCCTCAATATTTGTGGGACTTCTGCTGTCGACATTCTATTTTGTGGTATACGGTATTGATGAAATCATATCCGTCAAGAACGGCACTCACAGAAAAGCGGCCGAAGAAGCCGCGGAAGCTGAAGGAGGTGCTAATTCATGACGACAGTATTAATTGCGGTAGCTGTACTTATCATAGTACTTATTGTGGGAGTGCCTATTCCTCTGGCATTCTTCGCATCAACGCTTACAGTTGTTATTCTGGGCGGTTACGATTACGGCTTCCTTTTACCGTACGGGTACAATAAGGCAAGTTCGATTATACTCTGCGCCATCCCGCTGTTTGTACTTGCGGGAAGCTTTATGGAGAAAGGCGGTATCGGCGAAAGCCTTGTTGACTGGGTAGGCGGCTTTGTCGGAAGAATCAAAGGCGGACTCGGTATAGTAATGGTAGTATCGTGTGCACTGTTTGGAGCAATCTCCGGAAGCGGCATGGCTACACTTTCCTGTATCGGTTCAATCATGCTTCCGAGAATGTATGCGGCAGGCTATCCGAAGGGCCACTGTGCGGCACTTATCTCAAGCGCGTCGGTGCTTGCACTTCTGATTCCTCCGAGTCTTGACATGATTCTGTTTGCATTTATAGGCGGAACGTCAATTCTGGGATGCTTTGCAGCAACTGTTATTCCGGGAATTATTCTTTGTACTCTGTTCAGTATTATTAACTGCGTGCTTCTCAGAAATAATCCTGATGTCCAGTTCCAGAAGGCAATTCCAAGAAGCGAAAGACCGAAGGAAGCAAGCTTTGGAAGAAGAACAATCAAGGCTATTCCGGCACTTCTTTGCCCGGGAATAATTCTTGGCGGTATTTACGGCGGATTTATGACGCCGACCGAAGCTGCGGCAGTATCGGTTATCTATGCAATTCCTGTAGGAATCTTTATTTACAAGGGACTGAATGCAAGAACCATCAAGAAGTCCCTTATCGATGCGGGAACAACTTCCGGTGTAATTATGATCATGCTTTTCTCGGTTATGGTTCTTTCGAGACTCTACACCATGGAAAACGTACCGAACAAGATCTTGTCCCTGCTGACTACAATTTCCGACAACAGAATAGTACTTCTGATGCTTATCAACATCTTCCTTATAGTAATAGGAATGCTGATGGACGATACAAGTGCGATTCTGCTTTGTACACCTATGCTGATGCCGGTTGTTACGGCACTCGGAGTAAGCCCGATTCAGTTTGCGGCGATAGTCGGCGTAAACCTCGGACTTGGATGCGTAACTCCTCCGACGGCACCGTTCCTTTATCTCGGAGCGCGTATCGGAGGCGCACCTGTCAATGAAATGCTCAGGCCTACAATGTTCCTGATATTCTTTGGCTGGCTGCCTGCGCTGATTCTGACGACATATGTTCCGGGACTGTCATTATGGCTTCCGGGACTGCTCGGACTGGTATAGCAATTTTTTCGGGGCGGCGGAAAATCCGGCCGCCCCGTTATTTCGGCTGATGAAAATACAAGGCCCCGACCGCGAAAAAGCGGAAAAAGCGGGACCGGACCCGGAGGGCACAATGAAATATCTTATATGTTTTGTAATGGTAATGTGCGTTATATATTTTGGCACGAGCGGAAAAAGAGACAGGAAATCACCTATTACTTACAAGGGGTCGGTTAAAAGAATCTCAAGTGAGTTTTTTAAGGGAAATCTGAGTGCGCGCGACGCGTTTGAGGATATTCGCGGGAGGGCGTTAAATAAGGGCATTCAGGAGTATTACAGGAAATCGTACGGCAAAATGTGCGACTTTGAGGATGATGAGATTATTATAGAGTCATTCTTCCTTCTTGTCCTCGGCGATATGAGGACTCACTACAATTACGTAAAGGGGAAAAACGGCAAATGGAAGGCGAATTATGACGACCTTTACAACGGTGCGCATGATTATAACATGGTAATTACGGACAGAAATATATATTTTGGAAATGACCTGAATCAGAAAAAAGGCAGAAAAGCGTGGAAGCTGCCGCTGAAGATGATTAAGGACGTCGAAAAGACTCCCGATTACACGGAAATCTCGGTTACAACGCCGCTTCGCGGAAAGCGGGTTCACAATATATGGAATTCTTCGGGAGATGTGGCATACTACCTCCTTAAATGCATGAAGGATGCCGGCATTTTCTCCGTCGAAGAAGCTGCCGGGTGCCGGAAAGTGACGCGCGAAAAGGCAAGGCAAACTGTCCGCAAGAGTGCCTGATGCACGCAGAACGGATATGGCAAAAGCGCTTCTTCGGCTCTGATATATCTGATGAAAAAGAAACCCCGGTGTTGAAGTCCGAAACGGGCCACTTCGCGCCGGGGTGTTTGATTTCAAGGTTTATCGCCTAAATGCGATAGGCGATTTCGCTTACACCGAAACCACGCGGTGCACCTCGGGATGCCCTGTATTTTCAAAGCTTATCGCCTAAATGCGATAAGCGATGCGGTAACATATTGCTGAAAATTTATATTAAAGACAGGCGGATTATGATAAAATGTATCGGGAGTCTGAAAACGCAGACATTAGGTATCAGAGGAGTTTGAAAGAAAACAGAGGAAAATGTTATGATCAATCCCGTTCAGAAACAAATCCTGATTGTGGCGCTTTTCGCCGGTGAACTGATGCTCAAAAGCGGGGCGGAGGTTTATCGCGTTGAGGATACAATCAGCCGTATATGCAAGGCCTGCGGCATACATTATGCAGAGGCATTTGTTACGACTACCGGTATTTTCATATCCATCGACATGAAGGGTGACAACAAAAATGATATGCATACCTTTATCAAAAGGATTCACGGCGGTACAACGGATCTGGACAAAATTTCAAGGTTAAACCAGTTTTCGCGTCAGATGGCATCAAGCGGAATGAGTGCGAACGAAGCTATGGAAGAGCTCAAGGAAATCGGCAAAAGAGGCCCTTATCCGCTTCTGCTGAGACTCTTTGCGGCCGGTCTTGTTGCAGGCTTTTTCTGCCTGATTTTCGGCGGGAAGCCAATTGATTTTCCCGCGGCCTTTCTCACAGGCACAGCAGCGTATTATGTAGGTGAGCTGCTCGAAAAAATTGCGGTTAATTACTTCATCAGAAGCTTCTGTTGCTCGGCATTTTCCGCCCTGGTAACGCAGCTTATATGTCATGCAAGCGTCGGAAATACGGGAGGCGCCATTATTATAGGCTGTCTCATGATATTTGTGCCCGGTGTGGCCATTACAAATGCCATAAGAGATCTTCTGACAGGCGATGTTCTTGCCGGAATTTCCAGACTTACGGAGGCCTCTGTAATTGCCATAGCTCTTGCGGCAGGTGCAGGTATTGTACTCAAGCTTTTCGCCGTAATCGGAGGTGGTTCGCTATGATACTGTCCTTCCTTTTTGCGTTTGCCGCAACCTTTGGATTCAGCCTGCTGTTTCATGTTCCGAAAAAACATCTGGTCACTGCGGCCCTTATCGGGGCGGTCGGATGGATTATTTATTCAGGATGCACAGACTACGGATACGGAAAGCCGTTTGCATGCTTTATGGCAGCCTGCCTTGTAGGCGTTCTCGGAGATATATGCTCGAGAACTTTCAAAGAGGCTTCAACGATATTTGTAATTCCGGGAATCCTTCCGCTTGTGCCGGGAGCCGGTATATATTACACGATGGTTGCGATTATTGAAGGCGACCTTGAGCGCATGGCCGAAACCGGAACGGAGACTCTTCTTATGGCGGGGGCAATAGCCGTGGGCCTGATGACAATGGGTTCACTGCTGCATATTATCGTTGCCGTTGAAAGAAAAATCACCGCACCGCTGCGCAGAAGAAAAGAATAATATAATTACAGAGAAAAGGCTGAGGTAATTACAAGGGTGATTACAAAGCAAAATTTACAAATGTAAACAATATACCCCGGATTGCTGCGGCTTATGAAATGCGGTGAAATTCGGGAAACGGGAGAAATGAATGAGACTTAACAAATATATTGCCCACTGCGGGATTGCAAGCAGGAGAAAGGCTGACGAACTTATTGTAAACGGAAATGTTAAAATCAACGGTGCTGTTATGAAAGAGCTCGGCTATGACGTTTCCGACGAAGATGTGGTTGAGGTTAACGGCAGTGTCGCAAAGCCGGATGCGAAGCTTGTATATGTTATGCTGAACAAGCCAAAGGGGTATATTACTTCGCTTTCGGATGAAAAGGACAGGCCTGTTGTGACGGAGCTTCTGACAGATATCACGGAAAGGGTTTATCCGGTCGGAAGGCTTGATTACAACACTTCGGGCATGCTTCTCCTGACAAACGACGGCGATCTTGCGAACAGGCTGACGCATCCGAAGCATCATATTTACAAGACATATCGCGCGAAGATATCGGGTATTCTTTCAAACGAGAGGGTGGCACGGCTTCGGAAGGGCGTTGATATCGGCGGATTTGTCACATCGCCCGCAATCGTCAATGTGATTAAGCAGGGCGAGAGAAACGCGGTTGTCGAAATCAAAATCGCAGAAGGAAAGAACAGACAGGTGCGCAAGATGTTTGCAGCCGTGGGAAACAAAGTTCTTGAGCTGGAGCGCACTGCGATAGGAGAGCTTTACATGGGAAGGCTGATGGAGGGCCATTACCGCAAGCTGACACAAAAGGAAATTGAATATCTGAAGAACTGCTGAAAATCTATGCAGCAGAAATCGAATATCTGAGGAACTGCTGAAAATCTATGCAGCAGTCGAATATCTGAGGAATTGCTGAAAAAACGCCCATCCTGCCGGGAAAACCGGTTGGGACGGGCGTTTTGAATTTTTATGATTTCGGGCAGGCTACCTCAGATGTTTTTCGAGCAGGTCGATAAAGGTGTCAAGACCTTCGCGCGAAGGGAACAAAGCCCTTGCAGCTGCTGCATTTCCGCCGCCTTTGCCGTTATAAATCGAAGCGTTTTCCTTGACAAGCTTTCCGCAGTCTGCCGTTTTTCCGTTTGAGAAAAGCAGCAGAACGTTTTCGCGTGCGGCAATTACAAGCAGAAGTTTTTTAATTTTGTCCGTCAGAGGTCTGCCAAGCTGCAGGAGGTCATCAACTCCCATATCGGAATATTCGAAAACGACGGGACTTTTTCCGTCGGATGCGGCAAGAGCTGCCTCTATTTCGGTTACTCTCTGCGCTATAACAGACTGCTTCAGATGATAAAGCTCGTCCTTTGCCGTATGCAGCTTGTCCTGCTGAGTTTTGATTTTGTCCTCAAGGTCGTCGCTTCCTGCGGAATACTTTGCGCCGAGCCGCGAGACGATATCGTGTTTTTTCTCATAATCAAGATATGCGCGGCGGCCGGCTTCACAGAAAATCCTGAACATTCCCTTGTATTTTTCCACTCTGAAAATTTTAATAAGCCCGACGTGACCGGCTGTTTTCGGATGTGTTCCGCAGCAGGCAACGCAGTCGGAAGGGTTTTTCACATCGCCTACGCAGACGATGGTGATATCGCTTTGTATGCTGAGTTTTTTGCGGAGAGGAAGGTGTGCCGCCTCTTCAAAGGTGTCGAAATGCCGTGTAATTACAGGGGCATCGGCCCAGATCACTTCGTTGGCACAAAGCTCTGCATGCTTTGCCATATCCCATGTAATTTCGGTAAATTCGGGCTTTTCCTCAAGGCTGATATCAATAGTCATATAGTCCTCTCCCATGTGAAAGCCTCTGTTAACACCTCCGTATTCGCGGAAAAAGATGCCGGAGAGAATATGCTCGCCGCAGTGCCTTTGCATATTGTCAAACCGCCTCTTGCGGTCGAGAACGCAGTGGACGGTATCGCCTTTTTTCAGAGCTCCGTGCGATGGAACGCGGTGATATACAATTCCCTCTTTTTCAAAAACATCTGTAATTTCAACCTGATTGCCGGAGCCTGCCGCATCTGCAATGAAACCCAGATCGCATGACTGACCGCCGCCTTCGGGGAAGAAAACGGTTCTGTCAAGGACAATAAGGGAACCGCTGCCTTTTTTGATTTCGGCGGCGTTTTCCTCTTCGATAATTTCAATAATATGCGAATCGCATTCCTGCATATCGACATCCTGCCTGAATAATAATTCTGTTTTTTCCATAATTATGCCACTGCCTGACGTTTTTCCGCTGCCGGAACACCTGCAGCTGCAGATTGCTAAAATGTCGGGCAGTTCCTCCTTTCAACGCTGCCGCCAATGGACTATCTTGCTAAGTTATATATTCATATAAAGAAATGAAAAAATGGGGCAATTTGTTAAAATATTATAGCACAAACTGATACAATTGTTGTATAATAAAAAAGATTTGTACAAACTTGCTATCATGTTTCGATTACCGAACAATTTACAAGGAAGGCCCGGAGCTGTCTCCACGCAGTTTTTATTACAGCAAAGTTTTGAGGCGGCGGCAGCAAAAAAATCCGCTTTAGCACATGAAACCACTAAAATCTCATTTATCATGCATTTTGGAAAACATTGTGATTTCAGGTTTACCGGTACATTATGAAAAATGTCAACAGGGTAGAGAAAAAAGTTTTTTGTAAATTTTTCGTGTCATATCTTGACAGCGCGAGCGGGTTAAAATAAATCCCGGAATATATGTTCAAACTTGTGGATAAGTTCCTCAAAATAATGTTTCTTAATGAGAACAATCTCGAAATATCAACGTATGCAGGCTACGGACTTATTCACAGGCATCGTTGGATAAAATTGTATACAATTTTTGCGGAATCTGTGGATAAATAGTGCAATCCTTAAAATTCCAAGAGATGGCACTTTGTTGAAAAATATTTTGCACGCAAAAGATGTGGTTTACATAATACATAAGGGGAAAAAGCACATAAGGCAAGTTTTCGAAAAATTGTCACAAATGTGTCACAGACTGCAGCCGGGAGGCAGCGGCATATTTTGCGACAGGGATGTGTACTTTACTGCGTGCATTATATGGAAAAGAGGGAAAGTATGTTAAAAGAAAAAAATGTCTATAAGGAGACGCTGCCGGTAAATGTAACTACCGCAAACATTGATGAATATCCGATTCATTTTCACAATGACATTGAGGTGGTATATGTACTGGATGGGACAGTGACGCTGAAAAACGGTTATTACACATATA
This sequence comes from Clostridia bacterium, assembly GCA_024693105.1. Lineage (GTDB taxonomy): Bacteria > Bacillota > Clostridia > Peptostreptococcales > Anaerovoracaceae > JAILLO01. Next base: position 17,482 of record JAILLO010000038.1, on the reverse strand, counting down.
CACTCAAGCAGGGTGATATTTTCATAATAAACGACAGGGAAATCCACAGCTTTTACAACACAGGTGAGAGAAATATGGTTATGATGCTTCAGATGGACATCTCATACTTCTCAAATTATTACGACAATCTCAAAAACAGTTTTTTCGTCACCGATATGGATGAGGACAATGAAGACAGTCTTGAAGTGCTCAGAACCATTCTTGCGCGGATCATGATGGAAATTCTGCAGAAGGGCTACGGATATGAGCAAAAGGTTATAGAAAGTACGCACAACCTTATTTCATGTCTGATGTCCGACTTCCAGTATTTTGTGATGGAAGACGGCAGGTTTGTCAATGAAACAAAGAACAAGGGAAACAAGATTCTCGCAGGAAGGCTGAACCGTATAACCGACTATATGTACGAGAATTACACAAGGAAGCTGACTCTTAACGAAATAGCCCAGCGCGAGCATCTGAGCATATATTATCTTTCACATGTTATCAAGGAGGCTACAGGCCTGAGCTTTCAGGAGCTTCTCAGCTTTATCCGTGTTGAGGAATCCGAAAAGCTTCTGCTTGGAACAGGAAAGAAAATCGGTACAATTGCGGAAGAAACGGGCTTTTCGGCAGTCAGATATTATATAAAGCATTTTGAAACGTGGTTTGGCATGCATCCTCTCGAATACAGGAAAAAGTATACGGGCAAGGTCAGCAGCCGTGAAATCATGGCAAAATACACGATGTGTACACCGGCAGAGATTGAAGCCGCAATCCGTCGTCAGGTGAAGGGCGTTTACAGTGATTATCTTTCCAAGAAAAAGCTGAAGCCTATTATTGTTGACGTAAATCTTGCAGAGGCGCTTGCAAACAGAAAGATCAAACTCAGCTTCCCGGAGGAGCTTTTTGATTCGGAAAACATGAAGCCGCTTGCACGCCCATTCAATCTTCTGAGGAATCTAAAAGAGCAGGTGCTTGCTTCGGGTCTTAACTACATAATATCCACATCAGTCAAGAATCCGGGCAGCATTGACAGTATGAGCGTGCTTGTCTACAATATAAACGAAGAGCTTGAGGAAGCGCTTAAGGAAGTGACGGGAAAGGACAGAATCCTCGATCTTCTGAGAAAATACGAGAATGAAATAGAGGTTCTTGTGCGTTGCTCGGGCATTTCCGGAGAATTCAGAATCAGCCGCTATACGATGACGCGTGACAATATTATCACGGCATATGAGGACGCTATCCGTCAGCATGGCGCTACGGCAAAGCGTCAGGCAATTATTAATAACTGGAGCAGCCTTCCGAAAATTGAGTTCAGTGAGATTACGGTATCTGATACAATCAGCCTGAGGACAACGCTGAAGGGAATCAGTTCCGAACTTCTTTTGATTGACAGGAAATAACCGCAGCCGGAGTTTGTACAGACGGCGGGGAAATTCGCCGGCAGAGATTTTGCATATGGTGGGTAAATCTGCCGGCAGAATTGCCGAAAAAGGAAAAATTCATTTTTTGGTTTACAGCGAAATGAAAAATCTGTCGCCGGATTCGGCAGGGAAGACAGAAAAGGGAGCCGTGAGGCTCCTTTTCATATCCGGGATTACAGCTCCAGGCTTTTCAAACCGACTGACTATGTTTTTATCTGACATTTACTATGGGGAATATTGAACACAGGTAACCAAAACGTGACCTAAAATTTAAATCCGGTCCGAAGGCTGAAGCATAAGATCCTGAGTAAGGTTTTTATACACATTTAAAGTGCCAAATATCAGAAAATACACTTACATGTCTTGAATTATTTTCAGACAGTCCTGGCAAACGTAGCGGTTCCTGAAGAAGTGCATGTCTTCAGTTGTATTGCCGCAGATATGACATCTGTGTCCCATGCCGGCACCTCCTTTCAATGGCGGGAAGCATACAGGCCGGGGATTATCCAAGGATTGTCTGAACCCGCTTTCTGGTTGGATATGAGCTTTTCTGTAATTCGACTATAAGGCAGCAGGTGGCCGCGCTTCAACAAAACCGCAGTGATATGTGATATTTGGCGAGTAACTTGCGAACGTATATGATTTCGATATTTGAATGTGATAAAGAGAAAGGTTTCCGAAAAATATGCATGAAAAATTAAACGAAAAACTCTGCGCATTTCTTGCGGATGAACAGTTTTTTTCCGATGTTCCCGGACTGGCGATGGCAGCCGGGTGTGCAGACGGCACACCGTGGGTTCCGGCTAAATCGGAGGAGGTCAGCTCCCGTGCAAAGACATATGCGGGAAAGCTTAAGGATTTTCGCTTTAGCGGAGCGGCGGGGTGTGCTGATATTTCGACAGGGGAAAAGCTTACGGAGAATCATTTGTTTCATATGGTTTCAATCAGCAAGCTTTTTACGTCGACGGCAATTATGATGCTTGCCTGTGACGGGAAGCTTTCGATTGACGACAAACTTGAGACGCTGCTTGAAAGTGAGCAATTGCAAGGCGAAACGCTAATAGCCGATAAACGATATAAGGACATAACAATCAGGAATCTGCTGACGCACACCTCGGGAATAGGAGACCTTGATGATTACGGCTGGGACAGGCCGAGGTGGGACGAAGGTGCTTTGAGAGATTATGTTTTTTCCGAAGAAGTGCGTGGGAAAAAGCTTTTGTGGTCGCCGCTTGAAAACAGATTTGCCTACAGCAATATCGCATATGAAATACTCGGATATGTTGTTGAAAAGGTATCCGGCATGCCATATGAGGAATTCATAAGTCAGAGAATATTTGCACTTGCGGGAATGGATTCGGCATCGATGCTGACCTTTGACAGAATTGACGATTTATCGGGAGGAAGGGAAGGAAAAGATGAGGCTCACATTTCGTTTTTAAGCGATTTTATTTCCGGGGCCCACACTTCGGACAAATTTAAGGAAAGCGTCCTTGAGAGACTCAGAAAATCGGGTTTTGCGATGCCTCACATTAAAGATACCGCAAACAGGATTGTCTGCTCGCAGTTATTTCCGTACAACCGCATGCATGCACCGAGCTCTACGCTCACCTGCAGGCCGGCAGACCTTGTGAAGTGGGCGCAGGCACATCTTCACAGGCAGGTGTTCGCTCCTTCTGTCTACGAGGAACTTTGGCATGCGCAGGCTGACATTCCCGGCACCCCCGAGCATCTGGGTCTCGGATGGTTTGTCAGAAGAAGAGGAGGCTTTACATTTTACGGTCATGAGGGGACAGACATAGGATACAGAGCCGCATTCTGGATTTGCCCGGAATTAATGCTGTATGTCATTATCTGTTCAAATATAACTACGGCACCGATGAAAAATCTTACAAGAAAGGCAACGGATATCATTCTGGATTATGCGAAACAGCAGTAATAATCCGTGAAAATAAAAAATACCGCTTCCCTGCAGGGAAGCGGTATTTTTATCCCGGATATCCGCGCAAAATGAAAAGAGAACAAAAGAAAACTTTTGAAAGGAAGATAGCGGATATCCGGTGTAATTTGCGTCTGTTCAATGTCAGAACGAAAGATGCTTGTTGATGCTGCGGATATTGTCCTTGGCTCTTGAAGCTTTGAGATCCATCAATTCGACAAGCTCTTCGACTTCGGTTGTAAGCGACCTTGCCTGTTCGGCCAGAGTTTTAATCTGCTTTGCAACTACAGCAAAGCCTTCGGCGGTGCTTTCGCCGTATATTTTTGAAACAATTCCGAGCTGGAAAATTCCCGGCTTGTCTCTTCTTGTTACTGCGGCATATTTGAAAATCTTGCCGTCAAGTTCTCTCATTGCAGGCGGCATGGTAACGGTTGCCGAAGGGTTTGAAAGTATTGCCATATAAGGGGCAGTCTGACCTTCGTTTTTGAATACAAAATCAGTTCCGCCCGGAATATTTGTCAGTTCGACCTTCCCGATTTCGTCTGTAACCCACATTTCACCTATGCAGCAGCTGTCGCAGAGCTCCTTCATGTCATCACAGTTGATGTCGGGCTTGCGTTCGACAATCAGTGAGGCAAGATGTGTTTCGGTAAGCATATGCTTTGAAAGAAGTGCATCGAAGTCCTGTTTGTCATTTGTGGAATGCGCGGCTTCAATCGCTGCACGAACGCCGAGAAGATTTGTCTGCTTTGAAACGTTGAGGAGCATTTCAAGAGGTCCCATGACGTTCTTGAAGCAGATTTTTATTTCTGTGAGACCTTTATCTAAGAGAGCAAGCTTTTCTGTGGAGGTCCGGAGAACTTCAGGCCTGTCGACAAGCGGAGTCTCCTCGTCAGTAAGAGATTTTTTTGCGACAGCAAGCGTTTCCTGAACATATGAAGAAACATTGTCGGCAAGCTCACGAAGCTTGGCAATCTCTTCTTTCAGGCTGTCTGTAAGCGCTGAAATTTTGGAAGATACATTTTTTGATTCATCCGCAAGTCTTTTTGCCTCACCCGCAACAACGGAGAAACCGTTAATTGCAAGCTGCCCCTTTGGCTTTGTAAAATGCGAGCTCATCTGAATAATTCCGCGCTGGTCCTTTCTGCCGACGGCAACTGTTTTGAATTTGACGTCCGCATTGCTGGTGGCAACAGCGGGGAGTGCAATTTCAAGCTCCGGCTGCTTCAGAATGCGCAGAATGTCCGGAGATGCAAGGCGTGCATGCCTCCAGGCCGGCACATTTGTAAAGACAACAATACCGTCTTCGTCCGTAATATATAATTCTTCGATACCGCAGGATTTGCACATTGCGTTTGCATCCTGGTATGCTACAAAATCGGGGTCGTATGTGATCATGCGTGCGATAAGACGTCCCTGAATACGCAGATGATCGACCACGATTCGTTCAAAACTTGCAAGCAGGTCAGAAGCGTGGATTGTTTCTATTGAGGCATTGATTGCAAGCAGGTTTGTGTTGTTTGCAATGCTGTCAACCGCTTTAATCTTGGAAAAGACATCTTCCAGCATGGTGCTGTAATTTGTGATTGTTTTTCCAACCGTGGCTACTTCTTCGTTGATGTTGGAGAGCTTATCCACAAACAGGCTGTAATCTATACGTTCCTGATCCGAAAGAAATTTTTCTGCTGCCATAACTTTTCTACCTTTCCATACCGGCTTCCTGCCGGCATTCGTAAAACTACAATCGGTATTTTGATTCCGGTATAGCGGTTTGTGTACCGCCTGCGCGGAAATGCCGTTGCCGGCAGCATCTGCGCAGTAAAGCGGCCGATGCCCAAAACAGCACGTGAAATGATTTCCGCAGGAGGTACAAAACTCCTAACTACTATATTCTCCTAAAATCGAACATATGTCAAGATGATTGAAGAACTCTTAAAAAACTCTTAATATTGCTGAGTTATCAAGGGTATTGACAGATTAACAGTCTCCGGACAAAGATCGCGAAAACTATAAAGCTTACAACTGTAAATATATGAAAGAGCCGAAAACCATATATTACATGGGAATTATCGGATAAATAAGAAAATTCTTCGGGAAGCGTTTTAAGATATATAAGGCGGCTACGGTAAAAACTTGGGAAAGTACTGAAATCAAGCGGTTTTCAGATGGCCTTGTCATCAAAAAGAAATAGTAATATGCCTTCTCATGTGCTATAATTATAAATTGATGAATTGTTTTTAATTGGAGAACGTATTTGCATGAGATTTGTACCTACATACTGCCTGCGTGAGGGGATGATTGTCGGGGACAATCTGTTCAATGAACAGGGCGACCTGATGCTTTCAGCCGGCACAGTTTTGACAGATGAATATGTAACTTCCATTGAACGAATGCGTTACAACGGTATTATTGTCGATGATAACATTTCGAAGGATCTTGCGATTATCAATGTTGTCAGCGACAAGGTCAGAAGCCAGACCGTCAAGGGCATCAAAAATGTCTTTGTTGACCTGGGGAAGGGCGGCAAGCCCGCAAAGCAGACTATTTCGGCTTTGCGTACCGGTGTAGAGCAGATAGTAGATGAAATATGCAGCAACCGCCACCTGATGGTAAATATGGTCGATATGAAGGTTTTTGATGACTATACTTATTATCATTCAGTTAACGTGGCTGTTCTTTCGATTGTGCTTGGAGTGGCTCTTGGCATGGAAAAGGAAGAATTGTGCAATCTCGGTTACGGTGCGCTGCTCCACGATATAGGAAAGGTGTTCATAGACAAGAAGATACTGAACAAAGAAGGCAGACTTACGCCTGCCGAGTTCGACCTTATCAAGGCACATTCCCAGATGGGCTATGAACATATCAAAAAAGGCTACGGCATGTCACAGACTGCATATCTGGGTATTCTTGACCACCATGAGCAGTATGGGGGAGGAGGCTATCCGGGAGGACTTAAGGGAGAAAGTATTTCATGGTACGGAAGGATTATAGCGGTTGCCGATGTTTATGACGCGTTGACTTCGGACAGACCGTACAGAAAGAGCCTTCTTCCGGCGGAAGCCATGGAATATGTCATGGCCTCAACCATGACGCTTTTCGATCCGCGTGTTGTAGAAGTATTTGTCCGCAAGGTGGCACCGTATCCGGTGGGAACCTGTGTCAAGCTCAGCAACGGGCTTGTCGGTATTGTTATAGAAAACAGCGAGAGTCTGTGTATGAGACCAAAGGTCAGAATCTTCAAGGAAAACGAGGTTTTTATCGATGAGCCTTATGTTTTGAATCTTGCCGACCATGACAGGCTGAATATCACGGTTATGGCTGTTGTTTAGTGTGTAGAGAGTATGGAAAAATTCATAGATTATTACAAGATACTGCAAGTGCATCATGAGGCCGACCAGAGCATGATTGATACAGCATATAAGTGTCTGTCAAAGCTTTACCATCCGGACCGGAACAAGAGTCCCGATGCCGGAGAGCGCATGACCCAGATTAATCTTGCATATTCTGTTGTCGGTGACAAATTCAAGAGAAAGTCATTCCACAGGGAGTGGCAGAAGCATAACAAGACGCAGTCGGTATCAACCGTTATGACTGGTACTGATTATAAGGTTGAACTTGCGCAGACGGTACTTGACGATTTTTTCCGCGACATGGTGACGGAAAACTGGGAGGGAGCTTATCAGAAGCTTACCGATGCCGATGTTAAAAAAGTTCCGCTGAAGGACTTTTCGGACTGGAAGAATGCGGTTGGAAAGCTTTACAAGCTTGCAAACTTCCAGATTACTTTTGAAAAAAGATACGTCAATTGTGAGTATTCCGGTTTTGTCTATCCCGAAATCATGCAGTTTGCCCTTGAGCTTACTGTTATGGACATTACAACGGGAAAGGTTAACAGGGAAAAAGCCAGGAAGTACGTTGCTTACAACCGCTCGGCATGGAAAATATGTCTCGGTTACAGCAATCTCAAGCCTATTATAGCCAAATTCACGCACATGACGCAGGTGAAAGGCAAAGGAGCGGCTGCTGCCTCGGGAGTACGCCATCAGTATGAGATGCTCGACCAGGCGCAGCGTGAATTGTTCAGGACACAGCGCTACGGCAACCCTTTGTGTCTTATGATGATTGCAGTAAAGCCGGTATACGGCGACAAAGTTATTTCTTACGAGGAATATGTCGAAAAATGCATGACACATGTAGGCGGCATTCTTTGCGACACCCTTCGCAAGACGGATATCATAGGCCGTTATCATGAAGACAGTTTTGCTGTCTTTCTGACTGAAACCGAGCTCAAACAGGGCAAAACGGTCCTGAAAAAAGTCATCAGACTTCTTGAAAAACCGTCTCCGGTCGAATACAATCTCTACTATTCGGTAGCAGGCTGTCCGGGCAGGGGAAAGGCGGAAGACATATTAAAAGCAGCCTTCGAAAAGACTGCTCCTGATGAAGTAAAATATGAACTTGCTTATTTCTTATAGCTGAAATGTTTGCCGGAGGAACCGTCCTCCGGTATTTTGTTTGGATTTTGATAAATCGCAAATTTCTGCTGTTTGTTATTGCGCTTTAATTCTTCGCGAAGCCTGTTGCGGCTGCGTTCAAGCAGCGTTTCAAGTTCGTTGCTGAGAGTGAGAATAAGTCTCACCGTCATGTTCATGTTCTGAAGCTCTTCGCCGGTATAAGCGCCCTCTGCTTCAAACGGAACCTCGTTGTCAAGCTCTGCCAGTTTGTCTATGCAGGCCTGACGTGTTTCAAGCGCCGTCACGATATCTTCAGCATCACAGTCTTCCTTGTTGATTATACTGACCATGTCTTCTGTAATTGTCAGCATTTCTTTCAAAAGACCGATTCTTTCTTCGTAATTACCTTTGCTGTTTTCAGTTGTCATATTAATTCTCTCTCCGTTGCATTTTTGAAACAGCGGCCGGCAGGATTATGCCTTACCGCCTCGAATACTGTTTGAGCGTGCGATCATATCAGCTTTTCTGAATGTAACCTTGAACTCGCCGAGAATTCCCGCAAGAGTCTTCATAAGTTCGGTATCCTTACTTACTATTGCCTCGCCGAGCTGGTTATACACAAAGTCATATATAGGACTGAGCTGAAGAGAAATAGCATATCTCATGTCAAGCGAGCTGCGGAGCGTGGAAACAATTTTCTGCGCCTTTGCCACGCAGTTGTAAGCTTTGACTGCGTCATTACGGCCAATGAGAAAAACGGCCATATTAATCTGTTTTTCGGCTTCCTCGAACAGTTTTACAACTACTTCCCCCCGGGTAAGTGTTTCAAGTGCCTGTGTTTTGTACTGCTGATAAATGTTTGATTGCATAATCACACACCCTTTCTGTTTTGATCTCCTGTTATTACGTATTAAGCGAATAAAATCGATTTACAGTTGTAAAAGATTAGTAACTATTCTGACCGAAGGACGAAATTATGGAACTCTGAGAATTCATCTTGTTAAGTGCTGTTTCCATTGCGGTAAACTGTTTCCACAGACGTGATTGTTCGTCCTTTAGTCGTGAAGTCAGCGTTTTTACATAGTTGTTTATGCGCTGAATTTCTTCGTAAATACTGTTTTGCGTGTCGGACATCGTAGATTCGACGCCGGCTGCTTCAACAAGTGTTCCTCTTGAACCCTTGGCGCCCGATGTTTTTACGGCTGACTGGACCACAGTATGGAGTCTTGATGCAATTCCGTTTTCACCGGAGAACATTTCTCTTATTTTTGCACCGTCGCTTGCCAGTGCCGAAGAAAGCTTGTCTTCGTCGATGGTAAGTTTGCCGTTGGAGCTGAAGCTTTCGGTGGCAATTCCCATCGAATAAAGCGAGTATCCGTCGAAGGTGGAGTACATGATGCCCTGAAGCTTTGAAGTGATGTTGTTGAGGATTGAATCGTTGTTCAGAATACCGGATTTGGCTTTTTCTTCCCACTTCTCTATTTCAGATTCGCTCATCTCTTCCTTCTGTTCATCGGTAAGAGGCTGATAATCGGAATCGCTCTTTGCGGAAGTGTATTCCTTCATAAGTGAGAGAACGTTGTTGTAATCTTCAACAAATGAATGAATCATCTCCGAAAGATCGCTTGCGTCTTCTTTCATTGTGATTTTTACTTCTTCTGATGTGACTTCATTCAGAGAAATATTTACGCCGTTTACGCTTATGTCGTTTGAAGCTCTGATAATCTGCTGACCGTCTACCGTAAGAATTGCATTTTTGCCGGCTGTCCGTACAGGAGCATTTGTTTCACTTGCGGTATTGAGTCCAAGCACATCCAGAAGGTTGCCGGTGCTCTGGGAAATTGTGATTGATTCGCCTGCGCCGGTTGTATTTGAAGTCAGTGTAAATTTGTCGGAAATAGTCGAGTAGGAGAGTGTTACGCCCGCCTTGCTGTTGTTGACCGTTTCCATTATTGACTGCAGCGACTGATTTGATTCGAAAGAGAAATCAATACCGTTAATCGAGAATTCGAATTTGCTGATTTCGCTTGTAGCGCCGTTTGCGGCAGTTTCGGTGCGGACATTGGTTGAAGAAAGCTTTGTTGCGAACGAAATCTGATCCAGCTGGGTGGAAACCTTGATTTTGTTCGTCTGTCCGGATTTGAGCCCGAGAGCTGTCAGCGTGTCGGTGTCGGAATCCACCGAGCTGATTGTAATCTGCGATCCCGGTGCGTCAAACGAGAGAGTTCCGCCTGAGAGTGATGCGGTTACAACTCTGTCGGAATCCGATGTTGCTCCGAAAGCAGTATCGAGTTTCTTCTGAAGAGCTCTTGTGAAGTCTTCTTCAGTCCAGTTCTGATCTGTGCCGTCACCGACAATTTCGTTGATGAAATCGTTATCGAATGTTACGGCACGGTAAGTACCGTCAAGAGTTATCCCGATGCTTTTGCCGAACAATTTGTCGGTAAGTGTGGAAATATCCGAACTTGACAGTGTGGAATTTGCAACCTTGCCGGATACGGATTCCGAAACGGCAGAACCGGTATAGCTTTCCGCAGTCGCAAGCTGTGTAACGGAATTTACGGTAAACGATCCGGCATAAGAGCCTGAATTCGTCGAAACCGATATTGATTCCGATGAAGATGATGCTACGACTGTATTAAATGTGGACTTGCTTCTCAGATTTGTCTTGGAAAGTGTGTCCAGATATTTTGACTGAAATTCTGTGAGAGCTTTGGTAACCTCACGATAGGCTTCCTGCTTCCATTCCAGTTTTTGAACCTTTTGATTCTGTTTTGCAATCTTTGCGCGGCTTGTTTCCGTAAGCTGCTCTACAAGGCTATCAATATCCATTCCGGATACAAGTCCTCCCATGCCTGTCTTTGTAAGCAGGTCGGAACTTACGCTCGAATTTGATGAATTTGATGATGATACTGATGTCATAAAAAAACACCTCCTTGTTTATATTATATCGGCAAGAAGGTGTTAAACTTAATATGTTTTTGTAAAAAAATTATGAAGTTTTTGTTACATGTCATAAGCATGCAGGTGCAAATAAAGGAACCTGTAATTATGAGACCTGTGCGGAAGATATCTGCTACAGCGGCTTTCTGTAAATAGAAGGCATCACATATTCGAAGCTGTGTGTGCAGGCTGAAAGTGATTCACTGTGGCCGATGAAGAAGTATCCGCCCGGCAGCATGTGTTCATAGTACTTGGCAATAATTTCGTTCTTCGTAGGAGTGTCAAAGTAAATCATGACATTTCTGCAGAAAATCGCATGGAACTGCTTCTTGAACGAAAACGGTGAAAGCAGATTCAGATTTCTGAAAGCGACATTCTTGCGAAGAAGAGGCGTAACCTGATATGAATCGGAGCCTACCTTTGTGAAGTATTGCTCAAGCCAATTTGGAGGTACGTCGGCCAGTTCCTCCGTTGTGTAAAGACCTTCTTTTCCGATCTTGAGAACTTTGTTCGAGATATCGGAAGCAAGGATTGTGCTGTCCCAGTTGATGGCTCTGTTTCCAAGATAGTCAAGAGTAATCATTGCCAGAGTGTAAGGCTCCTGACCGGACGAGCAGCCGGCACTCCATACACGAAGGTCATTATCGTGAAGTTCCTTGTCAACCCACGGAAGAACAGTGTTCTTGTAGAAATCAAAGTGATCGCTTTCCCTGAGGAAGTATGTATGATTTGTTGTGAGCTTGTTGATAAGGTTGACCATCTCGTCGCGGGTCGTGTCCTTGATGGCAAACTGGAAATAATCCATGTAATTGTTAAATCCGAGGTCTGCAACATAATTGCCGAGACGACCTTCGATAAGAGGCCTCTTGTTGGCCAGATTCACACCGAAATTTGTCTTAATATGATTGACTATAAATTCGAATTCTTCCTGTGTAAGTGATATCATATCTAATCCATCCCTTCGTTTAATTTTGCTAAGGCATTAGTGCTGATTCAAAATGCCCTGAGTATCAAGAATAAGACTGATACTGCCGTCCCCCATAACAGTACATCCGGAAATTCCCGAACCCTTTGATGCAAATCTTGCAAGATAGTTTGGAAGCGGTTTTACTACAACCTGCTGCTTTCCTATCAGCTCATCCGCAAGAAGACACGCAAGGCGGTCACCGGAATCAACCAGAAGAAGAATACCGTCTTCAATGGTTTTGATGCCGTCTTCAACGTGGAAGATTTCGTGAAGCCTGATGATAGGATAACATACTCCTCTGATCATAATCATTTCGTTTCCGTCAGGATCTGTCAGAAGCTGAGGAGTTGTAGCCTTGAAGGATTCGCGGATATTTGCAATCGGAACAGTGTAGATGTTCTTGCCGACGCGTATTTCCATACTTGAAATAATAGCCAGTGTAAGAGGAATCTTGAAGTATATGGTAGTACCGGTACCCTTGATACTGTCAATTGTAACTGTACCGCCGATCTTTTCGATGTTCTTCTTAACTACGTCCATACCGACGCCTCTGCCCGAGAATTCGGTAACTGCTTCTTTTGTCGAGAAGCCCGGCATCATCAGAAGGTTGAAAATTTCCTTTTCGGTATAATCGGACTCAGGTTTTGTCAAAAGTCCCTTGCTCTTTGCTTTTCCGAGGATAAACTCAGTGTCAAGGCCTTTACCGTCGTCACTTACGGCTATAATTATGTTGCCTCCGAGATTCTGAGCAGAGAGTGTAATTTTGCCCATCGGATCCTTCATTGCGGCAACACGGCCGGTCTTGTCTTCAATTGCATGGTCCATTGCGTTTCTGACAAGGTGCATAATCGGGTCGCCTATCGCATCGATGATTGTTTTGTCAACTTCGGTGCTTTCACCGACAAGAATAAGTTCAACGTCCTTGTCGAGCTTTTTGCCCATATCACGCACGATACGCTTCATTTTCTGGAAGGTACCGGCAATAGGAACCATTCGTACGGACATAACAGTGTCTTGTAATTCGTCCGTGAGTTTTCTGAGCTGACGTGCGGCTTTGTTGAATGCTTCATTGTTGAGGCCTGCAACAACAGCGTTACCGGAAACCATGGACTCGGTGATTACTATTTCGCCTACGAGGTCCATAAGTGCGTCAAGCTTGTTCAGGTCAACGTTGATAAGATTCTGTTTCGGAGCTTTGTCTCCGCCCTTGCCGTCAGGATGCTTTGCATCTTTTGTATCCTTGGCAGCCGGTTTTGAAGGCGCTGCCGCAGGTTTTGCGGCCGGTTTCGGAGCTGCGGGTGCTGCCGCAGGCTTCGGAGCCGCTTCCGTTTCTTTTGGCTTTGCAGGTTCTGCTGCTGCAGCCGCTGTCGGGAAGCCCGACACAAATTCAACTGTATCTACAGAAGGCGCAGTCATTGCGGCCTTGATTATTTCTTCGTCTGCGGAATCGCTTGTGAAGCTGCAATAGAAGCCGTTTTCAACAATCGGCTCCGAGGCTTCCGCATCGTCGAGATTCGGAGGAAGCATTGCTATAACTTCCACTAAAGGTTTAATTTTCTCTACGAGCATTGAGGCTCTGAGATTTTCCATCTGGCAGAGCTTCTTGAAGTGTGCGCAGATATAACGAGCCTTGCCGTCTGCGGCAGCAGCCGGTGCGGCAGCCTCAGCAGGAGCAGCAGGCGCGGCAGCCTCAGCAGGCGCAGCCGGTGCAGCAGCCTCAGCAACAGCCGGAGCTTCTTCGGAAGCTTCGCCGTCTTCGCTTTTGAGTCTTTCTATAAAGTCCATGATATCTGCCACCAGTTCATCGTTGCTCTCCACAAGAGTTTCTCCGGACTGAATCTTCTCCACTTCCTCCTTAAGGAAGTCTGAAACATTAAGAACCAGATCAAACAGATCAGGGAAGTACTCTTCGTTAATGCCCTTGTCTCTGATGATGTAGAATAAATCTTCCAGACGATGCGAAACGAATGAGATGGTATTGAATTCCATCATAGCGGATGAGCCCTTAATAGTATGCATGATACGGAAAATCTCGTTGATGTTTTCCGGGCTCAGGCTGGAGCTTTTTTCGGAATCCAACAGAATGTCATCCAGTTGATTTAACAATTCGGTTGACTCGAATAAGTACATGTCAAGCATTGAATTGTTGCCGAAATCACCATCACTCATAATTAACCTCCATCCTGGTACGTGTTACATGTTATAACTTATATCTTTTTTCTTTTGTAACCCGAACCCCATATAATTTCCATATGCAAATTGTAATAAAGCACAGAATTTACACAAGTTAAGTCGGTTTCCATTTAATACCTATCGGCAGATACCCGAAAAACTTTAGCGCTTTTGATATATTCCGAATCTTAAGAATGTTGCGCAGTATCTGCAAAGATGGTACAATGAACGAAGAAATCTCTTCTTCGGGAGTCCAAAATAATTGTAACATAAGAATCGGACAAATGTAAATATAGGCAAGTTTAAAATACATTAAAGATTGATTTTGTGAGGTTTTCAGTGGCTGAGATATTGAAAGTTGTTTCCCCGATTACGGTAAAGGACAGAACAGGAAACGTGCCGGGCAAAATGCCTGACGCGGTTTTTAATATGGGCGGAACGGAGAATGCCGTAAAGAGTGTACAGCAGACTTTATCCGACCAGGCGGGAAAGACTTCTCAGGAAGAGCTGATGTTCAGCCTTGCAAAAGAGATTATGCAGCCGCTCAACGACGTGACAACAGTTCAGTCAGACAGTATGAAGGAGATGATTTCTCTTTTAAAGCTTATGGCGGCATCGGGAGCTGACTCGGAAATGAAGCTGGATCCGGCCTTTCTTGAAAAGCTGTTTCTCAATCCGCAGGACCTTATGGAGGCTCTTATAGGGCGTGACCAGGGTGAAACTCCTTTCAAGGGAGAGGCATTTGATATTTTGCGCATGCTCAGCAAGGCTATTTCGGCCATGAAGGGCGGAGCTGCCGCAAATGCAGGGGGAACTCCTGCAAACGCCGCTGCGAATGCAGCGGCTGCTGCGAGCACTGCCGCAGAAGCTGCGTCTGCCGGACAAAATGCGGGCGCAACCGCCAAAGAGGGCGCAGGGAGCGCTGCCACGCGCGAGGCAATTGCTTCGGTGCTGCGGCATTTTGACGGGCTTGTAAACAGCGAGAACTCGCTCAAGGCAATTGTCGCGCAGAGCAAAAATCTGATGGGAAATCTTCTGACTGCGGACAGGCAGATACTTTCGCATCACATCGAAAGGCTCGAAATCCTTATGAATACTTCGGGTCAGGTTGGGCACAGCGCAGTTATAGGAAATATCGAAATTGCGAAGCCCGCACAGGGGCAGGCCGCAGCCGGATTGTTTGCGCAGGCTGAGGAGGCAGGCTCGCAGGGCGGCAGGCAGGAGGTAAGCAGCTTCCTCAAAAACGAGTTTTTGCCGATGCTGAGCTCACTTGTCACCAGATACCAGCAGAATGAAAGTGTCAGAAAGCCGGTGATGTCGATTATCCACAATGTTACGCGATTTGACAAGGGCGATCCAAAGCTTTTAAATCAGGCTGTCGACAAACTGGCCGATGAACTGAAATCAATCATGAATCTTTCCGATTCGGATTTTGCGGATATGAAAAAGCTCATTATTGAGGCTGCAAAGAATTACAGGGCAGAGGAGACACAGAAAGATTCCGAGCGTCTGTTTATGGAAAAATTCGGCATCAGCCGGGACGAATCGGACATGTCCACTCTGCTTTCAAAGAGCCTCCAAAAGAGTGCGCCTCCAAAAGCACAGGAGCTTGCGGCAAATCTGCTTCAGTCGATTATCAACAGCGAGAGCCCGGTCATGCCGCTGATGCATTTTATGATTCCGGTCAAATACGAAAATGAGGATACGTACCTCGAGTTTTATATAGACAAAAATTCTGATGAGCGAAAGGGAGAAGCGCAGAGTGCCCAGACGATATTCTTTACTATTCAGTCCGAAAAATTCGGCACCTTCGAAGTCGATCTTCTTGCAAAGGATCTTATGCTGAATCTGGACATCAAATGTCCTTCGCAGCTTGTTGAGCAGGTTTCGGACATAAAGGGCATTATAAGGGAAGATATAGAGGCCTGCGGATACAGGCTTGCCCAGTATCAGGTTTCAAATTTCGTTCAGGAAAAGTCGGTTTTGCGTCGGTTTCCAAAACTGGCGGCAAAAAAAGTCGGTATGGATGTGAAGGTGTAATATGGCAAAGTACAGTGTGAAAAGCAGAGATGGTCTGCGCGTTGCGGCGCTCAAATATGACAGACTTAAAGATTCGGCACCTCAGGTGGTGGCTGCGGGGACCGGGCATATTGCCGAGAAGATCCTGCAGGTGGCCATTGAAAACGGTGTGGCGATTTATCATGACGACACAGCGGCGACGCTGCTTGCGAAGCTGGATGTCGGGAAAGAAATCCCGCCGGAGCTTTATCAGATAGTGGTCTTGATTTATATGCATCTTCTTGAAGTTGCGGATGAAGAGGGGAAGAAGCTGGACTGGGATATGAGATAGCGCCTCTTTCGGGAATTATACAATATGGATTTTACGGCCGGTCCGGGCCTTGTATATCCGGGCAAAAAACAGAAAACCGATGCCCGCCGGCATCGGTTTTCTGCTGTTTCAAGAATCGTATAATCAAAACCCACTATGGTATGATCACTTTATTGTTTGTTTTATTAATTTATCGGTTTAGCGATTTGCATTGCATTAACTTATCCCGGACCTTCAAGGATTTTCAGGCTGCTTTTATTAGCCCTGGAGCAGCTGGAGAACGTTCTGCGGCTGCTGGTTTGCCTGAGCAAGCATGGACTGAGCTGCCTGAACCAGGATGTTGTTCTTTGTGAAGGAAGTCATTTCCTTTGCCATATCCACGTCTCTGATCTGAGATTCGGAAGCCGTCAGGTTTTCTGAAGTTGTGGACAGGTTGTTGATTGTGTGTTCAAGTCTGTTCTGCATAGCACCAAGTGCAGCTCTCTGAGCGGATACTGTGGTGATTGCTTCGTCTATTGTAGTTATTGATGCATCTGCACCCTTCTGGGTTGTCAGGTCAAGAGCGTCAATCCCGAGGCTCTCCGCATTCATGTTATTCATGTTTAAAGTAGTGTTCTGGCCGCTGTTTGCACCGATGTGGAATACAAGAGCCTTGCTTGCGTCAACATTTACGTTGAAGGTAGTTGAGCTCTGAGGATAACCGTCTTCGTCATATCCAAACTTCTCGCCGAATTCGAAGTCGAAGCTTGAGCTTGAAACGAGGTTGCCGCTTGCATCTGTGATTACTGTTGTGTATTCTGCGTCTTTTGCCTCTACAGCATCAGCCTGAGTGATATCAATTTTTGCGCTGATCTTGTCGTCTGCTGCGGAGCTTCCGCCGAGAACCTTCAGTGAGAATGTGTCTCCGTCATGAATGTTGGTGTTTGACGAGAAGCTGAATCCGAGCTTTTCGTTAAGCTTGTCTGCCGAAAGGTTGCTTGCAAGAAGTGTATCTCCCGCATATGCGGTGTATCTTGCAGTTGCTCCGGAACCGGAAGCTGTAACCGTAATTTCAGTTATGTTCTGGGACTGGCCTGCGTTTACTGTTGCAGGCATTGCGTCTGCTTCCTGAAGAGCATTCATAAGAACATCTTCGTCAACACTCATGTGTTCTGTTGCTGCCATAACAGCACTTGAAAGTGTGAGTGTAATCTTAAGGCCATCATCAGCGGCAACCATTGCTCCAGGTGTAATTCCGTAGTTAGCAAGATCTGCAGCAGTAAGGTTTGAAGCCGT
>JAILLO010000033.1 GCA_024693105.1 Clostridia bacterium | reverse complement strand
TATCGGAACTTATCGAGGCGGACTATATGAGAATGTAGTAGGAGATATGCTTGTTAAGGCAGGTTTCGATCTTTACTATTATTCAAAAGAAAACTCTACTTTGGAAGAAGATTTCTTTGTACGTAATACAGAGAATCTCATCCCGCTTGAGGTAAAGGCGAGGAATGGAAACAGTAAATCGCTTAGTACGTTGATCAAGAGTGATTCATATCCGGATATTCATTTTGGCATCAAACTGATTGATGGTAATATTGGAGTGGAGAGTAATATAAGGACATTTCCGCATTATCTTGTGTTCCTCTTAAGAGAGTATTTGAGAGGATAAATATGGCTACTATCAACGCTTATGAGCAGTATTTCAAGGCTTCGGGCAAGTTCAACGGCGTACAGCGCAAGGGAGCGCTTGTTATGCTTGTTTCTGATTCCGAAGCAGGGCAGATAAAATATACGGCAGCGGTATCTTTCTTCCCGCACAAAAATGCGGAGGATTTTGCGGTTTCCTATGATGCGATCTTTGAAAAAGTGCTCTTTGAGGGCAAGGGCAGACGCTCCAAGAAGAAAGAGCAGGTGTTCCTTGAGGATCTGAGGGGTGTTATAGATGAGATCGCGGCCAAAGAAGGCGGAAAAGTTAAGTGGGACGAGCCCCTGCGTGAAGAACGCAGAGGGTGAGATTTGCACAAAGGCTGAGTTTCTGCGGAATTGTGTCCGCAGCGCTTTCCGGCCGGTGAAAAGGTGAGAAAATGAAGACTATCAGAGTTGTGGCAGCCATCATAAGAGACGGCGACCGGATATTTGCCATCCAGAGAGGCTACGGAGAATTTAAGGGCTGGTGGGAGTTCCCCAGCGGCAAGATAGAAGAGGGCGAAACGCCTGAGCAGGCACTTGTGCGGGAAATACGTGAGGAACTGACGGCAGAGATAGAAGTTGGAGAGAAGCTCACAACCATTGAGTACGATTATCCGGAATTCCATCTGTCCATGGACTGCTTCTGGGCAAAGGTGGAATGGGGCGTGCTGGAACTTAAAGAGGCTGAGGACTCTAAATGGCTCAGGCGCAACAAGCTTGACAGTGTTAAGTGGCTTCCGGCCGATCTTGAGATCATCGAACTGATAAAGAACGAGCTGAGAAAACACGGTCCGCTTGTGGAATTCAGCTATAACCGCACTTCACACGGCATGATGGCCGGTACGGGCTCGAGCAACGGCCTCTCGCTGAAATGGCTGCGCGATGGTAGCATAATTCTTAAGGAAACATACAGCAGCAATACTGCGAACTCAAGCTCTGAATACAGTGTAAAACAGGATGCTGCGGAAAAAGTCAGGGAATACGTTGCAAATTCCGGACTTGTTGACCTTGCAGACGAAGAGTTTGACAGAGTCATGATGGCCGATAATTTCACCAGTGCGACCATCGGAATGACTTTTGATGATCACGAGCTCGGTGGTGACACATTTCAGCATGAAACGCTTTTCTGCGGACCTGCGGGCTACACCTTTGGTCCGATAGAAAAGAAAATCAGCGAATTGCTCGATGAATGCAAGAACAATGCCGAACTGTTGAAAACAGATGGCAGAATGCTGGGACTTAACCTGTTTTCACCGGACAACAATATAACGCAGTTCAATTTTGTTATGCCGAACAGCAATACACCGATGAATGTTCAGCCATCGTCTGTATCCGCCGCAAAAGGCACCTGGAGCTGTCCTAAATGCGGAAGTACCGGAAACACCGGAAACTTCTGCCCGGAGTGCGGAGCTGCTAGAAACAATTGACGTTATAGTGCTATAATGAAATAATAATTTATATTGTTATTGAGGGGAATGATCCTTAAATTATGGCCTCGTTACAGGAATGTAATGAGGTCTTTTTTTGACCCGAAAAATAGCCTCGAAACGGCTTTATTATGTGCATACCTGTCAGGCAGCAATTAACAATAAGTAAGCTATCGCCTGGATAACTGCTATCGAAATATGTAACTGCAAAGACCATCACTTTTGAACATAATGTTTAAGAGTGGTGGTCTTTTTGGCGGTGAAAGGGCGGAATTCTCGGGAAAAAGCACCGGGAATTGCAAAATCACAAATTTCGCTGTCTAAAATGAGGGTATTACCATGAGTGATACAGCGGGAAAAGCAAAAACAAAGATTCCGCTGTTGAAGCGTCAATTTTTTTCATGATTCTTACAGCGGAAAATCCATATAGTGGAGAGAAGGAAAATATTGTATTGCTAATTATACTGTTTTTAGGAGAAAAAAAGTTAAATTTTTAAATGCAATATATACTAAGGGGAGGAACTAAACTGTGGATAATGAAATGATACATATAAAATCCGGTGACATTCTGGATGATGCCAGAAATATAATTGAATCTGCAAAATCGGCAGCTGTTAGGAGTGTGGATTTTTCTCGGGTACAGATGTACTGGAACTTAGGCAGACGCATTTTTGAAGAAGAACAGCAGGGAAAAGAACGTGCTGATTACGGTTCATATCTTGTAGAGATGCTGGCGAAAAACCTTGAAAAAGAATATGGAAGCGGGTTTGGTGTGCAACAGATTGAAAGAGCCAGGCAGTTTTACAGGGTATACCAGATTCCGTCTGCACTGCGGACGGAATTGAACTGGTCGCAATACAAACTTTTGATAGCCATATCGGATCCCGATAAAAGAGAATATTATGAACTTGAATAAGTGAATAACGGATGGACCGGACGAGAAACAGAAAGGCAGATCAATAGCCAACTTTATGAGCGGCTGTTATTGAGCAATCGACCGAAGGAAGTAGTACACTCAACGATGAAAAGATTTTTT
>JAILLO010000055.1 GCA_024693105.1 Clostridia bacterium | reverse complement strand
TGATTCTCGGGGAATTCGGAGAAGCTGTAGCAGTAATGCTTTTTTATCAGATCGGCGAACTCTTTGAGGAATATGCGGTCGGAAAATCACGAAATTCGATTTCAGAGCTTATGGATATATGCCCGGATTATGCCAATATTGTCAGAAATGACGGTACTGTTGAAAGTGTAGATGCGGAAAACGTTCATACTGGGGAAATAATTCTTGTGAAGCCGGGTGAAAAGGTTCCTCTTGACGGCGTGCTTGAAACCGGGAAAAGTACACTTGATACAAAGGCACTGACCGGCGAATCACTTCCAAGAGAAGTTTCCGAGGGAGACGAGATCTTCAGCGGCTGCATAAATCTTACAAATGTAATACAAATTCGCACGACACGTGAATTCAGTGAATCGACGGCTTCGAAGATTCTGGAACTTGTTGAAAATGCAACTTCAAAAAAAGCTTCCTCAGAGAAACTTATTACTAAATTCGCAAGATATTATACTCCGGCAGTAGTTATGCTCGCCGTTATTCTTGCCATTGTTCCGCCGATTTTGTCAGTCGGAAGCTTTGAAACCTGGGTTTACAGGGCGCTGGCATTTTTGGTTGTATCCTGTCCGTGTGCCCTTGTAATTTCCATACCTCTTAGTTTTTTCAGCGGTGTGGGCGCTGCTTCGGCAGCGGGAATTCTTGTAAAGGGGAGCACATATCTTGAAGCCCTTGCAAAAGTCGAAACGGTTGTTTTTGACAAGACGGGAACGATTACAACAGGAGACTTCAGTGTTAAAAAAGTGGTCTGCATGAAAAAACCGAAAGGGGTAAGGGACGAGGAAGAACTTCTCATGCTTGCAGCGTATGCAGAGTATTATTCGGACCATCCGCTTGCAAAGGCAATAAGAAACTTCTATACGGCAAGAACCGGAAAGGAGATAGATCCGGAAATTATAAAGGACACGGAAGAAGTCAGCGGCAAAGGCGTCAGGGTTGCTCTGAACGTGGGCAATGCAGAAAGAAAAAACTGTGATGAAGCCGCCGCCTCCGATTTCTCCGGTCTGGCAGAGAAGTTCGGTGCATATGTTCTTCAGGTAAGCGCAGGGAGCCATGACCTTATGAGTGGGGCCGAAAAACGCGAATTTACAAGTGTACATGTAAGTGCGAATGGGGATTATCTTGGCTATATAGAACTGGCGGATACCGTAAAGCCTGATGCGAAAAGCGCAATCTACAATCTTCGCAAGCGAGGCATAAAAAACATTTCCGTCCTTACCGGAGACCGGAAAAAATCGGCCGAAAGGGCGGTATCAGACCTTAATCCCGACAATGTCTATGCGGAACTTCTGCCGCAGGAAAAAGTAGCGATAACAGAAAAGCTCATAGCCGAAGGCAAGGGAAAGAGCAAGGTTGCATTTGTCGGTGACGGAATTAATGATGCACCTGTTCTTGCGAGGGCGGATGTCGGCATTGCCATGGGAGCTCTCGGAAGCGATGCTGCAATTGAAGCGGCAGACGTGGTTATAATGGATGACAATCTGTCAAAGATTGCTGTTTTACTTGGCATCTCCGCAAAAACTTCAACAATCGCAAAAGAAAATATAGTATTCGCACTCGGTGTTAAATTCCTTGTGCTGGCACTTGTTGCGGCAGGACTTGCCAATATGTGGGCTGCAGTATTTGCCGATGTGGGCGTTTCAATTATCGCAATTCTCAATTCAATGCGCACACTGACAGTTTCGCGTTCCTGAGCGCATGAAAACGCGGTGAGCGGCCATTTGATGCAGGCTGTGCGGATTACCGGCGCCGTACGGAAAAACCCGAGAGGCGGCGAAGGTACCCGTAGCCGCATTATTCGGCGGCCCAGGAGGAAAACAGTTTCTTCAGGGATTCGTTTATCAGTTCCAACGGGATCTGATTGTAATAAAACACAAGCATCCTTACAGGCTCACTGATTTCTCCCGTGGCAGCATCTGCTTCGGGAGCGGCTGCGCCGGGGCTGACGGCCTCGGAAACGGAGACTGAAGCGGGAGCCGATACGGCAACCGATTTTGGAGCAGTCATATTCAAAACAACGGGGCGCATGGAAATTTTCATTTCGCGCGCAATGCGGCAGAGCTCATCTGCCGTTTTTTTATTGCTGACTTCAATAATTGTGTTTACGCCGGAGGTCGTATTGGAAAGACTTATCCGGCCTTCCCCGTATTCGTTTACTGCGCCGATAACGGCCTGAAGCTTTTGGGCATAGAGGTTGCGGAGCTTTTTAATATTTGTCTGAAACAGCCCCTCCTTCATAAACAGCGCAAGTGTAAGCTGCTCAGCCTTTGAGCAGGTCTGGATGTAATGACCTTTCGTCGCGGCAAAGATTTGCGCAAGCTTGGGCGGCAGAACCATATAACTGATTTTGATTGCCGAGAAAAGCGTTGATGAAAACGATCCGAGGTAAACAACGTGCCCCTGCGTATCAAGGCCCTGAAGGGCGGGAACGGGCTTTCCGAAATATCTTAGCTCGCTGTCGTAATCGTCCTCGATAATAATACTGTTATTTTCCGCAGCCCATTCAAGAAGCTCATATCGTTTGCCGACCGGCATAAGCGCGCCTGTGGGGAACTGATTTGAAGGGCTGACATAGACTGCCGACGGAATGTTGCGCGGAAGCCTTGAAATATCAATGCCGTCCTGCAAAACGTTTACATGTGTCAAAACAAAGCCGCTGTCGCGGAATATGTTAATTACGGGAAGATATCCCGGCTCTTCCACAGAAACGTGCCCGATATTCAGGCGGTGCAGAAGCCTTGAAAGCTGCGAGGTAATCTGCTGCGTGCCGGCACCGATCACTATCTGTTCCGGTTCGCACATAACTCCGCGGGAGGCATAAACATACCGTGAAATTTCGCTGCGAAGAAATGCTTCGCCCTGCGGCTCACTTTCAAAAAACAGCAGGTGCGGATATTCTGTCAGGACTCGGTTCATACATTTTTTCCATTTTACGAAATCAAAGCATGACAGGTCGTACATGAGTGAAGGCTCGCCACTGCCTGAGAAAGGCTCTCTGCTTTCGTGCGCAACGCGTGCAGCGGGGATTTTTTTTGTTATCTCCGCCGCATAATAACCGGACTGCGGCCTGCTGTAAATATATCCTTCCACCAGAAGCTGGCTGTAGGCTGTGTCAATCGTCGTAATGCTCAGCCCAAGCGTTGCCGCAAGGCTCCTGAGCGAGGGCAGTTTTTCTCCGGCCCTTATATCACCTTGCAGGATGGAGTTTTTAATATAATCGTAGAGCTGCAGATAGTGTGCTCTTTTACTGTTTTCGTCAAATTGAGGGATAATCGCCTTCATTTTTGCTCCTTTGTAATTACCGCTGTGCGTTTTTTAGACGCTTTGCCTTTTTCCGTCATTGCGGACGGGCATTGGCAATAAAATCTAACTGTATATTAAAATATAACAAAAACTGCTGACAAAATCCATATAATATAGCATTTAAATTATAAATAGGCAAACTGTACCCTTTAAAAATTACAATTCTGCCTATTTTAAAATGAACAATTATAACGTATCATAATTACAGAAAAGATTTGGTACAGGAGGACAGAATATGTTAAATGTGAAGGATTACACCGAAAAGACGGTGCAGACGGCATTACTCACGGGCCTGATATTTTTAGCCACGGTTATTATCAGGGTTCCGGTGCCGTTTACGCAAGGCTATGTGCATCTTGGCGATGCTGTAATATTTATGGCGGTGATCGTACTGGGTTGCAGGAGAGGAGCTCTGGCGGCAGCCCTTGCATCTGCGCTGGCAGATATTATAGGGGGATTTGCAATGTGGGCGCCGTGGTCTTTTGCAATCAAAGGCGGCATGGCAATTGTTGCCGGACTTGTTATAGCAGGGCTCGCAAAGACAAAGGCCGGCGCATTGAACGGAATCTGCACGGAAATCACGGGATTCCTATTAGGCGGTATCTTTATGACCGGAGGATATTTTGTCGCAGAGTGGTTCACTTACGGGAGCGCGCAGACGGCGGCAATAGAAATTCCGTGGAACATAGCACAGATGGGAGTCGGAACGGTTATTGCGGTTATTCTTTCGGGCAGCCTTGCGGGGACGCCTGTCGGCAAATTGTTTAAATATAAGTTCAGACCGGCAAAATAGCAAAGTCCGGGTCCAAAAGGTAAAGGGCGAATTGGAAATTGTAAAAGCAAAGATCGGACGGCAAAGGCAAAGTCCGGGTTTCCAAAGCGCCGGGGCAATGTCTGTCGAAGCAGCAGAATTCTTGTTGTTTCAACCGGCGATGTCCGGGCCGCAAAAGCGGCAAGGATCTGAACTTCAAAAGATACGGCCTTCCGGAGAAAGATAATAATATCGGCATTTGCCCCTTTTCGCTTCTGCGAAAGGGGCATTCTTTACGGTTTCGGCCTTTCTTATTTTCTTTAGCTCTTTTGCGCCTGATTTTTTCTTTCCTTTCCTTTGTCTCCCCTCTTTCGTTATTCATTTTTTGTCACCACGCCTTTTCCTTTTGTTTTTCTCTGCCCCCGATTTTTCTGCCATATTTTTTTCTTCACACTTTATGTTTTTTCTCCATTTACGATTATTCCGAATTACCATATATTTCATGCAAATTTGCCGAAAGCAAATTGTGAATCGAATGACATACATTTGCAAAAAATGCATAAAATTCGCGTGAAAAAGTCGAAAAAACATCTCTTTTGTTAAAACAAAAATCCGGAAGTTATGCAAAAAGAGGCTGCCGTATCGGGCACAGGCAAAGCAAAATTGTTATCGCAAAGCAGCAAAAGAAAAATTCGGGCAGAGCAAGCAAGGATGGGGGTGTTCTCGCACGGGAATATCACCGTGCCGCAAAAGGCGGAAAACAGGGGCGCCGACGACAGCTATAGCAAGATTAAAGGGCGGCGCCGCGAAAAAACAGCATAAAAACAGCAATATTGTACACTCTGCAAAGAAGAAATTCCTATTTTTTCCTTTATATCTTTACAAACCGTAAAAAGGTGTTATACTGTCTATATTGTTAAGTTAATATTTTAACGGATGTGCCGCGTAGGGTACGAACACATCTGCTTATTGTTTTAAGGAGGACGAATACTATGAAAAAAGTTGGCGTATTAGGAACGGGCACTATGGGAGCAGGCATCATCCAGGTTTTGGCGCAGAACGGTTACGAGGTGGTTCTCAGAGCAAGAAGACAGACTTCGGTTGACAAGGGACTTGCTACCGTTACAAAGAATCTTGACAAGATGGTCGCAAAGGAAAAAATTACTGCTGCTGACAAGGATGCGATTCTTGCACGTGTAAGCGGCTCAACCGATATCTCCATTGTGAAGGACGCAGACCTTATTATTGAGGCGGCAACAGAAGACATGGAATCAAAGAAAGCTCTGTTCAAAGAACTTGATGAGCTTTGCAAGCCTGAGGCAATTATAGCAACAAACACCTCGGCACTGTCGATTACAGAGATTGCAGCAGCAACAGGAAGAGCAGACAAAATCATCGGAATGCATTTCTTCAACCCTGTTCCTGCAATGAAGCTTGTGGAAGTAGTTAAGGGACTTGCAACTTCCGAAGAAACAAGAACAACCATCGTGGATCTTGCGAAAAAGCTCGGAAAGACACCTGTAGATGTAGAGGAAGCTCCGGGATTCGTTGTTAACAGAATTCTGATTCCTATGATCAATGAAGCCATCGGAATTCTTGCAGACGGTGTTGCAAGCGCCGAAGGCATAGACGAAGCCATGAAGCTCGGTGCAAATCATCCGATGGGACCTCTCGCACTCGGTGACCTTGTGGGACTTGATGTATGTCTTGCAATTATGGAAACTCTTTACAGAGAGTACGGAGATACCAAGTACAGACCTCATCCGCTCCTCAGAAAGATGGTAAGAGGAAACAAGCTCGGAAGAAAAACCGGCATCGGTTTCTTTGACTACACAAAATAGCACGGCGCATATTTTTATGCCATCAAATTCAGAACCATTATTTACCTTTCAGATTCATTTTTCACCTTTTATAGTGAATATAGTTTTAGCAGCACCGGCCATTGGCCGGTGTTGTTTTTTGAGTACAATTCGAATATAAAATAAAGCTAAATTTTAACCTTTCGGGCCGTTTGAAACCTTGACATAAAATTCAATGCGAATATAATAGTAAAGTACGGCATTTCAAGGGAACAACCTTAAAATTGCATAAATGTACATTTTTCCCTCAGGCGGGAAAATTGCCGCACAGTGAGGAAATTACGGAACAACATGCGAAAGAACTGAGTCAAATCAGTATTCAGATATTATTCTTGTTCGGAGATAAAAAATGAGAGATACAAGACATGGAAGACATGTGCGCGACAATTCGGCGCATATTAAATCCGGGAAAAAACAGGATACCGGGGCGATTGCTTTTTTTAAGCCGTTTTTGATATTCTTTGTAATTTTTACAATACTTCTTATACCGGTCAATGTGGCATTTGCAAAGCTCGGGGCCATAAGAATTTTCAGCGGTACCGAAAATCTTGCGGATATGGACTATATCCTTGACGAGGACAATCCTTTTTATGATGATTATTCCGGCAGCAATCGTGTAAATATCCTGATGCTGGGCGTAAATGACGGTCTTACTGATACAATTATGCTCGGAAGCTACAACCTCGACGATCAGCATGTCGATATTATTTCGGTTCCGCGTGACACATATTACTACAGAAAAGGCGCTTCGGGCGGAAGCCTTAAAATCAATTCGATTTATGCAAAAGACGGTGCAGTCGGAACTGCAGAAGCAGTAAGCAGTGTGCTTATGGATATTCCAATCAATTATTATGTGGTTATTTCCTATGATGCCGTTGCAAAGGTCGTTGATGCGATGGGCGGTGTTCCGATGGAAATACCGAATATTAACGGAAAGGGCGGCATGTATTATAACGATCCGTATGATACGCCTCCGCTGAAGATTGCGCTTCCTGCCGGACAACAGCTCCTTGACGGAAAGAAAGCCATTCAGTTCCTTCGTTTCAGAAAAGGCTATCCCGAAGGCGACATCGGAAGGGTAAAGGCGCAGCAGGAATTTGTAAAGTCGGCATTTAGGCAGGCACTTGGCAAAGACCTCCTGAAGGTTATTAAAACCGGTCTTGCAAACGTTGATTCCGATATTTCTCTTGGAATTGCAACGAAGCTCGGAACAAGTGCACTCGGTCTGAGCAGTTCCGATATGGAAACACATCTTACACCGGGGACATCTGCAATGATCAGCGGACTTTCTTACTGGCAGGTTGATGAACGGGAGACGGAAGAGATGATTGACCGCATATACAACCCTGAAAAGTATGCGGAAGAGTCCGAAGGCACAGGCGAGGGCGAAGAAGGCGCTTCTTCAAATTAAGCCGATGCTGCCTTTGAGGCGGAAATCCGGCATTCCGATATTAAAAAAGACATTTTACGGGCGGCACGCTTTTAATGCGTGCCGCCTTTTGCATAAATCAAACAGTTTGTATACTAAATTGAGCGGTTAATATTTAAATTCTACGCAAAACGTAGTAAAATAAAAGTTCAGGAGATTGTTATTATCTAACATTATATTCACTATCATATTCAGTATCAGATTTTCTTTATTTCATGAATAAATCAGAGAAAGAATTGCTCGAAAAAAGAAAAAGAGCAGAAAACCTCAAAAGAAAAAAAGCGCTTGAGCAGATTAAACTTGAAAAGGCGGAAAAAAAGAAGAATGCAGCGAAGGCCAGAAGACAGAAGAAGGCGCTGAATGCCAGAAAGCATCCGGCCAGGACCTTTTGGCGTACCTTCTGCATTGTGTTTGTTCTTTTTCTTGTGATAGGAACGCCGGTCTTTGCGTTTTTTGGAAAAGTTTCGGATACCAACGTCTTTACAAAGGACGGACCCGTGCTCAAAGAAGAGCTCAATTATCTGATTCCGGAAGACAGCGCCTTGTACAGAGAATTTACGACGGCAGACAGAGTAAATGTGCTTCTTATGGGTGTAAATGACGGGCTTACCGACACTCTCATGCTGGTGAGCCTTGACCGCGCAAGGAATCATGTCGATGTTATTTCAGTACCGCGTGACACATATTATGAGCGAAGCGGTTACAAATCCCAGTCGGAAAGAAAGATTAATGCCGCATACAGGGGGAATCCCGTCAACACGGCAAAGGCCGTTTCGGAGGTTCTGCTTGGAATGCCGATTAATTACTATGCCGTGATTGAATATTCCGGGGTCGAGAAAATTGTCGATGCAATGGGCGGCGTGCCGATGACAATTCCGAATATTAACGGAAAAGGCGGCATGTATTACAGCGACCCTTACGACAAGCCACCTCTCAAAATAGCGCTTCCGGCGGGCGAAAGAGTGCTCAACGGAAAAGAAGCCGTTCAGTTCCTTCGTTTCAGGAAAGGCTATGCGGATGCCGATATAGGCAGAGTAAAGGCACAGCAGGAATTTGTAAAAAGTGCATTCAGGCAATGTGTATCGCTGAATCTGGTCAATATTGTCAAAACGGCAGTAAAAGCAGTGGATTCGGATATTACGATAGGAACGGCAGTAGGTCTTGCGACGGATGCAATCGGAATAAGCGGGGATGATATCAGCACATATACTATTCCGTATACGCCGGAGCCGGACCCTCCGTATTATGTTTATCCGGATTCCAAGGGAATAGAAGATATGATTCGCAGTATCTATTCGGGTAAAGCTCTTTTGGACAGCGAAAAACCGACAGATACGGCGATAGAAGCAGATCCGTATGAGAATTTCGATGAATACGGACAGAATAATTGAGGTAAACATGAACGAAAGTATTTTAAACACAAAAAAGGTTGCTGAACTCCGGGAAATAGCACGTTCCTTTGGCATTGCAAACATTGAAAAAATGAAGAAAAAGGAAATTATAGAGGCGCTTTCCGGCGGGCTTCAGGCAACGGCAGATGCAGAGGACGCTCCGCAGAAGATGCGGAACAAAGCGGCGCGCCGCACAAATGCTGACATAGAAGCGGAAGCCTCTTTTGAAGAAGAAATCGCACCGGAAGCCGAGGCAGTCTCAAAACGCCAGGCACAGCCTGAAACGTCGGAAATTGCAGTTCGGGAAGAGCCGGACCTTGACGCGCTTCAGGAAGAGGAGGGCGACAGAAAAAGATGGGCGTTCGAGGAGCGCGATGCCGCAGGTGAGCAGGTTCAAAGGGGAGAAAACAGCCGCAATCCGGAAAGAAAAGTTGTCCCGGACAAAGAAGGCAGATTTGAAGTTGACGGGGTGCTTGAGCTTGCGGATTCAAACGGAGGATTTGGTTTTCTGCGTTTTGCCAATTTCCTTACAAGTGAAAAAGATATTTATGTTTCGCTTGCTCAAATCAGGCGCTTCAATCTCAAAACCGGCGACAAAATCCGTGGAATTGCGAGAAAGCCTAAGGAGTCAGAAAGGTTCGGAGCACTGCTTTATGTTATAAGCGTGAACGGTGATGAGCCGGGCGTAGCCATCCGGAGACCGGATTTTGATTCGCTTACGCCGATTTTTCCATTTGAAAGGATTACGCTTGAGGACAACAGCAGAGATCTTTCGACAAGGCTGATCGATCTTGTTGCGCCTATAGGAAAAGGGCAGAGAGGTCTTATTGTTGCGCCGCCGAAGGCCGGAAAAACGGTGCTTTTGAAAAAGGTGGCAAACAGCATTGAAAAGAAATACCCCGAGGCAGAACTTATAGTCCTTCTTGTGGATGAAAGGCCTGAGGAGGTTACGGACATGAAACGTTCGCTGAGCAGCGGCGAAGTTATTTATTCCACTTTCGACGAGCTGCCGCAGCACCATGTAAAGGTTGCGGAGATGGTTCTTGCAAGGGCACAGCGCCTTGTGGAGCACGGGAAGGATGTTATTATACTGCTTGACAGTATTACAAGGCTTGCAAGAGCTTACAATCTGGTTATTCCGGCATCGGGGAGGACTCTTTCGGGAGGCCTTGATCCGGCAGCGCTTCACAAGCCCAAAAAGTTCTTCGGAGCTGCAAGAAAGATGGAAGAAGGCGGAAGCATTACGATACTTGCCACCGCGCTTGTCGAGACGGGAAGCCGTATGGACGATATGATTTTCGAAGAGTTTAAAGGTACGGGAAATATGGAGCTTCATCTCGACAGAAGGCTTTCCGAAAAGCGAATATTCCCGGCAATCGACCTTAATAAATCGGGGACAAGGCGGGAAGATCTTCTGCTTGGAGAAGATGAACTTAAGGCAATCTGGCATATGAGGCGCGGTCTTGCAAACGGAAGCACGCAGGATGTGACAGAGACTATTATTGAGAATCTTTCGAAGACGAGAAGCAATGCGGATTTCATTCAGGTTATACAAAAGACGCATCTCGGATAAACGCTGCATATGCGGCTTTGCAATGTGTGGATGCACAGGCGCAGGCCGCCCTTTCGCCGGAGGAATGAAAAATCCGGCGCCGCAGCATATTTTAAACGTAAAGGAAAAATATAAATGGATTTAAACAAAATATTTTTAAAAGACGCTTGCCCGACAAAAGCAGGAGGTCAGGCAATTCTTGAAGGCATTATGATGAAGGGTGAAGACAGGACGGCAGTAGTTATAAGAATGCCTGACGAGTCGCTTCATCTGAAGACAATTATGAATTCTGCGCCGAGCAAACCGGCAAGGATACCGCTTCTGCGCGGGGTTTTTGTGTTTGTTTCTTCGCTTGTTCAGGGAACAAAAATCCTTATGTATTCGGCGGATGTTCTTGAAAGCTATGAAGGCGAAGGCACCGAGCAGTATGAAAAGGACAAGCTTACGGTGTGGCTTGAAAACAAATTCGGAGAAAAGGGCGCATGGAATGTGATGCTGTATACCTCAGTAATTCTTGCAATCCTTTTCACGGTGGGCATTTTTATAGTTGCGCCTACAGCAGTCGTTAACTTTTTCGGAAATTACATTACAAATGAGGTGGCACTGAATCTGATCGAAGGAGTATTCCGAATTCTGCTTTTTGTGCTTTATATACTTCTGATTTCAAAAATGCAGGATATCAAAAGAGTTTTTCAGTTCCACGGAGCCGAGCACAAGTGTATTCACTGTTTTGAAAACAGGCTGGAGCTGACGCCTGACAACTGTAAACCTTTTTATACGCTGCATCCGAGGTGCGGAACGAGCTTTCTTATGTTTGTAATGGTGATAAGTCTCATTCTGTTTTCGCTTCTCGGCTGGCCGAATCTGTTCTGGCGCGTAACATCAAGAATCCTGCTGATACCGGTTATTGCGGGTCTTTCATACGAGCTGCTCAAATGGGCAGGAAGAAGTGACAATCTGCTTGTAAAGATTCTGAGCCTGCCGGGACTTTATCTGCAGAAGCTTACAACGGCGGAGCCGGACGAAAAACAGCTTGAGGTTGCTATAGCGGCTATGAAAGCGGCAATGGTTCCAAAAGAAGCGCCGTGTTATGAAGGCCCTTGCGATCTTGCGGGAAATCCGCTTCCGCCTTCGGGAGAGGACAAAAGGGAAAATTCACAGATGGAGACAGGATCGGCCGAAAATGAAAAGGACGATGAAAAGGACGATGAAAAGGACGGCGGGAACATGCGGGAAGCCGGAACTGCTGAGGAAAATACAGATGAGGACGGAAAGGCGCAATTGAATACGACGGGTGAAGACAAATGGGCATGATGGTAAAAGACATAATAAATATCGCAACAAGGCGGCTTGAGGATGCCGGCGTGCCGGACGCAAAAAATGATGCGGAGATTCTATACTGCCATATGCGCAATATCGACCGGGCAAAATTCTTTATGGAGTGGCCGTTCAATCTTGAGGACGAACTGTGTGACAATTATTTCGCCCTTCTTGATTTGCGTGCCGAAGGCAAGCCGCTGCAGTATATTACGGGAAAGCAGAATTTCATGGGCTTTGATCTTCTGGTGGATGAAAACGTGCTTATTCCGCGTCAGGACACGGAGGTTCTTGTTGCAGAAGCAATTGCCGTCATAAACAACGGCAAAAGCGAAAGATTTAAAAGAAATACGGAAATGAAGGTCGAACCGAGAAAGCACTGGAAGATTCTCGATCTCTGCACCGGAAGCGGCGCGATTGCGGTGGCCATCGGCAGACTTTGTGCAAATGTCGAAATTACGGCCTCGGACATAAGCCATGCGGCGCTTGAAGTAGCAAAAAAGAATGTTGAAAGGCACGGACTTTCAAAGAAGGTGGAGCTTGCGGAGGGCGACCTCTTTACGCCGTTTAAAAAGCGTTTCGGCAAACCGAGATTTGATATGATTATTTCAAATCCTCCTTATATAAGGAGCGGCGAAATTCCGAATCTCCAAAGAGAGGTTAAGGATTTTGAACCTCTGACGGCGCTTGACGGCGGAGCGGACGGCCTTGATTTTTACAGGAAAATCATAGCGGAGGCTCCGGAATACCTCAAGAAAAACGGTGTTTTGATGTTTGAGATCGGATTTGATCAGGCAGAAGATGTTGTAAGGCTTCTTGACGAGGCACCGCCGTACACCGATGTCGGAGTTATGAAAGACCTTGCCGGTAATTACAGGGTGATAATTACAAGGGTATAATGTAATTACAACGCAGTGCTTGCGAAAAGGCGGCGTAATTACAAAGACGGAAGACACAGGGACATTTTGCGTACAAGTGTAAAGTTTTAGAAAAGGATTATGGTGAAAAAATGTCAAACAGCGACGTAAAAGGCGGAATTAAATATGCGCCGAGCACAACCTCTGAAGCGGATATGTCACTTCTGTCCGAAAAAATTGTCGAGAATACGCAGGCAGGACTGATGGTATTAAGCGAGAAGGGACGAATTGTTCTTTTGAATCCGCAGGCGAAAAAGATGCTTGGACTTACGGAGGAAGCACTCGGGAACCCGTATATGGAGTATCTTTTCGAGGATGAGCGCAACGATCCCTTTAATGAAGCGATTCTGAAGACGGTTTATTACAAGAAGGAATCTTTGAATTCGATTCTTTCCTTTTTTAAAGAAGACGAGGAACGGCAGTATTCCGTTACAACATGCTATTTTTCAAATAAGGAGCATCGCCATGTGCTGATTTCGCTGATGGATGTTTCGGCGCTTTTTCAGCTGCGTGATACTAAAAAAACTCTGGACAAATTCAAAAAAATGAATGCCGAGCTTGAGGCTGCATGGCAGGAGGCAGACCTTGCAAACAAGGCCAAAAGTACCTTCCTTTCAAATATGTCGCATGAAATCAGGACACCGCTTGGGGCGATACTCGGAACAAACGATATTATTATGCGTGAGTTTGACGATGCGAGACTTAAGAAATATACAGCAGGCATTAATTCTACGGGAAAGATGCTGCTTTATCTTGTGAATGACATTCTTGACGTTTCCAAGCTGCAGTCGGGAAAGATGGAAATTGTTCCGATCGATTACTCCCTGCAGGACATGATGGACGATCTTTACGGCATGATTTCTTTCCGTGCGGCTGAAAAAAAGCTTGAGTTTTCGGTAAAGCTCGCAAACAACTGCCCGAGGCGTCTTGTCGGAGATGAAATCCGCATAAAGCAGATAATTACCAATCTTATGACTAATGCCGTAAAATATACGGAGAAGGGCTCTGTGACGGTTAATGTCGAATGCATTTATGAAAATGTTGAAAACGGGGCGCTGCTTAAGGTTGAAGTCAGAGATACCGGAATAGGAATAAGAGAAGAAGACCGTGAGAAAATCTTCGGCAGGTTTACACGTGTCGATTTAAAAAAGAACCGTGAGGTTGAGGGTACAGGCCTCGGGCTCAATATCGTAATGTCGCTTCTTGAACTGATGGGCGGCAGCCTGGAGCTGGATAGTGAATATGGAAAGGGCTCTGTTTTTACGGTCCTGATTCCTCAGAAAATTTCAGACAGGACTACAGTAGGAAAGTGGTCGACAAATGGAGCTTATTTAAACGGCAGCAGCGGCCCTTTGTTCCGTGCGCCTGATGCACGTATTCTTGTTGTTGATGACAATCCTTCAAATTTGCAGATCGTTAAGAGTCTTCTTGAGCAGACGGAGATTCAGACAGATACAGCGACAAGCGGCAGAAGAGCCTTGGAAATACTTAAGGGAGTGAGATATGATCTTGTTCTTATGGATCATATGATGCCGGAGCTTGACGGACTTGAGACACTTGCGCTTCTGCGGGAGCAGGATTCCGCTTGCTGCAAAACGGTGCCGGTTATAGCCTTTACCGCAAATGTTTTTCCGAACACATACGAATATTATGAAGAGGCGGGCTTTTGCGACTATCTTATGAAGCCGGTGGAAGGCCGCAAGCTTCAAGAAAAGATTATGAAGTATCTGCCTATATCAAAGATTTCCTACACGAAAGGCATGAGTTCTTCAAACGCACAGGCAGGCGGTTATCTTTCCGAAAGTGAAGCCGAGTACTATATTTCAAATTACAAAATTAATGCAAATGCAGGAATACGTCTTTTGAACGGTTCGGCAGGACTTTACGCAAAGCTCATAAATATATTCTGTGAACAGATTAGTGACAGAAAGGGTTTTCTGCGCGAATTTGCCGTCTCCGGGGATATGCGCAAATACAGCATTATCGCACATGCCATCAAGGGAGATGCCAAGGCTCTCGGAGCAGAAAGCCTTGCGGCGACTTCCGAGGTGCACGAGGAAGAATCGAAGCAGGGTGACAGTGAATATATCTGCAGACGCCTTGACAATTATCTTGAAGAAATAAATCTGGTTCAGGAGGGACTTTCCAAGCTGCTCATACGGCTTTCGGAGTCCGCACAGGATGAACCGGACAGCAAAACTCCAAACGGAGCGAAAAGAGCAAAGGTTGCGGGAAGAGCCGCGCATTCCGGGAGCAAGTCGCAGGAAGACACTCTGGAAGCGGAGCCGGTAATGCCGCAGGAAGGCGAAAATTCCGACCTTCCTCTGTATGCGGATGTGACAGATGATGCGGCGGCAGGTATGGCAGAAGTCTGCAGAAGGGCATTTGCGGACGCACAGAATTTTATTGATGATTTTGATGACAATCTGGCAATTGAGAGACTTGAATCGATTATGAACGACGAACTTTCCCCTGCCCAAAAGAAGGTTATAAGCCGTGCACTTTTCGCCCTTAAATATGAATTTGACGGAGATAAAGCCTGCGAAATACTTGCAAGGGCCTTTCCCGACAGATAACGGAGGACACCGAAAATGAGAAAGAAAATTATCACAGCTATAGATGACAGCCCGGTGCTTTTGACGACCTTGCAGGGAATACTTGCGGAAAGATTCGAATTTCGTGGCTTTTCGGGAGTGGACCGTGCTCTTCGCTATCTGAATTCACATGTTGTGGATCTGATTATACTGGACATACGAATGCCGATGATGGACGGACATCAGCTTCTTGCGGCTATCAGGGAAATACCCGACCTGAAAGAGGTTCCCGTGCTGATGTTAACTTCAAGCACATCTGTAACCGATATCCGCAAGGCAGTTTCCGAGGGGGCATCGGATTATATCCTTAAGCCTGTGGATACGGAGATACTCGAAAAAAAGATTGCGTCGCTTATAGGAGAATAATTCGCTTCATCGAACAGCACAAGGCCCGGCTTTTATATTCCGGAAGGTTTTATCCGGGCATCAATAGTTTTATGGATAACAGCATTTTTTAATGCTGTTCAGACTGTAGACAAAGTCCGCGGCGACGCCGCGGATTTTTCTTGTGTAAAAGTACCACAAATCCAGTGTTTATCTGGGATTGAGGCACTTTTTCTGTTATAATAGAAGTATCAAAGTTGGGGATGGAGGACAGCCT
>JAILLO010000050.1 GCA_024693105.1 Clostridia bacterium | reverse complement strand
CCGTCGGAAAGACGTTTTGCTGCATACATCTGCTTTTCTGCCAGCGTGCTCGAGTAACGCGCCGATTCACCGTAGCCTGTTTTCAGGGCTTCTTTTACTTCCTCACGTTCCAGATGGTTTTCCATGGTCCCCGGGTCGGCTTCGTTGTCATAAATTACGCACCCGTCGGAATTAATCCATGTAATTCTGTAACCTTCCGTATCCAACTTTTCAAGATATATTTCTCCCGCGTGTTCAACTCCCTGCGCGGCAAGCTCCGCCTCATTTCCAAGCTGCTTCTCCTGAAGCGCCGTAAAATATTCGTAGGATATGCCCATAATAAAAACGAGTGAAGCAAGAAATACAGAAAATGCAACAATCAGAATGGATTTGAAAATCTTGCTGCTCATCTTTTATCCTCCATCTTATATCCGACACCGCGGACGGTTTTAATTAGAACACCCTCCTTGTCGAGCTTTGTGCGAAGCGTCCCAATGTGTACGTCAACCGTTCTTGTTTCACCGGCCATATCCATTCCCCAGACTGAGGAAAGCAGAAGTTCTCTTGTAAAAACTCTTCCCGGATTTTCCATAAACAACTTGAGAAGCTCATACTCTTTCAGTGTCAGCATCGCAGGCTCAGCATTCACCGTGACGATATGTCTGTTCTCGTCAAGGGTTATCCCTGCGTAATTAAGAATCTTCGCCGGTTTTGGCGATACACGTCTTAACACTGCTTTGATACGTGAAACCATCTCCACCATTCCGAAAGGCTTTGCAAGATAATCATCCGCACCCGAATCAAGACCTATGACCTTGTCATATTCGCTGTCTCTGGCCGTTGCCATAATAACGGGAATATCAGCCGTAACAGGGGATGAACGAAGTTTTTTCAGAATTGTAAGTCCGTCTTCTCCCGGGAGCATAACATCAAGAATAACAAGCTCCGGTGCCTCTTTCTTCATTGCGGACCAAAAGCCGGTATCGTTTTCAAAACCCCGCGCATCAAATCCGGAAGCCTTCAGCGTATACACCATCAGGTCTCTGATAGCGCTGTCATCTTCCACGCAATATATCATAATAACGCCCTCCCTTTCATGAAACAGCACAAATTATATTTTCATCATATACCCTTACAAATACAATATACCTTTGAATTGTAAACCCCATAACCATTATAATGTAAAATCGAGGTAAAATTTGCAAAAAACGCGGCGGTCACCTTTTTTGTGTCCCGGCGCGTTTTTAATATCTTTCTTTTTGCGTATATTCTATTTTTTCACCGAATTCTTAAGTTCGGCAATCCGGCTTAGTATTTCTGCCCTGCTGTTTTGGTTTTCACTGCGCGGGCCTGTCTGGATCAAACCGTCCTCACTGATGCCGAGTACATTTTCGCCGTTCTCGCGAAGTGCCTTCACGTAGGCAATTACTTCTGCCGTAATTACCTCACCCGGGCATACTACCGGATATCCCGGCGGATAAGGGACGATGCTTGCGGCGCATACGCGGCCTTCTGCCTCCTCAAGATGCACCTTCTGCGGATTTTTAGGAACCGGCTGAAGAAGCTTTTGTTCCTTTGGATACGGCGGAAGTTCTTTTTTCGGCGGCACCTTTCTGTTCGGTTCGTCTTCAAGCTCCTTCTCTATTTTGTGAAGTGCAAGGAGCAGGTTTTCATAGTCCTTGCGCACATTTCCTATCCCGCTCATAAACATTATGATATTTCCCGTAACAAGCTCCGGATATATCGAATACCTGTTTTCGAGAATGCGCACAAGCTCAAACGGGGAAATCTTAAGGTCGGAAACGTCTATATTGATTTTGCTCCTGTCAAGGCACAGTATCTCGGGCCTTACACCGATTACCTTTATGTTTTCAAAGACTTTTGACTGATCGTAAAACATGTTCAGGTTTTCTGCCCAGTCCTGCATCAGTTCGGTTCCCGCTTTTTTCAGCAGCGATGCATTCACCGCCAGCGACCCCATCAGCATATAAGACGGGCTTGTTGTTTCAAGCATCTGCAGTCGGTCTTCGATAATATCAAGCGGAATTTTGTCCGAGCATATATTTAAAATCGCACTCTGCGTAAAGCTTGCAAGCGTCTTGTGAGTGCTGTTGATAACAATATCCGCACCGCTGTCCTCCGCGGATTTTGGCATGCCGCCCTCAGGAAACTTCTCGTGAAGAAACTTAAGATGTGCACCGTGTGCCTGGTCCACAATCAGAATCTTTCCCAGCTTGTGCACAACCTCTGCAATTTCCTGAATATCGCTGCATATCCCGTAATAATTCGGGCTCGTCACCATAACGGCTTTTGCATCGAGATTCTTAAGAAGAAGCTGCTGAATCTGTGAAGCCGTAACAGGGCCTGATAAGCCGCACTCCTCAAGTATCTCGGGATAAATATAAACCGGGGTGATGTTTCCAAGACGCAGTGCATTAAAGGCTGCTTTGTGGCAGTTTCTTGCCAGTATGAGTTTCCCTCCCGGTTCGACAACCGAAAGGATGGCGGCTATAATACCGACACTTGCACCGTTTACAAGAAGATATGTCTTTTGCGATTCATAAAGGCCCTTGTACTGTTCCTGAATTTCACGAATAATCGTCTCCGGCTGGAACAGATTGTCCGCGCCGTCAATTTCGGTAATATCACAGTCTACAAGCGCGGAAGTGAACTTCTGGTAGCCGAACCTCCTGAAAAGTTCGCTGCCTTTGTGTCCCGGCATGTGAAACGATGTTGGTCTTTCCTTTGCATGCTTCAGCAAAAAATCAAGCATACTGCACCCCTTTCAAAACTGCCTTCCGGCCTGTGCTGACTTCTAAAGACCAAGTCCCTTGGCAACATTGCATACAAAATCCTGAACATTTGTAACAATTCCGCGTGCCGCAAGACTTCCTCTGTCTCCAAGCTTATTTACCGCAAACTCTGAAGTATCGACAATATAAAAATATATCTGTCTGATAGTCCCGTCATCCATAACCCTGTATGTAGGTGTCATGTTTCCCGTTGCTATCGTATGAAGAACTGTTGCCATTCCTATAACTGTAGTTGCACGCCTGATGTGCTTTCTTATGGCATCCTGTCCCTCATAAGTATGGGCATACACCTCCGGGAGAGGCCCGTCGTCACGGATTGAACCGTTAAGCACAAACGGAATATTGTTCTTTGTAATGCTGTGCATGATTCCGTCTTTAATGCCCTCACCTTTGATGAACTCGGGGATTGACCCGTAAAGATTTACCTTGTTGATAGTATCTATGTGATTGTAATGGCCGTTGAAATGCGGTCTCTGCGTGCGCACATCCTGTCCGAGCGCCGTCCCGAGATAACCGGCTTCAAGGTCATGCGTTGCAAGAGCGTTTCCCGCAAGCATGGCGCTTACATAACCGTTATCGATAAGCTTTGCAAAGGCATTTCTTGCCTCATTGTCAAATGCGCATGCCGGACCGAGAACCCATACGACATAACCGTGTTCCCTTTCATGTCTGAGCAGCTCCACAAGATTTTCGTAATCATATGAAAACGCAGTCTCACGGCTTCTGCTCTGTCTGAAAGAAAACTTTGTCTCTTCGCCGCCGTTTTCTCTTTCAAAACAGTCTGTATGTACGAAGATGCCTTCCTCGCGGTCCTCTGTACGCCCCAAAACGCAGAGGTCTCCCTTTTTCAGATTGCGGAATTCCCTTACAACGATTTTCCCGTTTTCGAAAACCGCAACACAATCCATACGGGACTCTTTTGCAAGAAGCCATTTTCCGTCTATTTTGAAGTACTCCGGAAAAATCGAAGTCGCATGAAAGCCTTCCGGCGCCGTCTTGTCTTTCGGTGCCGCAACGAGCTTTGCATCCGGTGCGTCGGCAAAAGTACGCTGCGAAAAATCCGGTTCAATGTATTTTGCGAGTTTAAAACTCATATCTTTTTCTGCCTCTTTCCTGAATGTTGTTATTTAAAATATTATACTATGCTCTTGACTTTGCCGCAACCTCATCAAACTGCTTTTCAACCTCTGCGGGAACCTTTGTGCAAAGGCTTACAACGATAAGAACAATTGAACCCGTGATAAAGCCCGGAATGATTTCGTAAACATCGAACATTCCGCCCGAGCTGAGATACCATACAACGTCCACAATACCGCCTGCGAGCATTCCCGCAAGTGCGCCTTCCTTTGTTGCGCGTTTCCAGAAAAGACCGAAGAGAATAAGCGGTCCGAATGCCGAACCAAATCCCGACCATGCGCATGATACAATTCTGAAAATGCTGCTGTCAGGATTCTTTGCAAGGATTATTGCAACGATTGAAATTGCGATTACCGTAATTCTTGAGATCCACACAAGAAGAGCGTCGTTCTTTTTCTTCATGAGAATTCCGAAGACATCCTGCGAAATTGAGGATGCGCATACAAGAAGCTGTGATGAAGCCGTACTCATAATAGCCGCGAGTACCGATGTGAGAAGTATTCCGGCAATTACAGGATGGCAAAGCGTCGTCAGCATCTGGATAAATACATTTTCAGGGTCTGCAAGATCCGGCATAAGAGC
>JAILLO010000041.1 GCA_024693105.1 Clostridia bacterium | reverse complement strand
TGCGCCGAAAAGATAGCTGTGTGTGTCTCCGAAACCGTTCCCGAAATGATTCGTAATATAATTAATGCGGACACCAAAGGCGTATGCAACGCATGCAACAACCACCTGTCCGAGAAATTTCACCTTTGCCGGCATGTTTTTCAGATCGTCAATCACGCCTATTATATAAATAAGTACGCCACCCGCAAGTACACCCTTCATTTGCGAAACCGGCTGCATCAGAAGCTGAATGCCCGGATATTCTTCCAGATACTGCGCTTCAAGCATCGGCCACGCATAATATGCCGCAAGAGCAAGGCCGGCCATACAGCCTATGAAAATTGCCATACCGCCAAATCGCGGCATCGGTTTTGTGTGCATCCTCCTGTTGTCTTTCGGAATATCAACGGCACCTATCTTAGGTGCAAGCCTGATAGCTGCAGGCGTAAAAACCAGCGACAGTAAAAATGCCGCTGCGAAAACCATAATAAATATCATTTTTCTTCCTCAAATATTACTTTTGTTCCGAACCGTCGCGCCGAAACTTCATCCGGTGCTCCGTCCTTTCCCGTTTTTCTGTCTAATTTTCCCTGAGCCTTACCACTCTGAGTCCCGCTTCCTCAAGAAGCTGGATTGAAAGCTCGTCAGGATAGCCTTCCCTGACAACTATCCGTCTGATCCCGGCATTTATAATCATTTTTGCGCAGATGACGCAAGGCTGATGTGTAACATAAATCGTGCTGCCTTCAATGCTCTGTGCAAGTGTTGCCGCCTGAATAATCGCGTTCTGCTCCGCATGCAGCGCAAGACAAAGTTCGTGCCTCTCTCCCGAAGGAATGTTCAGCTTTTCCCTCAGGCAGCCGCCGCGTTCGTCACAATGTGCTATTCCCTTCGGGGCTCCGTTATATCCTGTAGTAATAATTCTCTTGTCCTTCACAATAACCGCGCCGACCTGCCTTCTCATACAGGTGGACCTTGTGGCAACAAGTTCTGCCATATGCATA
Organism: Clostridia bacterium; assembly: GCA_024693105.1. Lineage (GTDB taxonomy): Bacteria > Bacillota > Clostridia > Peptostreptococcales > Anaerovoracaceae > JAILLO01. The sequence continues at coordinate 16,007 of JAILLO010000041.1, read as the reverse complement.
AAATATTCGTCCCAGCTTGGTCTTTCCATAAAGAAACCTCCCTATTTACTCATGACATTGTAACACATCGTAATATACCTCCGCAAGATAAAGGCCCTGCGGCGGCGCGGTGTGTCCTGCGGCCTGACGGTCCTTGCCCTCTATAATTTTTTCAACGTCTTCCGGTTCGATTTTGCCCAGTCCCACATCTACAAGTGTCCCGACAATAATTCTCACCATATTGTAAAGGAATCCGTCTCCCGCAACATGAATTTCAATCTCTTTTTCTGACGGAAATTCTTCCTGTAAAGTTCCCGAAATTTCGCGTTCACTCAGCAAAATTCCGTCTTTTTTTGTAATGCGCTTTGCACTTTTGAGAAAACGCCGCCTTGCAGCAAGAGATGCATGCTTTGTCAGAAGCTTTCCGTTTTCAAAAATGCATATATCATAAATTGTCCTTACAGTTGTTTCTTTTTCTTCTCCCCCTGCTGCCTGAAAGCATTTAAAATCATGCGTGCCCCTGACAAACTCCGCCGCGCTGCACATTTTTTCGATATCAAGAGGGCGGGCAATCTGATAGCAGTAATTTCTTCTGAAGGTGTCCGGAACTGCCGCATTTCTGATTTTGTAGATGTATTTCTTGCCCTTCGCGTCATAGCGGGCATGAAACTCTTCCGGCATCTCGCGCACCTCGGTAATTCTGACGTCTCCCGCCTTTCCCGCACTGCGTCCGCCGTTTAAAAGATTGTTTGCCGCACCGGCAATTCTGTCTGTCGGTATTCCGAAATCACCGCCGAACGAAGCCCTCTGGCCGAGAGCATGCACGCCCGCATCAGTTCTGCTCGTACCGTTAACCTTGATATCCTGCGCGCATATAACCGACAAAACCCTTTCTATTTCTCCCTGTACGGTCCGCTTGTCCGGCTGTCTCTGCCATCCGCAGAATTCCGTGCCGTCATACTCTATTGTGAGAAGCAAATTTCTGTTCATCTGAAGCTCCTTCTTACATATCTCATTAATATCTCCGTTCCCTTTAACAGCCTATGGGCTTGCCTAACAGCATATGGGCTTACCCCGCTGCAACCCCCTTCACGCCGGTTTACATGTCCCCTTTTTTCGGCTTCGGAAGTTCTATGGTTTTGTTGTCGGACGACTCACGGTAAAGAACAAATTTGCGTCCTATTGCCTGAACAAATTCCGCTCCTGTCCGCTCCGCAATTTTATTTGCCGTCTCCTTCGGATCGAGTTCGCACCCTTCCTGGATTTTCACCTTGACAAGCTCCCTTACCTCAAAGCCTGTCTCCATTTCCTTTATAATATTCTCTGTCAGTCCCTGCCTGCCTATGTAAACCGTCGGCTCAAGGTCGTGTGCAAGGGCTCTCAAATACGCTCTCTGCTTGCTTGTAATCATTTTGTTTTCCTTTTCTTTAAATATATTTTTGCACATCCGCACATGCGGACCCATCCTCACATGAAGCTATACCCCGAAAGCTTCAATCTGCTTTCTGACTCCGGCAAAATTTGCCTCAAGCATAGCCTTATGGCTCAGAAGCTCCCCGTCCGTGAAAGCCTTGGCGTTGTTCGGACATACGCTGATGCAGCCGTGACACTTAATGCAGATACCTTCGGCAACCTTCGTTCCGTTATCATAACACCCCATCGGGCATATCTGCCTGCACCTGCCGCAATCATCACACAGGCTCTCATCCGTAACCGGCTTGACCTTCAAAAACGACGCTGCTTCGCCGTCTTCACGCTTCGGTTCGTAATACCGCATCTCCTCCGGCGCTCTTCCCGGAAGTTCATTCACTTTCAGTTTTCTGTAATTTGCGGACCCGAGTTTTTCGGCAAAATCCGCCGCAATGTGCCCCAGTATGCGAATATCGGCCATATCCGGGCGTCCTGTCGCAAGCTTCTTTGCAAATGCATGCTCAGCAGGTACGGCAAGAGCTCCTGCCACATCAAACCCGGCCTTCTCAAGCACCTCCGCAAGTTCCCGCAGCGCATCGTCATAGGCCCTGTTCCCGTAAGTCACCAGAGCTATAGCCTTTGCCCCGTTCCCTTCAAGTCTGTCCCTCAGATAAGGCATCAGCTTGTTCGGAAGTCTCCCTGCATATGTAGGACATCCCACTACCACCACATCATCTTTCGAAAATTCACGTCCCTCTTCGCGGGCTTTTTTCGCTGTAATGTCGTCCTCTTTGTAATCACCTTCCGTCATTTCTTCCGCAAGACTTTTGCAAAAGGCGTTGACTGCTTTTTTTGTATTCCCCGTGGGACTTATATACAAAGCTTTAATAGTTTTCATTTTGTTCTCCTGTATTTTGGTATATCTAAAAAATTATATCATATTTTGAACCCTCAATCCCGTAAAATGCAATTTTTTGCCCCGCTATTCCGTTGATTTTTTATGCCTCTGTAATTATGCGCAAAAAAATGAAATGACACCGATTCTGCCAAACCCGACAAAACCGGCGTCACTTCTGGTCAATTTGCATTTCTGGTGGACTCACCCCTCTCTGTCTCCCGACTCTATCTTAAAGCACGTAAGGTTTTCCAACCTTGCTTCGCCTTCTGTAGTTTTAATATAACACACTTCCGCAGCAAATGCAAGAATTTTTTGAATATTTTTTCTATTTAACTTCTTTTACCTCGAAAACCTTGTTTTTCCTGGTATTTTTCATACATTATCTGCCTCTGCAAGTCATCGCGTGCCTGCACAAATCGGAGGCTTCACGCCCGCAGTGCAACCGGAAGCATCTGCATGCCGCGCCTGCCCTCAAAATCGTATTCCGGCGGCCCGCGGCGCGATCAAAAGCGGTCCTCAAAAGTCCGCCCCGGCCGCCTCCCCGCAAGGCTGCATATCAAAATCCGTACAAGGCATAAGCGATTTGTGAAAGAATGCCTTTCCCAAGAAGAATGCAAACAGCCGAAACCGCTGCAATATAAGGCCCCAGCGGGCAATAATCACCCTTTTTTATTTTTCCCCGCAGAATTCCGAGAGCGTAACCGATGCAGCTGCACAGCGAGGTGCCGATAAGTATGATGATTACGGAGTGAAAACCGCATACGAAGCCAAGGGCCGTAAAAAGCTTTATGTCTCCGAAGCCCATCACTTCTTTTCTCCATATGATGCGCCCCAAAAGGGCAACGACGAGCATAAATCCGCCTCCCGCAAGCGCACCGAAAAGCATGCCTCTGAGAGAATCGGTATATGGGATAAAACCAATGCCGCAAAGAACAATAAGCAGTACAAACTGGTCCGGAATAATCATGTATTTCATGTCGGCAAGAGCTATTTCAAGCAGGGCAAAGCATGCGACAAGCGCCGGAAGCGCATACTGCCAGTCTCGCTCAAAAAGAAATATTCCGGCTGCCGCAAAGGTCGCGGAAAAGACCCACTTCCACGGGTACTCTTTTATGCGCGCACGGTAAAAGAAGGAATTTTTATCTCCGCCGGATTCCTCGCCGGCATCGCATGCATCATAATTTCTTTTTTCTGCGTCTTCCGATGGCGGACAGCTTCGGTCGATTGCTCCTTCTCCCGAGCTGCCGTCATAATCCGTCAGCCACGAAACGGGAATGCGGTTAAAAACAAAAACTGCCCCGCAGCCGAGCACAACGCCCGCAAGGATTCCTGCCAGGGCAGGTATTATTGTTGTAAAAATTTCAGCAGTTGCCATTTGGTAAAATTCGCCTTTCAATTTTGCCGGTCTTTTCAGCCTCTCTTAAATTTGTCTTTTCATCAATCCTTTAACGACCTTTAGCTTGGTTTTTCACCGGACTTCAGAAGCCGGTGGATTTGGTTTTTTCGTAATCTTTCAGTATCCCTAAAACGTCCTTTTAGCCGGCGCTCTTATTGGCATCCTTCTTCGGATTCGCGTTTTATCGTCTATTTGCGATTGCCGATTAAGTCGGATTTCCGGGCATTTTGGCTCCTTATCTTTCCTCCCATGCCTTTTTTACCGCAGCGGCGATTACATCCGCAACGCCCGGATGGAACACGGTCGGAATTATATTTTCGGACGAAAGTTCGTTTTCGGGAATAATTTCAGCAAGCGCAAATGCAGCAGCAACTTTCATTTCCTGCGTAATTCTCGATGCTCTTGCCGCAAGAGCCCCCTTGAAAAGTCCCGGGAAAATCAGCACATTGTTGATCTGATTCGGATAATCCGAGCGCCCCGTTCCCACAACTGCAGCACCCGCCGCCGAAGCAAGATTGGGAAGGATTTCCGGCTCCGGATTTGCCATTGCAAAGATGATTGCATCCTTTGCCATTGACTTTACCATTTCAGGTGTCAAAACCTTTGCCGCAGAGACGCCTATAAAAAGGTCTCGTCCCCTTACCGCGTCTGCGAGCGTTCCCGAAATATTATCTTTGTTTGTAATTTCCGCAAGCTTCTTCTTCGCCACGTTAAGATTGTCTCTTTCCGCCGAAAGAATACCCTTGCTGTCGCAGGCAACTATATCGGTTATTCCGAGGCTCATAAGCATTTTTGCTATTGCCGTTCCCGCAGCTCCCGCGCCGTTGATGACAGCCTTCATTTCCGAAAAGGTTCTTCCTGTCAGCTTTGCCGCGTTGATTACTGCGGCGGAAACCACAACCGCAGTTCCGTGCTGGTCATCGTGAAAGACCGGAATATCAACTGCCGCCTGAAGCTTTTCCTCAATTTCAAAGCACCTCGGTGCGGAAATATCCTCAAGGTTAATTCCGCCCAGTGTCGGCGAAATATTCTTTATAATACTCACAATCTCGTCAGTATCCTGCGACTCTATGCAAATCGGGAAAGCGTCGATTCCCGCAAATTCCTTGAACAGCAGTGACTTGCCGTCCATAACCGGAATTGCTGCTTTTGCGCCTATGTTCCCGAGGCCCAGCACTGCAGACCCGTCGCTTACCACTGCTACAGTATTCTGCTTATTTGTATATCTGTAAATATCTTCGGGATTTTCATGTATTTTTCTGCATGGTTCGGCAACGCCCGGCGTATATGCCGTCGAAAGGTCGTCCTTTGTTTTCACCGTAACCTTGCTTGCCACGCCCATTTTCCCTTTAAACTTTTCGTGCATTTTAAGTGATTCTTCGTAATAATTCATCTTTTTCTCCTCGTTTATCACCCTTGTATCACAAACTCCCGAAACTCTTTCGATTTTCGGGAGTTGCTTTTCATTCTTGCTGCAGGTTTCTTTTGTTTATGTCCTGTGTCCGTCTTCTGCGCTTTGTTCCTACGCTTCGTTCCTGCGCTTTGTTCCTGCGCTTCGTTCCTACGCTTCGTTCTTTTAGATTTGCACCTTATATGATATGCCGCGCGTTGCGTTTAACAGGCTGCGCTTTGCACTTTGCGCGTTGCGCGTTATTTCTTCCAGCTGCTCTTCAGGTCTACTATGCGGTTAAATACCTTCTGTTTTTCGGTAGTCAGTTTTTCATCCGCGATATAGTAACCGTGTCTGAAGAACTGGAATCTCTCGCCCGGCTTTGCATCAGCAAGAGCAGGTTCCGCATATGCTATAAGTTCCTTCATCGAGTCCGGATTCATGACGTTTTCGCCTTTTTCGTCCGGAATCATCAAATAGCTGTACGCTCTGATCATAATTCTGATTGCTGTTTTTGCGTCTACCCAGTGAATCGTCCCCTTCACCTTACGGCCTTCAAAGCCGCTTCCGCACTTTGTTTCAGGGTCGTATGTGCAGTGCAGTTCCTTGATGGTTCCGTCACCCCACTTGACAACTTCATTGCATTTAAGAAAGTAAGCTCCCTTGAAACGCACTTCATTACCCGGGAACAGTCTGAAATATTTCTTTTCGGGTATTTCCTGAAAATCCTCACCGTCAACCCACAGTTCCCTCGAAAACGGCACCATTCGGCTTCCCATTTCCGGAACCTCTTTATTGTTTTCGATTTCCATTTCTTCTGTTTTGTCTTCGGGATAGTTTGTAATAATGACCTTGATAGGATTCTCCACAACGTTACGGCTTTGTACCTTTTCCTTCAGATCCTCTCTGATGCAATGCTCAAGCAGGGAAATGTCCACCATGCTGTTTGCCTTGGAAACGCCGATTCTTTCGCAGAAATCCCTGACTGCCTCGGGTGTATATCCCCTTCTTCTCAGACCTGCAATCGTCGGCATGCGCGGGTCGTCCCAGCCCTCAACATCACCGTTGTCGACAAGAGCCTTAAGATAACGTTTGCTCATAACGGTGTTTGTCAAATTCAGCCTTGCAAACTCAATCTGCTGCGGAGGGGCGCTCCACCATCCGAGTTCCCTGAGAACCCAGTCATAAAGCGGTCTGTGGTCTTCAAACTCAAGCGTGCAGATGGAATGCGTTATTCCTTCGATTGCATCTTCAATAGGGTGGGCATAGTCATACATCGGATAAATGCACCACTTGTCACCTGTATTGTGATGAGTTGCATGCGCAATTCTGTAAATAACAGGGTCTCTCATATTTATGTTAGGAGAAGCCATATCTATCTTTGCACGCAGAACCTTTTCTCCGTCTGCATATTTGCCCTGCCTCATTTCTTCAAACAGCTGCAGGTTTTCTTCCACGCTTCTGTTCCTGTAAGGGCTTTCCTTTCCCGGTTCTGTCAATGTTCCGCGATAATCCTTGATCTGGTCTGCCGTCAGATCGCATACGTATGCCTTTCCTTTTTTGATAAGCTCGACTGCGCCCTCATACATTTTGTCAAAATAATTTGATGCCCAAAGTCTCTCAGTCCAGTTAAATCCGAGCCATCTTACATCTTCCTCGATTGAATCGATATATTCCACGTCCTCCTTGACAGGATTTGTGTCATCATATCTGAGATTGCATTTGCCGCCGTATTTCTTCGCCGTCGAAAAATTAAGGCATATGGATTTTGCATGTCCGATATGCAGATAGCCGTTCGGCTCCGGCGGAAATCGCGTGTATACCTTGTCCCCGTACTTTTGGTTTTCAAGGTCCTTATCTATAATATTGTGAATGAAGTTAGAAGAAACCGCTTCACCTGTATTTTCATTTTTTTCTTTTTCATTTAAATCTGCCATGTTATCCCTCCAAAATCAGATTATACACATGACAGTTTATCACAAATCGCCGATATAGTACATATTTTCGGCAAGATTTGATGCTGCCTCCGGGTAAGCTTTAATGTTTCTCCTCGGCATTATTTGACACTGCTGTTTTGTCAGGATTTCACATCGCCGCCGCGCGAAAACGTCTGCCCCTCCGGAGCTTTGCCCGGTCCTGCTTTTGCCGCCGCAGATATGCACTGCTGCAAACATAAAGACACATAGTAAACAGCCGCACTCGTCTGAGTGCGGCTGCTCGAGGATTTAATTATATCGGATCGGTACAACGCATAAGTAACTTGCATAACAACGAATATCTGCGGGATACCTGTCCTGATGGTTTATTATCTTTCTACGATGAGAGTGGTTCCCATACCACCGCCGATGCAAAGTGTTGCAAGACCGGTCTTTGAATCTCTCTTCATCATTTCATACAGCAGTGTAATGAGAATTCTGCATCCGGAAGCTCCGATAGGATGTCCGAGTGCAATAGCGCCGCCGTTTACATTTGTCTTTTCCGGATCGAGGCCGAGATCTTTTCTTACTGCTACCGACTGAGCCGCAAATGCTTCATTTGCTTCTACCAGGTCAATATCCTTAATTGTCATGCCGGCCTTTTCAAGAGCCTTTCTGCATGCAGGAATAGGTCCGATACCCATGATTGAAGGGTCAACACCTGCCGATGCATATGACTTGATTGTTGCCAGAGGCTTGATGCCGAGCTCATCGGCTTTTTCCTTTGACATAACAATGACAGCAGATCCGCAGTCATTGAGTCCGGAAGCATTTGCTGCCGTAACAACGCCGTCTTTCTTGAAAGCGCCCTTCAGTTTTGCCATCTTTTCGAGGCTTGCGCCGAACTTAGGATATTCGTCTGTGTCGAAGATAATCGGATCGCCCTTCTTCTGAGGAATCTCTATCGGAACGATTTCGTCCTTGAACTTTCCTGCCTTTATTGCAGCTTCTGCTCTGTGCTGCGAAGTCACTGCGAACTCGTCAAGTTCTTCTCTTGTAAGTCCCCACTGCTCTGCAACATTTTCAGCGGTGATACCCATGTGATATCCGTTAAATGCGTCCCAAAGACCATCGTTTACCATCATGTCAATCATCTGAACATTGTTCATTCTTGCGCCCCAGCGTGCCGAAGGTAGACCGTATGCCGCAGCCGACATATTTTCCGCACCGCCCGCTACAATAATATCTGCGTCGCCTGCCTTGATAATCTGTGCTGCAAGACCGACTGCCCTGAGTCCGGATCCGCATACTTTGTTAATCGTCATGGTAGGAACTTCTACAGGAAGACCTGCATCGAGGGACATCTGTCTTGAAACATTCTGACCGAGTGTTCCCTGAAGTACACAGCCCATGATAACTTCATCTACCATTTCAGGCTTAATTCCTGCTCTTTTGATTGCCTCTGCAATACAAACTGCCCCGAGTTTTCTTGCCGGAACATTCTTCAAAGCTCCACCGTAGCTTCCGATAGCGGTTCTTGCTGCACTTGCGATTACTACTTCTCTCATTTACCTGTCCTCCTTAAACACATTGATTTGTTTTCTCAAAATGAATATTCATCTCAGAGAGTAATCTGCCCTCTGTTGTATCCACACTTACATAATATCAATTGTTTAAAAAATATCAATAGGTTTGAGCGAAATAATGTTAACAAATTAACAACAATGCTGTTTTCCGCTGTTTATTTTGCCATTATTTAATTGTTACAATAAATTTCTGGACTAATTTGCTTGGTTTAAGTGAGAGTTTTGCCTTTCTGAGATTCTGAAGCCCCATATCTTCCTCCCTGTTTACAAATTTGATGTGCTCCGGAAGATTTCTGCAAAACTCATTGTTAATCAGCTGGTAAAGTCCGCGGTACTGCGCGTTGGCCTTTTCGACATGCTCTACCGCCGTATATGCGCCGAGCCGGCCCCAGAGGTAAAGCGCCTCTATTTTCCCGTCGATGCGCACAATTCCCCCCCGGTAAAGATCTCCCACATTACGAAGAGCATCTGTCATTGCCCGTTCCTCCATTTCAAGGAACTGCATCTCGCTTGCGGGAATGTCCTTGTGCTCGTCAAAGGCTCTGATAAACGCCATGGCCTCATCAGTATGCTCAGGCGTCATTACTTCATAAGTGTATTCGTTGTTCGCTTTGAAGTAATTCAGATGGTTCTTTTTCGCGTGGTAATTACGTCCCTTCAGTTCGATAAGGTCGTCTTTTCTGTATACGTAATCATAATTTTCTCTGTCGTCGGTTACCTCAAGCCCCTCCGGGAAAGCCTGCGAAAGGAAGTCCATCATGTGTGAAGGAACAAGCCGTATGCTGAAGGGCTGCCCCTTGCTTTCAAATATTTCCCTGGCCTCAAGAATTGTTTCCCTGAGCGTTTTAGGATTGTATTTTCCGTCTGCCGCAAGCGGTATGTGCATAAAAGGAAGCTTGATTCCTTTCTCCATTTCAAGATGACTTATACCTGAAATGCACAGATATTCGCCGATTTTCTGCCAACAGAAATTGTTGATGTTTCTCCACATATATAATGAAGAAAACGTAAGTCCCGAGGTTTCGTGCTCAAATCCGTTCAAATACGGCTCGATAAAGCCCCTGTCTTCAATTGTAAGCTTATTGTCAAACATGTACATATTCGTTCTTTCTCCGTTAATTTTATAACACCGATTATTTCCATTTAGCGTGCCATTCTAATATTTTTCTGTCTTTGATGTTAATGTTTTTCACAATTCGGACGGGCCGCCACACCCTCTGAGTATGTCTTCTGCCCTCCAGCGTCTTACTTCTTCGAGCATGCCGTAGTCTGTCGTATCATACGCAAGAGGTGTAATTACCGCGTAGCCGTCCTGCACGCCGAGGATATCCGTGCCGGCGTTTTTTTCATTTTCCTCAAGCCTTACTATCTCGCTCCTGTAACTGTAGCGTATTTCGCCGTTTTCATCCTCCGTTTCAAGAAAACCCTCTTCATATCTTCTGTGTCCGGTCTTAAGATATTTTACTCCTCTTATTTCTTCATTCGGAATATCCGGGACGTTTATGTTGAGAATCGTCTGAGGCGGCAGTTTGCCCTGCATACTTTCAAATACGGCAAGTGCAAGGCCTGCGGCAAAATCGAAGTTTTTCGGTTCGATCGAACACATCGAAACCGCCACAGAAGGCTTTCCGCAAAAGCATCCCTCTCTTGCCGCAGCCACCGTACCCGAATAAAAGACATCTGTGCCAAGATTTCCTCCATGATTAATTCCCGAAAATACACAATCGATTTCTATGCCTTTTTTCCTGCACAGATAAATTCCGAGCTTGACGCAGTCAGCAGGTGTTCCCGAAGTTTCAAAAGCAAGCTTTGCCCCCGGATACGATACTTCTCTTGCGGTCAGGCCCTTAAAAGCCGTTATGCTCTGCCCTGCCGCACTTCTTTGCCCGTCCGGAGCGCATATGTAAACCTCGGCTTTTTCCGAGAGACGGCTTACCAGCTTCGATATCCCCTCGGCTCTGATACCGTCATCATTTGAAACCAGAATCTTTTTCATTCTTCCTCCCTTTCATGAAAATACGGTGTGACGCAAAGGCTGCACACCGAATTTCGCTTTTAAATTTATTCAAGCGGCCGTACAGGTTTTCTAAAGGTCCTTTACAGCCTCACCGAGAACTTTTCCTATTGAATCGCATATGACAAGGTCTGCCCTATCATCGTACTGCGTGGCGCTCTTGTTTATGAGAATCAGGTTCTTTCCTCTGAAATAATTTACAAGACCGGCTGCCGGATAAACTACAAGGGAAGTGCCTCCGACTATCATGGTATCAGCGTTTGTAATAGCATTGACACCACCGGAAATCATTGCGTCATCAAGCGATTCCTCATAGAGCACAACATCCGGTTTTATGACGCCTCCGCACTTTTCACAAATCGGAATTTTTGTTCCTTCCTTGCAATGCGCCTCGTCCATAATGTAATCCAGATCGTAAAAGCATCCGCAGTCCATGCAGTAATTACGAAGCACCGAACCGTGCAGCTCAAATACCTTTTCGTTGCCCGCCTTCTGGTGAAGTCCGTCGATATTCTGTGTGACAACGCCTGTCAGCTTGCCGATTTTTTCGAGCTTTGCAATCGCCAGATGCGCGGCATTAGGCTCCGCATCCGTATATATAAGGTTTTCTTTGTAATATTCATAAAACAGTTTCATGTGTGACATGAAAAATGTATGCGAAAGCATTGTCTCCGGGCGGTGTCCGTACTTTTCAACCGCATGATAAAGTCCTGTTTCCGATCTGAAATCCGGAATGTTGCTCTCTGTAGAAACTCCCGCTCCTCCGAAAAACACGATTCTTTTGCTGTCTTTAAGAATTTCCTTTAGTTTTTCTGTTTTTTCTTTTGTGTTTTCCACCCGTGTTTCCTCCTTTACTTTCTTTCTGCCTTTCTGCGCACACATATGCCTGCTGCCAACAGCCGCGCGTTCGCGAACAAAAAAGCCGACTCGCTTTTTGTGAGAAGGAGTCGGCATATCGAGTCGTTATAAAGCTGTTTCGAAAGCCGTCGTTTTAAACGCCTTGCCTTTCAAAGAGTTTAATAACCGGCCTTCTTGTACTTGATAGTAAGTGTCTGCGTCTGATCATCCCACATAACCGCACCGTCAAGATTTTCTATAACCGCCTTCACCGGCAGAAGAGTTGTCCCGTAATAATTCGTCGGCGGTGTCTGCAGGTGCAGATTTTGGTTGTTTGCAACCATGGTATTGCTTCCGAGCGTAAGATAAACAAAATTGCCGTTGTAGCACAGACTGACAAGCTGTTTTGCTTCGTCCCAGCCAACGCCTCCGCCCATTGCTTCAACAATTGCCCTGATAGGAACCATAGTTGTTCCGTTTAAAATAATCGGGGAGTTTCCGAACGCGTCAATTGGCTTTTGCGTGCCGTTCACATCAATAACCGGATTGCCTATCTGAAGTTTGATTGTTCCTATGCTTTCGTCGTTGTCCCTCTCAAACCATTCAGCTCTTGCCGGTGGCATATCATAAATATATGTACCGTCCCCAAAAGAATTGTATATGCTGTCATCTACCTGATAAAGCCAGTAATTCTGGGAACCGTTACCCCATCTTCTGACTCCGTCCCAGGTATATGTCCCGAAACGCTCTTTTTTGTTCGTAAGCCATTCGTATCCGGTAACGGTATCTGCGTCAAAGCTGATAATCACCATTGAATGTTTTCCGTCAACACGCAGTATGTCTCCCGGTCTTGCATATGCATTGACATATGCGCCAAGATTTGAATAGTCATTGCTTGGAGGCGTTGTTCCGGATTTCCCCATATACAGATCAACACCGAAAACATTTTTCCAGACATAATTCACAAGCGCATGGCAAAGCGAAGCCTTGCCCTGATAATTCGTAAGCTTGTTTGCACCCAGATACGGCTGCATATATGCATGTATCCTGTTGACAATATTTGATGCAGCCTTGTAATCATATGAAGCTGCATAAGAATTAACGGACTCTAACCCATTACAAAAATCTGCCAGCGGGGTAGTTGCCACCATAACAGCTGCGATGGCCATGACTAAAAGTTTCTTCATGGTTCTCTCCTCATTTAGTACCGCTGTACTCTCCGTTGGTATAACCCACATGCGCCGGTTTTGCAAACAGCGCCGTTAACATTATAACATTTCCGTGAGGTTTTTCCAATACCTGAGCGGCATAAAAGTCTTCTGGCATCTTGGGTTGACACGTTCTTTGATGGCTATTGTGGCAAAATATTTTTTCCAGAGTTCTCTGTAAAAACGCTCATCGTCTGAAAATTCAGGCTCTGTACCGCGTTCCTGCGTTGTAATATACCAGCTTCCGTCCTTTGAAAGAATCGCTTTTTTTCTTTTTTCGTCATATATAACAAAAGTCTCCGTTTTCAGTCTGTCCGCAAAATGTCCCGCTATGAGCTCGAGGATATCGTTGTCCGGATCCACTTTTGCATAAAGTGCCCCGCTTTCCAGAACAGAGAAGCGCAAAAGTCCGGCTATTTTGTCGATTTCCCTGCCGACGGCATGTGAAGCCTGCTGCACATCATATACAATCTTCTCACCCTGAAGGCTGCTGACACACGGGCCCTTAGAAAAGCCCAGGCAGACATACTTCAGGATTTTCATTTCTTTTTCCGGTGTGCATGATAAAAAGGTACGGTACACCTGCCTGAGGTCAAACGAGGAGATTTTGGCCTCGATGGCGTGATATACTCTCATTGCTTTTTCTTCTTCCGTCGCGATTTCGGAAAAACCGCCGAGGAGACTTCCCTGGTAATTTCCCTGCGGATATATTCCCATGGCTTTTTCGGTATAATAATGCGCATATATGCAGCAAAGCAGTCCCTCAAAAGTTCCGTCGTAAAGATAATCACGCATGTCATACACCTGCCTCTTTCCGGTTCCCCGCATCTTCTGGCGGAACAGTCGCCACCTGTCCGGCCGGTTTTTTTGCCGCGCCGGCAAAATCACGGCCGCTTCCCTCTGCCGGGAACAGATTTGCCGCCTGATGCGTGCCTTCAATCCCACGTGGAACAGCCATGTCAAAAAATGACAGCTGTTTTTCCGTTTCGTCACCCACAAGAGATCTTCTGACTGCGGCCGGATTGAGGAAGTTTTCGTCTTTCAGTGCCGATGCCCTGATAATCTCGGGTTTTATGTCTTTTCCGCCGTAATACCTTCCTCTGCATGTGATGAAAAACCTTGCTCTTTTGAGAACTACGCCCATTTTTTTCAAATCGTCGTAGCTGACGGCGCAGTAACGCCGCTGCCTTATGATGCGCATGGCCGAGGTCGTTCCTATCCCCGGAATCCTCAGGAGTTCTTCCATCGTTGCTTTGTTCACTTCTACGGGAAACATGCTAATATTTCGGAGTGCCCAGGAAATCTTTGGATCCAGCTCCGTATCGAGAAACGGATTTTCATCGTCAAGAATCTCATCTGCCGCAAAGCCGTAAAAACGCAGCAGCCAGTCAGCCTGATACAGCCGGTGCTCACGCCTGAGCGGAGGAGGCGTCATAAGCGACGGCAGAATCGGCGAATCGACAACCGGAATATATGCGCTGAAATATACTCTTTTCACTTTGAATGTCCTGTAAAGACTTTCCGATGTCTTTATAATTTGTCTGTCGGATTCTCCGCCCGCTCCGATAATCATCTGGGTTGTCTGCCCTGCGGGAGCGAATTTTTCTTTCTTTATGCTTTTGCGCCCGTCGACAACCGCATTTTTCGTACTGCAGCCCAAAACTTCGGAAAGACTCCCGTCTCCGCAGGAGACATTCCTTCCCATTGGAGTCAGAAAGCTCAAATCGCTTTGACCGGCACCGCCGGTCTGCAGTGCGAAGGACTCCGCGCCTCCGTCAATATAGCCGTCCCTGATGTCGATTTTCTCTGAGGCTGTATTCAGGTTCCGGCCCTTGAACATAACTCCCGGGCCTCTGAGGGATTTTTCTTCTATCAAAGTATTTGTAATCTGTCTCATAGGCAGAAAGATATCCCGGCTCTTCTTTTGCGGAGCAAACAGCTTCAGGCTTTTCTCCGTGGGCAGCTCTACATTTACGCTAAGCCTGTCCGCAACCATTCCGATGCGTTCGATCAGCTCCTGCGAAACACCGGGGATGATTTTTGCGTGAATGTATCCTGCAAATTCGTATTTGTTTCTAAGAAGCAGCAAAGCGTGATAAATCCTTTCAGCCGTGTAATCGGGCGACACTTCCACGGCAGAGCTCAGAAACAGACCTTCTATATAGTTTCTTCTGTAAAATTCCATGGTGAGCTCCGCAAGCTCTTCCGGCTCAAAAGATGCTCTTTCACAGTCTGCGCTTCTCCTGTTGACGCAATATGCGCAATCATAGACACACTTGTTGCTGTAAAGAACCTTCAGCAGGGAAATGCACCTGCCGTCCGCAGACCACGAATGACAAATACCCGCACAGGATGTATTTCCCATACGGCCGTTGTTTCTTCTCTCAGTCCCGCTTGTCGAACACGAAACGTCATATTTTGCACTGTCGGCAAGTATTTTCAGTTTTTCAAAAAGTCTTCCGTCCAAACCTTTTTCTCCCCCCGGCCGCAGCCTGAAACAGCGGATTTTTAAAATCCGTTTTCTCCTTTTTCTTCTAAAACATATTATCACTGCGCGAACAAAAGTTCAATGCTTTTCGAATATTTGTTCTTGCGCGGCGCCGATATTTCGGAAATTGAACGTTTGTAAGCTTTCTTTTGAAATCACAACCTTCACGCTTGGTCATAGAAGGTTTACAATTGTCGTTTTTCGCATATGACATTGTCCTGTTTTGCTCTGCTGTTGCATCCTGCGTATTATTTTTCTTCATCATACGCCTTTTTTCGCGTCATCTCCCGTATATACTTTGTCTCTACCGCTGTTGCCGCAAAGCTTTTACAAGTGCTTCGGCCGCTGACTTCCCTTCCGCTGCGTAAACTTTTACATCTGCAAATCTGTAGGCTTCACGAGTGGCTCCTCCGTGCATTTTTGTAAAAATGTTGAAGTTAATGCTTTATCCTGCGCTTTCGCAGGCTTTTCGGGTAAACTTCCCCTTCTCCTTCTTTCACCCCCGTTTACCCCCTTTTAGCAGCGTTTTTTGTGTCAACTTTTGTACTTATTAGTCAACTATGGTGCGTTTTTGGTACACTCCTTGTCCTCCGGGAAGGAACATCTTTTCTTTTTGTTCTTCCTGCGAACCTTAGTTCGTACATAAAAAATCCGCAGCCGGTATTTGCGGATAAGAAGATAAAAAGCAGGATACAGAAAGAGTATCGTTCAAAGGTAAAAAAACAACAGCATTAAAAAATGCTGTTCAGACTGTAGACAAAGTGGTTTTGAGAACTTAGTTCTCAAAGCCATTTTTCTTTTTGTTTTGGTATGTTTTGCATAAAAATGGTTAGGGATGGCCTCTATCAGGCCATCCCTAACCCCCATTCATGCTTGATTTTTGCA
>JAILLO010000024.1 GCA_024693105.1 Clostridia bacterium | reverse complement strand
GCGGAAATGAGAAACAATATTTCCGTCGGAGATGAAGTTGTTACTATCGGCGGTATTTGCGGAAAAATCGTTAAGACAAAGGACGAAACACTTGTTATCCAGGTTGGAGCAGACAAGGTTAAATTTGAAATTATGAGATGGTCTGTTTCCAAGGTTACAAACCCTGCTCACAAGCCTTCCGAAAAGAAGGAAAAGACTGTTGAGGAAGAAGAAGCTCCAAAGAAGACTCTTCCAAAGCGCATGAAGAGAGCAGATGCTCCTGCGGAAGCTGAAGATGTTGTTGAAGCTGTTGAAGCTGCAGAAGAAACCGTTGCAGATGCAGAACCTGTGACTGAAGCAGTTTCCGAGACTCCGGCTGCTGAGACTGAAGCAGTTTCGGAAGTTCCGGCCGCTGAAGACAAAGAATAAGCTTCAAAGAAAGAACAGATATCTTTTTATGAATAACGTATTTCGCATACCGGTTAGTTTCCGGTATGCGTTTTTTATTTTAGGGGTAAAGAAAACAGGCATAAATATCGCGTAAAATCCTCAAAAATTCAATAGTTTCACTTGTTTGAAATGACAAAAAGTAGTAGAATAAAAAGAACTATTGAAATAAATAAGCATGAATCGAGGAAAAAAGAAAAAATGAGTAACAATGCAAAGAAAATACTGGCAGTATTGCTGGCATTAGTAATCGTTTTCGGATGGTATCTTACCATTTTCGGCATGGGCAGTTTTGAACCGGTCAAGGACAAAATCAAAATGGGCCTGGACATCAAAGGCGGCGTATATGTTGTCATGGAAGCACAGACAGACGCTGTCGGTGAAGAGCTTGACAAGCTGATGGAACAGACACAGGCTGTTATCGAAGAAAGAGTAAACCAAATGGGTCTTTCGGAGCCGGTAGTTACAATCGAAGGTACAAAGCGTATCAGAGTAGAACTTCCGGGCGCTGAGGATGCGGAAGCTGCCATCGATCAGATAGGAAAGACGGCACAGCTCCAGTTTGCAATGGCCGACGGTACGGTTGTTCTTGACGGAAGCAACATCAAGGACGCAGGAGTCGGACAGGATCAGCAGCACGGCGGATATGCGGTTACACTTGAATTTGACTCCGAAGGAGCCGACAAGTTTGCCGAAGCAACGAAGAAGGCTTTAAGCGGCACAATTGTTCCGTCTTCGGATGAACTCAGACCAAATACAATTATGATTATTCTCGACGGAAAACCTATTTCAACTCCGGGAGTTTCCGAAGTTATCGCGTCGGGAAGATGTGAAATCACAAGCGGCGGAACAGGCGGATTCCCGCAGGAGGAAGCCACAAATCTGGCAGCCCTCATCAGAGGCGGTGCGCTTCCTGTATCACTTGAAGAAGTTCAGACTTCAAACCAGACAGCAACAATCGGCGTTGATGCACTTGAAAAGAGCGTTATCGCAGGACTTATCGGTCTTGCGCTTATCTTTGTAATAATGCTTGTTGCATATGGAATTATGGGCGTTGCGGCTGACATCGCGCTGCTTCTTTACGTAATCATAGTTCTCTGGGCAATGGCGGCAATGGGAAGCGTTCTTACACTGCCGGGTATCGCAGGTATCATACTTTCGGTAGGTATGGCGGTAGATGCGAACGTTATCATATTCACACGAATCAGAGAAGAAATTGCGATGGGCAAATCTGTCAGGGTTTCGGTACAGATGGGCTTCAAACGTGCAATGTCAACAGTTATTGACTCGCAGATCACAACAATTATTGCGGCAGTTGTTCTTTACCAGATTGGATCGAGCACGGTTAAAGGCTTTGCAATGACACTGATGATAGGTATTATTGCAAGTATCTTCACAGCTGTTGTAGTTACACAGGTATATCTGAGCATTATGAGCGAAAGCAGGACTTTCGGCAAAAAGAGCCTTTACGGAATGAAAGAAGACAATACGCCGAAGTTCCAGCTCAAAAAACAGTTCAGAATTATCAAAAACAGAAAAATCTTCTATTGCATCTCAATTGCGATTATTCTCATCGGTCTTGTGATCGGCGGAGTCAGAGGCATGAACTACGGTATTGACTTCACCGGCGGCACCATGATGCAGATTGACATGGGACAGCACGTTGATACCGACGATGTTCAGGATGTTCTTGATGAGTTTGATATCGACGCACAGATTATATATTCGGGAGAAAAGAACGAGCAGGTTATTATAAGAACAATCACTTCTCTTGATAATGACGCAAGAGCAGAGATTATCAACGCGCTTCAGGCTCAGTTCGGCTTTGATGACAAAGACGTTCTTTCTGTTGAGCAGTTCGGACCTTCCGTAGGAAAAGAACTTCAGGGCAACGCAGTCAAGGCAATACTTATTGCGGCTGTCGGCATGCTGATTTACATCATCATAAGATTTGAGTGGAAGTTCGGTATTGCGGCCGTAATCGGTGTATTCCATGACGTGCTTATACTGATTGCCTTCTATGCAATATTCCGCGTTACAGTCAACAATCCGTTTATCGCCGGTGTTCTGACGGTAGTAGGATATTCTATCAACGATACAATCGTTATATTTGACCGTATCAGAGAAAATCTCGGTCTGATGAAAAAATCGCATACCGATACACTTATCGAAGCAAGCGTCAACCAGACTCTGAGCAGATCGATTATGACATCGTTTACAACACTTGTCGTTATGATTCCTCTCTTCGTAATGACCTCAAACACAATCAGGGAATTTACACTTCCTCTGATGGTTGGTGTTATAGCGGGAACAGTTTCATCCGTTACACTGTGCAGCCCACTGTATTATGAATTCTGCAATATGCTCGGCGGACCTAAATACAAGGCAGGCAAAAAGAGCAAAAAGAATGCGAAGAATTCCGTGAAGGCAGAAAAAGAACTTCAGACACCGGAAGCTGAAACCGAAAGCGTACCGGCCGAAAACGAAGAAGCTTCTTCCGCCGAAACAAACGCACCTCAGAACGAAGAAAAGAAATATACAAGCAAGGCTTCAAAGAAGTCGGGAAGAAAGCACAAATAAACGACAGCTTTACAGATTAATATTTCAGAAGCATATGAAGCAATATGCGCTGATATAAAGATATTCAGGGTGCCGGCGTACGGCAAAAGCGCCGGCACCGCATTAATGTTTTTTTTGGGATTTGATTAGTAGAAACAGCAGGTATTTGATGGAGACTAAAGAACAGTTTTTAAAAGATTTATATGAAGTGAATCCGCTTTATGATCTGGAACTTCTGGGAAGAGCCTATGAAGTTGCGGAAAAGATGCATGACGGACAGCTCAGAAAATCAGGTGAACCATATATGATTCATCCGATTGCCGTTGCAAAAATTCTTGCAGATCTCGGAATGGATGAAAATACTCTTGTTGCGGGACTTCTTCATGATGTGGTCGAAGATACCGACTATACGAAGGAGCAGCTTGCGGAAGAATTCGGCGGAGAAATACTTCTTCTGGTGGATGGTGTTACAAAGCTCGGTTCACTCAAATTTGAGAGCAAAGAAGAACGTCAGGCAGAAAACCTCAGAAAAATGTTCCTTGCAATGTCAAAGGACATCCGCGTTCTTATCATCAAGCTTGCCGACAGACTTCACAATCTTCGTACAATCAACTATATGAACGAAGAGAAGATTATCGAAAAATGCAGGGAAACGCTTGAGATATATGCGCCTCTTGCTAGCAGACTCGGTATTTACACCGTCAAGTTTGAGCTTGAGGACATCGCGCTTAAGCATCTTGATCCTTCTGCATATTACGATTTGGTAACCAATGTAAATGCGAAAAAAAGCGAGCGTGAAGAAGTCATAAATCAGGTTATTGAAGAAATAAAAGACGCTCTTGCCGAACTGCATCTTGATTATGACATAATGGGACGTTCGAAGCATTTTTACAGCATCTACAGAAAAATGAAATTCCAGCATAAGCAGCTGGACGAAATATTTGATTTAACCGCTGTCCGCATCATAGTTAACGAAGTCAAGGACTGCTATGCCGTTCTCGGTATCGTACATACGATGTGGAAGCCTATACCGGGAAAGTTCAAGGATTATATCGCGATGCCGAAGCCAAACAGGTACCAGTCACTGCATACGACAGTGCTCGGCGATAACGGCGATCCTTTTGAAATACAAATCAGAACATATGAGATGCACAAGATAGCCGAATACGGTATCGCAGCTCACTGGAAATACAAAGAAGGCATATCGGAAGACAAAGAAGAGGTTAAGCTTGCATGGCTGCGCCAGACGCTTGAATGGCAGAAGGATATGAACGATCCGAAGGAGTTTATGGAAACACTGAAGGTCGATTTGTTTGCAAGCCAGGTATTCGTATTTACCCCGCAGGGTGAAGTTATAGAGCTTCCTGCAGGTTCTACGCCTATAGATTTTGCCTTCAAGATACATTCCGCTGTCGGTTACAAATGCGTCGGCGCAAAGGTCAACGGAAAGATGGTTACTCTCGACAAGGTTCTTGAAAACGGAAACATTGTCGAAATCATTACATCTTCAAATTCTTCGGGACCGAGCGTCGACTGGCTCAAAATTGCAAAGAGCAGCAGCGCAAGAAACAAAATCCGTGCCTTTATCAAAAAGGAAAATCAGTCCGATGCTGTCGAAAAAGGCAAGGAAATTATTGAAAAATACATCAGAAGAAAGGGCTTTGACACACAGGCTGTCCTGAAAACGCAATATATCAACAGAGCGGCAAAGGCCCTCAACCTTTCTTCGACAGATGAGCTTTATACACAGCTTGCACACGGAGGAGCAATCCTGAGCAAGGTGGTCATCATGATGATCGGTTATTATCATGATGAGAAGCAGGAAGAACTCAAAAAATCAGATACAATCACAAGTATCCTCAGAGAGGACAAGGAAAAGGAAAGCAAAAAGAAGAGCGGCGGATATGACCAATCGGGTATTGTCGTTCCCGGCATGGACAATCTCCTTATAAGAGTATCAAAATGCTGCAACCCTGTTCCGGGTGATGAAATCGTAGGCTTTATTACAAAGGGCAGAGGCATATCCGTTCACAGAAAGGACTGCGTCAATGTTCTTTCTCTTCCCGAATCCGAAAAGGCGCGTTTCATAGAAGTCGAATGGAATCAGGAAAAAATGGACAAGGCATACGATGCCGATATCTGTATACTCTCAGAGGACAGAAAAGGGTTGTTTTCCGATATTTCAAAGACATGCGAAGATATGGATGTCCATATTACCGGAGTTAACGCAAAATCCGCAAAGGATCAGATCGTAAACATAACGATGACTCTTTCCATATCAAACACAAGCCAGATGGAAAAGGTTCTCCGCTCGCTCAAGAGCGTGCCGGGTGTTGCCGAGGTTTACAGGTCGATTACATAGCTAAAGAAAGGTTATTACAAAATGAGAGCAGTAGTACAAAGAGTTACGGAGGCTGATGTAACAGTCGAAGGTAAAGTTACGGGCAGAGTCGGAAAAGGCTTTATGGTTCTGCTCGGTGTTGAAGAGGGTGACGAAGAAAAAGACCTCACATATATGAGAGACAAGATTTCGGGGCTCAGGGTATTTGACGACCCCGACGGCAAAATGAATCTCTCCATCAAGGATGTGGGCGGTGAGATTCTTGCAGTATCACAGTTCACGCTTCTGGGCGATGCAAGACACGGTAGAAGACCGAGTTTTTTCAAGGCTGAAGAACCCGAAAAGGCAAACGATATGTACAGGAAGTTTGTCGAAATGATGAAGGCTGAGGGCATTCATGTGGAGGAAGGCGTTTTTCAGGCGGAGATGCTTGTGCGCATCTGTAATGACGGCCCTGTGACAATACTTCTTGACAGCAGGAAGCTGTTTTGACAGGCACCTGAAAACTGTTTTGAACGTGCGGCTGACAGCGGCTGCATCAAGCGGCTTCGAATCCCGGAAGCCGAAAACCGAACTTGAAAGAAAGGATTATATCTTATGAAAATAGAATGTATACCAAGCGGCGTTCTGCGTGCAAATTCCTACCTTGCTTTTGACGAAGAAACGAAAAAAGGTTTTATAGTGGATCCGGGTGGCTTTGAACAGAAAATGATCGACGAAATCGAAAAAAACGGCTGCAGTATAGAATATATTATCCTGACTCACGGCCACGGAGACCATATCGGAGGCGTTCCCGAATACAAGGAAAAACTTCCCGGAGTCAAGCTTCTTGCGGCAGAGACCGAAGTTCCGCTTCTTGCGGATGTTGTTCTCAATGAAAGCAGAATGTGTGCGGGAAGAGAACTTGTATTAAAACCCGATGTTACTGTAACAGACGGTGAAACTCTTGAAATAGGCGGCATGACGCTTAAGTTTATAATGACTCCCGGCCATACACCGGGCGGCATGTGCATACTTGCGGGCGATGTTCTTTTCAGCGGTGACACTTTGTTTTGCCGTTCAATCGGAAGAACAGATTTTCCGGGAGGATCTTTCAGAGAAATCATGGAGTCAATCAGAGAAAAGCTTCTTGTGCTTCCTGAGGAAACCAGAGTACTTCCGGGACATATGGGACCGACTACGGTAGGTGAGGAAAAGAGGGAAAATCCTTTTGTATAAGATTATCCTTGAAGGTACAAAAAACAAATATGATTATGAGGAACTGGTCAAGGTTTTTCTGAGGCCCGACATGTTTGTCCTTGTTTCGGAAGCGGCAGATACCGGCGGGGGAGATGATGACGCCGAATACGAAAAAATCATTCGTATCAGTGCCGATTCAAAAGAGATTAAGAATCTTGTTAAACAAAAACTGTACAAAGAACTTGTTGAAATTACAGGCTTTTCGCCTGAATGGGGCATTCTGACCGGGGTGCGCCCCGTCAAGATAGCAAGGATGCTTATGAGTGAGCACAAAAGCTATAAAAAAGCATTTTCTGTTCTGACGGATTTCTATTATCTTTCGGAGAAAAAAGCAGAGCTTATTCTTGATACATACCTTTACCAGCATGAGGCCCTGAAGAGCAGTCCGAAGGATGCAGCAGGAGTTTATATAGGCATTCCTTTCTGTCCTACAAGATGCCTTTACTGCTCCTTTGCCTCAAATCAGGTTGCTGACAGCGAAATCGAAAGATATCTTCAGGCGCTTTACAGGGAAACAGATGCTGTCGGGGCAATGATGAAAGAAAAAAATATAATTCCTGAGTCGCTGTATATCGGGGGAGGAACTCCTACAACACTTGACGAAAGACAGCTTGCGGAGCTTCTTGACAGGATTTACGGTGCTTTTGACATGTCTGCGGTAAAGGAATTTACCGTTGAAGCCGGCAGGCCCGATACAATTACTGAAGGAAAGCTGAAGGTTATCGAAGAAAAAGGCGCCGGACGAATCAGTATAAATCCCCAGACAATGAAAGACAGTACACTTGAGCTTATCGGAAGAAACCACACGGCCGGGGACATCAGAAATGCTTTCAAAATGGCTGCCCGGCGACCGGCATTAGATATAAACACCGATGTGATCGCAGGTCTTCCCGGAGAAACACCGAAGGATTTTGAAGCAACACTTTCGGAGCTTACGGCTTTGAGGCCCGCAAATATTACGGTTCATACGCTCGCGGTCAAGCGGGCATCACGACTAATAGATGTCGACCCTGATTTTCATTACAAACAGGGTGAAACTGTGAGGGAAATGCTTGTAATTGCCGAAAAAATGCTTCGAAGCGCCGGATACAGACCGTATTATCTTTACCGGCAGAAGCATATGGCGGGTGCATACGAAAATACAGGATGGTGTCTTGACGGATGCGAGAGCATTTACAACATCCGTATTATGGATGAATCGCAGAGCATCGTGGCACTTGGCGCAGGAGGTATCAGCAAAGCTTATTTTCCGGAGGAAGACAGACTTGAGCGTGTTCCGAATGTAACGAATTACGAACAGTATATCGACAGAATAGATGAAATGATAGAAAGAAAACGAATTAATTTGTTCGGGGAGGGGAAGAAATGCTAATTACAGCGCCAAAAGGTACTAGAGACATTATGCCTGCACAGGTACATATGTGGCGGTTTGTTGAAAGTGAGTTTGCAAAGATTTGTGAAAAACACGGTTTTGGTGAAATAAGAACTCCTATATTTGAGGATACGGAGATTTTCATCAATGCAGTAGGTCCGGATACGCTGATTATCAAGGATCAGATTTATACTTTCAAAGACAGGGCAAAAAGGATTCTTGCACTGAAGCCGGAGGGAACGGCACCTGTTGCAAGAGCTTTTATCGAGCATAAGCAGTATGCCGAAGTCCAGCCGACAAGATATTTCTACAATATCCCGTGCTTCCGTTACGAAAAACCGCAGTCCGGCAGACTGAGAGAATTTCATCAGATGGGAATTGAAATTTTCTCTGCCGACAGTATGCTTGCGGATGCCGAGGTCATAGGCCTGGGATATGATTTTCTTCAGTCGCTGGGTATAGACCACGATGTAGTTGTGCACCTGAACAGTCTTGGCTGCGAAAAATGCAAGCCGGATTATATTAACGATCTGAAGCATTATGTTAACGAACATCTCGAATGGATGTGCGATGAATGCAAGGAAAGATACAAAAACAATCCACTCAGGCTTTTTGACTGCAGGCGTGAGGTTTGCAGTGAAATCATGAAAAATGCTCCGTGTATGCTTGATTATCTCTGTGACGAATGCAGGGAGGATTTCAGACAGCTCAAGGAGTATCTTGACGATATAGGCGTGCCGTATCAGGTTGATTCGCTTATTACAAGAAGTATGGACTTTTATACAAAAACAGCATTTGAATTTATCTCGTCGATTCCGGGCGCGCGCGGAAATCTCTGTGGCGGCGGCAGATACAATCATCTGATTGAAAGCATCGGAGGACCTCCGATTCCGGGTGTCGGCTTTGGCATGGGTCTTGAGAGAATCCTTCTTGCCATGGAAATGCTTGAAATCGAGATAGAACCGCCGAAAAAAATGGACCTTTTCATTGCGGCTGTCGGATCCGAAACAAAGAGAGAAGCCGTCAAGCTGATGAAATATCTCAGAGACGAAGGCTTCCGTGTTGAAATGGACCTTCTTGTCAGAAATCTGAAGGCACAGATGAAATACGCCGAAAGAATCGGCGCTGCTCATACTCTGATTCTCGGTGCGGATACGCTTCCCGAAGGACAGGCTGCCGTCCGTGATATGAAAACCGAGGTCCAGGAGATGCTCCATCTGTCGGATCTTAATTATGAACTGAGGGAATATCTTGCAAGGCCAAGATCAAAAGTATGATTCAAATGATCCTGACGGCTTGGATCGTATGAATCCGCAGATTTACTGAGAGGAAAAATGATGCAGAAAATCGGAATTATGGGCGGGAGCTTCGATCCTGTACATAACGGTCATATCGCTCTTGCGGAAGCTGCAAGGGATGAGCTTGGCCTTGACAGGGTTTTCGTAATCCCTGCGGGAAGGCAGCCCTTTAAGCTCGACAAAAAAATGACACCGCCGGAGCAGCGCTATGAAATGGTAAGGCTTGCATGCGAGGGAAAAAAGGATCTTACCGTCTCCGATTTTGAGATAAAAAGCCCCGAAATTTCATATACAAAAAACACACTTGATGCATTTCATGAAAAGTTCGGAGAAGATACGGAAATATATTTTATCACGGGGACCGATGCCTTTATTCACATGAATACATGGATGTGCGGCGAAGAGCTTCTTCGTAATTACCGTGTGGTTGTGGGGACACGTCCCGGCTACAGGACACAGGAGCTTACAGAGGCGGCTGAACGCTTTGAAAAACTCGGCGCAAGCATAAGCAGGGTGAACAACCGGCAGATTGATATTTCTGCGACAGAGCTTCGTGAAATGGCGGAAGCCGGCCTGCCGCTCGGAAAATACGTATGCGGCGCGGTGGAAAGGTATATCAGGGAAAATGGACTATACAAATAAATACGCCTGGGTCGACTCATATCTAAAGAATCATCTTAAGGAATCAAGAGTACGTCATATTTACGGAGTAAGAGATACCGCAGTATGCCTTGCACTGAAGTTCGGCGCAGACGTTTCAAAGGCAGAACTTGCAGCAATGTTTCATGATTTTTACAAGGGCCTTTCGGGAGAAGAACTGAATTCCATGGTCAGAGAACTGGGCCTTCCCGAAAAGTATCTTGACAACAACAACCTTGCCCACAGCAAGCTTGCGGCTATTATGATGAAAAAAGAATACGGTATTGATGACGAGGATGTCCTGAATGCGGTAAGTTATCATACAACGGGAAGGGCGGGAATGTCGCTTCTTGAAAAGATTATATATCTTGCCGATGCGATTGAACCGGGCAGGAATTATCCGGGAGTCGAGGAGCTCAGAAGGCTTGCGCTTGAGGACCTTGACAAAGCATGCCTTTTTTCAATGAAAAGAACTGTTGATTTTGTAAAAGAGCAGGGAAAAGAACTTGACGGCGATACGCTTAGCGCGCTCGAGTTTATTGAAAATGAGCAAAATAAAAAGAGAATATAAAAGAGAATATAATTAAATTTACAAATAAAATTACAGAAAAGGAGAAAATGAATGGACAGCAAACAGACAGCTATTCTGGCAGCGAAAATCCTGAGCGACAAAAAGGCAGTTGATATTACTGTTATCGACATTTCCGTAAAATCAACGTTTGCCGATTATTTTGTCCTGGCTTCGGGGTCGTCACAAAGACAGATCGGAACTCTCAGAGATGAGATAGACGACCGCCTTGCAAAGGAAAACATTCTGCCGAACGGAGTGGAAGGCAAACCGGATTCGGGCTGGATCCTTATGGACTACGGCGATGTTATTGTCAACATACTTACGGCTGACATGAGAGACCGTTACAACATCGAAAAAGTATGGGGAGACTGCGAATTCCTACAACTTGATTTGTAAACGGAAGAAACGTATCGGGCAAAATACGGGAGTTTGAAACAGGTTTTTATATAGTTTGATTTTCGGTGAAACAGTTCGCCGTATGTAGGAGGATTTAGAAAAAGATGAAAGAAAAGTACAATTTCAGGGAAATAGAGACCAAGTGGCAGAAAATATGGGAAGAAGAAAAAGCATTCAAAATTTCCGAGGACACAGACAAGGAAAAATATTATGTGCTTGAAATGTTCCCTTATCCGTCGGGAAAGCTTCATATGGGACATGTAAGAAATTATTCCATAGGTGATGTTGTTGCAAGATTCAAGACAATGAAAGGCTTCAACGTTCTTCATCCGATGGGATACGACAGCTTCGGACTTCCTGCAGAAAACGCAGCAATCAAGCACGGAGTTGAACCTGCAAAGTGGACATGGGACAATATTGCGGAAATGACAAACCAGCTCAAGGAAATGGGACTTTCATACGACTGGGACAGAACTGTACAGACCTGCAACCCGAATTATTATAAGTGGATGCAGTGGATTTTCATTCAGTTCTACAACAAGGGACTTGCATACAAAAAAGAAAATCCGGTTAACTGGTGTCCGAGCTGCAAAACAGTTCTTGCAAACGAACAGGTAGTTGACGGCGCATGCGAACGCTGCGGCAGCATAGTAGGAAAGAAGAACCTTTCGCAGTGGTATTTCAAGATTACCGATTATGCGGAAAGACTTCTCAAGAACCTTGATATCCTTGAAGGATGGCCAAACAAGGTTAAGACAATGCAGAAGAACTGGATCGGCAAGTCAAGAGGCGCGGAAGTTACATTTGACATAAAGGGAATGGACAAGAAAATTACCGTATTTACCACAAGACCTGACACACTTTACGGCACAACCTTTATGGTAATTGCTCCGGAGCATCCTCTTGTTGAAGAAATTACAACGCCTGAACAGAAAGCCGAGATTGAAGCCTACAAGGAAAAGGTACAGAGAATGACTGACATTGAACGTACCTCGACTACAAACGAAAAGACAGGTGTTTTCACAGGCTCATATGTAATCAACCCTGTTTCGGGAACTGAATTCCCGATTTATATTTCCGATTACGTACTGCTTGATTACGGTACAGGATGCGTAATGGGTGTACCGGGACATGACCAGCGTGACTTTGACTTTGCAAAGAAGTTCGATCTTCCTATCATACCTGTTATCGATACACACGATCCCGAAATAGACCTCAACAATCTTCCTCATGCGACCGCAGCCGAAGGTACTCTTATCAATTCGGGCGAATTTAACGGCATGAACAACAAAGAAGCTATCGTGAAGATGACTGAAAAGCTTGAAAGCATGGGAAGAGGAAAAGGAACCATCAATTATAAGCTCAGAGACTGGCTTATTTCAAGACAGAGATACTGGGGAACTCCTATCCCTATGATTTATTGTGAGGACTGCGGATGGGTTCCCGAAAAAGAAGAAAATCTGCCTGTAATGCTCCCTACAGATGTTGAATTCACAGGAAAAGGAGAATCTCCGCTGACTACAAGCAAGGTATTTGCACAGTGCACATGCCCTAAGTGCGGAAAGAAGGCAACAAGAGAAATGGATACCATGGATACATTCCTTGATTCTTCATGGTATTTCCTCAGATACTGCGATGCTCTCAACGAAGAGAAAGCATGGGATTTTGACAAACAGAAGTACTGGATGAATGTTGACCAGTATATCGGAGGAGTTGAACATGCAATTCTTCATCTGATGTATGCGAGATTCTTCCAGATGGCTCTTTACGATCTTGGCCTTGTAAGTAATGAAGAACCGTTTGAAAATCTTCTGACACAGGGAATGGTCATCAAAGAAGGCAAAAAGATGTCCAAGTCCATCGGAAATGTTGTAAGCCCTGAAGAAATCATCGGAAAATTCGGAGCTGACACTGCCCGTCTTTTCATCCTGTTTGCTGCACCGCCTGAGAGAGAACTCGACTGGTCAGACAAGGGAGTTGAAGGAAGCTACAGATTCCTTAACAGAGTTTACAGACTTGTTTATGATATGTCCGATGTTATCAAAAACGCGCCTGATACATACGAAATCAAATCTTCTGAGGACAAGAGTCTTGCATATGCAATGAACTACACGGTAAAGAAGGTAACCGAAGACGTAGGCGGACGTTTCAACTTTAACACGGCAATCAGCTCAATCATGGAACTTGTAAACGAAATGTACAAATACAAGGATCATGAAATCAATGAAGGACTTATGAAGGATGCCGTTGAGAAAATGATTCTCGTGCTTTCGCCGTTTGCACCTCATATCTGTGAAGAAATGTGGCAGCACCTCGGTCATGAAACGAAGCTTTACAAAACATCATGGCCTTCATATGATGAAAAAGCCCTCATAAAGGACGAAATTGAAGTCGTTGTACAGATTAACGGCAAACTCAAGGAAAGAATGCTTGTTCCAAGCGGACTTGACAAGGCAGCATTTGAAAAACTTGCAATGGAAAATGAAAAGGTTAAGGCACTTGTGGAAGGCAAAAATGTTGTCAAGGTGATAGCAGTTCCGGGCAAGCTCCTGAACCTTGTAGTAAAATAAAAACGAAAGAGGATATATGAGAAAAAGAAACAAAAATGGGGAAACATCCGAGCTCCGTATAATTCCACTTGGCGGTCTGAACGAAATCGGCAAAAATCTGACCGTGCTGGAATACGGCGATGATATCATGATCATCGATTGCGGGATGTCATTCCCGGAAGATGAAATGTACGGAGTTGATATAGTTATTCCGGATTTCAGTTATCTGCAGAGAAATACAGACAAAATCCGCGGAATTGTAATTACTCACGGCCATGAAGACCATATAGGCGCCATACCGTATCTGCTCCGTCAGTTTAATGTTCCGATTTACGGTACAAGACTTACTCTTGGCCTTATTGAAAATAAACTCAAGGAACATCAGCTTACAGCAGAGCTTATCAACATAAAAGCAGGAGACAGATTCAGTCTCGGTGTGTTTGGCATAGAAACAATAAAGACCACACACAGCATCGCAGATGCTGTCTGCTTTGCAATAGATACACCTCTTGGCAAAATCTTTCATACGGGAGATTTCAAGGTGGATTATACACCGGTTGACGGTGTTCCGATTGATATGTCAAGAATTGCCCAGCTTGGACAAGACGGCGTACTGCTTATGATGGCAGACAGTACAAACGCCGTAAGACCGGGATTTACAGCTTCCGAAAGCGTTGTCGGCATGACTCTTGAAAACATATTCAGAGGTGCCGAAAACAGAATTATAATAGCCACATTTTCTTCAAATGTTCACAGAGTTCAAAGAATCGTGGACAATGCTGTTATGTTCAGAAGAAAAGTTGCGATTTCGGGAAGAAGCATGGTTAATGTCATGAATCTTGCGATAGAACTTGGATATCTTTCAGTACCTGAGGGAGTTCTTGTCGATATTAACGCAATTAAAAATATCCCGGATGATGAGCTTGTTATAATTACAACGGGAAGCCAGGGTGAACCGATGTCGGCGCTTGCCCGCATTGCCTCATCCGAACACCGTGCGGTGCAGATAAAGAGGGGAGACATAGTTATCCTTTCCTCAACACCTGTGCCGGGCAATGAAAAAATGGTTTCCAATGTAGTAAACAAACTGTTCGAAAAGGGTGCGGAAGTTATATATTCGGATATCGCCGATATCCATGTTTCGGGCCATGCATGTCAGGAAGAACTGAAACTGATTCATTCGCTCGTAAAACCGAAATTCTTTATGCCTGTTCACGGTGAATACCGCCATTTGAAGCAGCATGCGCACATTGCAGAAAGCCTCGGAATGAACGGCAACGATATTTTCATACTCAAGAACGGAAATATCCTTTCACTGAGAAAGGAAATGCTCGATGTTCCGGTTGAACCTGAAAAGGTAATTCCGCAGAAGGTAAAAACAAAGGAAAAGAATGCACCTGACGGAAAGGCTGCAAAGACAGCAAAAGCACCGCGTCAGAAAACAAGAACAAGAAGGATGGAAGTTACGACGGCTGCAATAGCCGAAGAGACAGTTCCCGCAAATCCTGTAATGGTTGACGGTCTCGGTGTGGGCGATGTGGGAAATATCGTATTAAGAGACAGAAAACTGCTTTCCGAATCAGGTCTTGTAATACTTGTTGCAGTCTTTGACATGAATTCAAAGCAGCTTGTGTCGGGTCCTGACATCGTATCGCGCGGTTTTATCTATCTTCGTGAAAACGACGAACTTATTGAAAAAACAAGAGATATTGCCGAGGCTGTACTTCTTGACTGCTGCAGAAGTACAAAGAGCGACTGGTATAACTGGAAAACAAGGGTACGCGATGCAGTAAGAAGCTATATCTTTGAAAAGACAAAGAGAAGTCCGGTTATTCTGCCTATTTTTATGGAGGTATAATATATGAACGTTTACGATCAGGCACACATGCTTGTCAGAGCTATAAAAGAATGTGAGGAATACAAGCAGTATCAGGCAGCAAAAGAAAAAGCTTTTGAAAATGAGTATGTAAGCAAAATGATTTCCGACATACAGGAAAAGCAGATTCCTCTTCAGGCGGCTCAGATGATGGGACAGGAAATCGATCCCGAAGCCATGAAAGAGGTTCAGGCACTTTATGCGGCTGTAATGACAGACCCTCTGGCAGCGCAGTATATGCAGTGTGAAGTCCGTTTTTCGCTGATGATGAATGATGTTTACAAGATTCTTGCGGAGACACTCGGCCTTCCGACTCCGCCGGAAAAGCAATAATTAAAAATGCGGGTTGTACAGCCTGAAAATATCTGATATACTGTATCAGTTAGATTGTCAATTTTGTTATTTTTCAAATAAGGAGAGATATATATGATTTACGCTAGTGATTTTAGAAAAGGTGTTACTTTTGAAATTAACGGAGAGCCGCATGTAGTTCTGGATTTCCAGCATGTTAAGCCGGGTAAGGGAGCTGCTTTTGTAAGAACAAAATACAGAAACATTCTTTCCGGAGCTACAAGAGAAGAAGCATTCAACCCGAATGACAAATTCCCTAAGGCTCATATCGATACAAAAGTTATGCAGTATCTTTATAATGACGGCGAACTTTATTACTTCATGGATCAGGAAACTTATGAACAGGTTCCTCTTATGGCAGACCAGGTTGAAGAAGCTATCAAGTATCTGAGAGAAAACGATGAAGCTACTATCAAGTTCTACAAGGGAGCGGCATTTCTCGTTGAAGCTCCTAACTTCGTTAACCTCAAGGTTACCGAAACAGAGCCGGGCGTCAAGGGCGATACTGCCACAAACGTTACAAAGGCTGCCACAGTTGAAACAGGCGCAGTTATTCAGGTTCCTATCTTTATCGAAGAAGGCGAAACAATTCAGATTGATACAAGAACAGGTGAATATCTCGGAAGAGCAAAATAACCGTGTTATTTGGCAAGGGACGCAGAGCGTCCCTTGTGTTGTCTTTGAAATTATTAATTAAAAATAAACAACAGGTAGCATTATGACAAGAAGAAGAAAAAAGAAAAAATCCGGAAAAATATTATTGATTATTGTAATTATTGCGCTTTTGTTCCTGCTTTTGGGAATCGGTATTAAGCTTTACCTTTCAAATGCGGCAGAGCCATTTGACGAAAACTCCGAAGAAATGCTTACAGTCACTGTTGAAAGCGGAAGCTCAACAACCGGCATTGCAAACATGCTTGAAGAAAACGGAATTATAGGTTCTGCGTCAGACTTTAAGCTTTTATCAAAATTAGGCGGATACGACGGCAGATACAAGGCCGGGTCATACACTCTCAGCCCGTCGATGTCTGCAAACGAAATAATGGAACTCCTGATTTCGGGTAACGATGTTTCGATGCGTGTAACGATTCCGGAAGGATATTCAATTGCGCAGCTTGCAAAAAAACTCGAACAGGAAAACATGATAAACCACGATGAGTTCATGAACGAGATTGCAAACGGAAGCTTCGATTACAGATTTATGAGTTATCTTCCTCAGGGAGAAAACAGACTTGAAGGATTTTTGTATCCTGAAACTTATGATTTCTTCACAAATGCAACAGAGTATGATATCATAGACAGAATGCTGAAGCAGTTTGATTCCGTCTTTGACAATGCGGCGTATGCCCGCTGTGAGGAACTTGGATATTCACCGTATGAGGTCATTATTATAGCCTCAATAATCGAAAAAGAAGCAAAGGTTTCCACAGACAGAGAACTGATTTCAAGTGTTATTTACAACAGACTCGGAAAAGGCATGCCTCTTCAGATGTGTTCAACAGTGCTTTATGCACTCGGTGACAACAAGGGCTATGTGACTACAAAAGACACGAAATATGATTCGCCGTACAATACTTATATGAACAAGGGACTTCCGCCGGGGCCGATTGCTTCGCCGGGTTACGGTTCAATAAAGGCAGCGCTTTATCCTGCCGATACGGATTATATTTATTTTGTTGTCAAGCCGGACGGAAGCGGTGCACACAATTTTTCATCAAACTATCAGCAGTTTGAAAAAGACAAGGCAGCCTACAAGGCTTCGGATGTTTATCCGGTGAATTAAATACTAAAAAGGGCAGGAAAAGCAAAACATGAATTTCATAGACGAAAAAATCAAAACTTATATGGATGGATTATACAAGCCGGTTTCCGAGGAAATGGGTATTTTGCGCGAAAAAGCGGAAGAAAACCATATTCCGATTATACTGAAAGATACGGAAGGCTTTCTTTTGAGCATTCTTAAAGCCGGCAGAATGATGCGTATTCTCGAAATAGGTACGGCTGTAGGCTATTCTGCATCATTGTTTGCCATTGCAGAGCCTCACTGCAGGGTGGATACAATTGAACGAAACCCGGAAATGTTCAAGGAAGCGGTGAAAAACATAGAAAAACTCGGATTGTCCGACAGAATCCGCGTTCATTTCGGTGAAGCCACAAATGTTATGGAAGAGCTTCTCAAAGGCCTTGATTCAGACGAAATTGAACTTGAACCTGAGGAAGAGATTATTGCCGAACTGCTCGGGGACCCGTCTATGCTGAGATTATATGATATGGTTTTCATTGATGCGGGCAAAAGTCATTACCGTGAATTCTGGGATGCCGCAATGGGACTTGTGCGCCCGGGAAGCATCATTATATGTGACAATGTTCTCATGAAGGGAAAGACTGTTTCCGATGAATACGATCCTGACGGAAAACACAAAACAAACATCAGAAAAATGAGGGAATTTGTTGAATTCTTATCTACAAACGATCTCGTTGACACAACCTTTCTTCCTATCGGAGACGGCATATCAATCAGTGTTGTAAGAGAAATCTGGGATACTGACACTATTGACGAACCGGAATTTTATCCTATAAATCTTAATTGACGACAAAATCCGTGCAGCTTATGTATATATGCCGGAATATACGGCTTAGAAAGATCGGCTAATTACAACAGAAAGAGAAAACAATGAAAAAACTGGAACTTCTCGCACCTGCGGGAGATTTGGAAAAACTGAAAATAGCAGTTGATTACGGTGCGGATGCCGTGTATTTCGGAGGAGAAATGTTCAGCCTTCGTGCCGGTGCGGGCAATCTGACCGTTGATGAAATGAAGGAGGGCATTGCATATGCCCATGAGCGCGGCAGAAAATGCTACCTTACTGTCAATATTTTTCCGCACAACGAAGATATTGAGCCTCTTGAATCATATATTCACGATATTCGTGATATAGGTATCGATGCGTTTATTGTATCGGATCCGGGCGTTATCATGATTATACGCGAAATTATACCGGATGCGGAGCTTCATCTTTCCACACAGGCAAATATGACGAATTACAAAACGGCAGAGTTCTGGGAAAAACACGGCGTGAAGCGAATTGTTCTGGCAAGAGAGCTTACTTTCCCGGAAATACGCGAAATCAGAAAGCATATGCCAGATGAAATGGAAATAGAAGCATTTGTGCAGGGCGCAATGTGTATTTCGTATTCGGGAAGATGTCTTCTCAGTAATTTTATGATAGAACGCGATGCAAACCGCGGTGCATGTGCACATCCGTGCCGCTGGAAATACAGACTTGTTGAAGAACAGCGCCCGGGTGAGTATTTTCCGATTGAAGAAGATACACGCGGTACATATATACTCAATTCGAGAGACCTTTGCATGATTGAGCATATTCCCGAACTTGTGGATGCAGGCATATGCTCCGCAAAGATAGAAGGCAGGATGAAAAGCAGCTTTTATGTTGCCACGATAGTAAGCGCCTACAGAAAAGCGATCGACGCCTATTACGAAGACCCCGGCAATTACAGGTTCAATGATGAATGGTTGAAAGAACTGAAAAAGGTAAGCCATCGCGAGTTTACCACAGGGTTTTATTTCAATCAGCCGACAAACAAGGACCAGAATTATCAGACCAGTGCTTATACAAGAGATTATTCGTTTGTAGGACTG
This sequence comes from Clostridia bacterium, assembly GCA_024693105.1. Lineage (GTDB taxonomy): Bacteria > Bacillota > Clostridia > Peptostreptococcales > Anaerovoracaceae > JAILLO01. The sequence continues at coordinate 1,808 of JAILLO010000024.1, read as the reverse complement.
GTGAAAAGCTACGATGAAAAAACCGGTATGGCAGTTGTCGAACAGAGAAACAAAATGAGTATCGGTGAAGAAATCGAGGTCTTCGGACCGTATACCGATTTCTTTACGCAAAAGCTTGAGGTGATGCTCGATGAAGAGGGAAATCCGGTTGACAGTGCGCCGCATCCGCAGCAGATTCTGAAGATTCGCATGGACAAACCTGTGGCAAAGAATTTTATGCTCAGAAAAAAGAAATAAAAAAGGACACAGGCAATATAACTAAGGACACAGCAAAATTTAAAATCAGAGGATAAAGGAATAGAGAACAGGAAAGGAAATAATATGGAAGAAGGTTCCCGATTATCGCACAGACTTTTGAGACCGCTTATCAGACTTTTGAAGTGGCTTTTAAACTCACTTCAGTCAAGAGTCGAAGACCCTGACGGGGGGTATACCGAAAACGAAGTAATGTCACTTCTTGAGGCAGGCCAGGAAAAAGGTACAATTAAAGAAGAAGGCAAGAAGATGATTAACAGTATTTTTGCCTTTGATGACAAGCTGGCATACGAGATTATGACTCCCCGTACCAATGTTTTTCTGATAGATATACAGGATCCTGCAGAAAAGTATATCGACGACCTGATGGAACTCAGATATTCGAGAATTCCGGTATGTGACGGCGAAGCAGACAATATTATAGGAATTCTTCATATCAAGGACTATCTTATAAAAGCAAGGGAAACAGGCTTTGAAAATGTTGACATAAGAAGCATTTTGAGAAAACCGCACCTTGTACCGGATACGAAAAATATAGATTCGCTTTTCTTTGAAATGCAGAGCAACAAACAGCATATAGCGATTCTGATAGATGAATTCGGAGGATTTTCGGGCATCGTCACAATGGAAGACATTATCGAAGAAGTTATGGGTGATATTGATGACGAATATGACGAAGAAGTCAGAAAACCCGAAAAGGTCAACGATACTACATACAGAGTATACGGCGATATGTATCTTGACGATCTGAATGACCAACTCGGTATCAGTCTTGAATCAGAGACAAGTGAAACGCTTGGCGGTTTTCTGATAGATATTCTGGGCGAGATTCCGTATGATACACAGGATGATGCCCACGAGAAAATTGCGGAACGATTCAGCGCAATTGCGGGAACGGAAGAGGCAATTAAGCTTGCAAATGCTTCCGAAGAAGAGAGGGCGGAAGCTGATGAGAATACCCTCGAATTACATAATATAATTATGGTAAACCAAGAAAAATATCTCTTTTGTATCGAGTCAATTCACGATCAGCGCATAGAAAAGGTTCTGCTTCATATCAAGACTGAGCAAGAGCTTGAAGCAGAAGCTGCAGCAGGTGAAAATGAAGCTTCGGAGCCGGATGATGAAATTTCTGCTACGGAAAATAACGCCTGTGATAATGCAGAATAAAATAATTGAACAGACAAGAAATTAACGGCAAACTTTCTATTTAAATACGAAAGTTTTGCCGTTTTTTTATGTTAAAAATATCATAAAATGTCATTTGTCACATATCTGTCATGCGCTTCCAAAATAAAAAATTTTTTCTTTAACAATTGTGAATTAATGTGACTGCTTTATGCTATACTCATCGGACAGACTGGTTGATTTTACTTATTTTTGGGGATCAGTTCTTCGGGATGTAAGTCCCGTGTTAGCGTCGGGCTAAATTGACCATTCGGGGTCGGGTTAAATTAACCACAGAATGGTCAGTATAAAAGAACCAATCGCCCTACACTAATTTAATTAAAACGTTTTATCTGATAGCTCCGGAGCTTTAATTCTGCTTGTTT
>JAILLO010000020.1 GCA_024693105.1 Clostridia bacterium | reverse complement strand
ACGTTGACTCTTCACTTTGTGATTCGTCTTACCAATCTGTTGCAGATTGTTTTGTACTTAGTTTTGGAAACAACTTAATGTTTCCTTTGACTAAATTTCTACACTATGAAGTTTTCAAGGTTCTTGCTTCCCAAGGGAAGCTTATCCGCCGCACTCACGTGCCGCGAACATTTAATATCTTACTCTCGCAACCCCGTTTTGTCAAGCACTTTTTTGGACTTTTCATGCTCCGTATCGGAGTATTTTCTGTTGAAAATCAAGCCCGTTTCAGAGCTTTAAAAGTGCCTCGCAAACAGAGCTTTATTTGCGACAGCTTGTTTATACTACCAAACACTTCCACTCTTGTCAAGGGTGTTTTTTAAAGTTTTTTATGTCTCTTTTTTCAGACATTAATGCAGTCCCTTTTTCTCTTTTGAGACCGACCGAAGCCCCGCATCGCCGCAAAGCTTACCGCACCCTTTTGCTTTTGTCGAAGAGTCTTGACAGCATGGCAGATGCTTCCGCCCTTGTTGCAGTCTTTTCGGGTCTGAAGGTTCCATCTTCATAGCCTGTGATAATTCCGTCTTTCACCACCTTGTATATCCTTTCGGAATAAAGGCTTCCCGCGGTTTTAAGATCTTTCAGCGCAGAATCCATATCGGATTTTTCTTTTTCGGTATAATAAGTATTCTCGCCGATAAATCCCGCTGTACCGGCTACAATATAAGCCATCTGTGCTCTTGTGATTTTGCTGTTCCATTTCATGTTGAATTCGGATTCTATAATATTGTTGTCCCGTGCAAATTCAACATACGGCTCATACCAAAATTTGTTTGCTTTTTCGGTCTTTTTAATCTTCGCTCCGACCGAAGCAGCGGCAATCTTTAAAAACTCCGCTCCCGTAATTGTTGCAGACGGTCTGAAAGTGCCGTCCGGATAACCGTTAATTGCCCCTCTTTCCACAAGGTAGTCGATGTTTCCCTTCGCCCAGTGACCCTTCTTGAGATCGCTGAAAGCTGTCTGTTGTGCAGTCGCAAAACAGCAGCAGGCAAACACAAGAACGCAGGTTATTATTAATGAGGTGAAAAATCTCAGCTTTTTCATTTTGTAATCCCTTTTAACACACCGTGAACAAGAAATCCACCACTTCTGTGAGTGGTGGTGTGAATTGCAATAAACAGTCTCCCCTGCTATCCGGGTAAATAAAGACATATCTCTGTGCTTATATGCATACGCCGATTCGCCGGTATTACTCTTCCCCGTTAGTTTCTTCCTGCGTTTCTTCGTCCGAAAGCATGGAAAAAGCGATGTCTGCGTCTCTTTTTGCCTTAAGGTGATTTATCGCCTTGCGTGCAAATATATTGATGATACCGGCAATAGGTACGGCAATTACCATTCCGACAATTCCCCAGAAGTATCCGCACACGCTAACTGCGATAAGAACCGCAAGAGGATGCAGGCCCGTGCTTGAACCTACAACCTTCGGATAGAGGAAATTACCGTCAAACAGCCAGAGAACAACCTGTATTACAATGGTGAGAAGTCCCTGCGTAATTCCTCCCGAAAGTGTACCGACAAGAAAAGCGGGAATCATTCCCAGTATAGGTCCGAAGTAAGGAATAATATTGCATAAACCGGCAAAACATCCTATAAAAACGGAAAAATCAAGTCCGATAACAGTAAGTGCAATCGACGAAAGTGTCGCAATTATCATAGAGTCAATCAACGCACCTCTGATAAATCTCGAAACAACACCGTTTACATCGTTAAGCGTTGTCATTATTTTCGTATTCGTTCGCCTTGGCAGAATAAGGGCCGCTCCGTCAACGCACATTTTCTTAAACATTTCACGGTCTTTGAGCAGATATATGCTCACAATCAGTCCCAGGAGCACATTGACAAGGCTTCCGAAGAAAGCAACCACGGAATTGAGAAGGGCCACGGCACTGAAATGATTCGAAAGCCAATTGATAATCATATTGACAGTCCCCTGCAGTTTGTCCGCAATAACGCCTTCCGGCAGGTGTGATGCCCATTCCATAATAATCTTTTCATATGTATTGAAATAATCCATTATGGAGCTTATCATCTCGGAAAAGCCATCGTAGCTGAGGAGCGAAACATTGACAAACTGCCCCATAATCAGTGCCGAAAATCCGTATACCAAAAGGCTGATGATAAGTATCACTATTACAAAGGTAAGGATAATACTCAGCATGTTTCTGATGGCGGAGTTTCGCTTATTGACTTTGGGGTTGCCCGGATTGTTTCTGAAGAAGCGCGTCATAAGCCGTGAATCTATAAGATTTACAAGCGGCGAAAGTATATACGCTATAAGGATGCCTATCCATAACGGCGCAAATGCCGATAAAACAGTCGAAAGAATCCCTGCCAGCGCCGAAACAATAGAATTGAAATGTATTACAACATGATAAAGAATACTGAGTATTACTGCGTTTGTAACAATGAGAAGTGTAATATTTATAAATTTTTTCTCTTTCATTGTTTTCTTGATAACGTTCATGGAAAGTCCTTTCAACTGTCCCGGATTGATGGTCTTCTTCTCCGGAATCCGCTGCGGTCCGAAAATGATGTATGATGTCCGGAAATCCGCATATTAACATAAAAAAAGCCGACTCAAGGTAATTATAAATAACATCCTGGGATATTTCAATCGTTTCCACGACATGTTAAAATAATTTTAATAGCAGCTATATTATTGAAAGGAAACGAAATGCCATTGAAAAAATGTGAATTGCTGGCACCTGCGGGCGGAATGAGGGAGCTTGCGGCAGCTGTCGAAAACGGAGCCGACGCCGTATATATCGGAGGGCGGCTTTTCAACGCGCGGATGAACGCTTCGAACTTCGGCGATGAGGAAATGAAACAGGCAGTCGCCTATGCACATGCCAGAAATGTAAAGATATATGTAACAATGAATATTCTTTTGAAGGATAAAGAACTTCCCGAGGCGGTTTCTTATGCCGCAGACCTTTATAATATCGGAGTGGATGCATTAATAATACAGGATTTCGGATTTGGCGCACTTCTGCGGAAATTTCTGCCCGGCATGCCTCTTCATCTGTCAACACAGGCTACAGTCTGTAATCTTTCGGCGGCCAAAACAGCCGGCAGGCTCGGCTACAGCCGCATAGTTCCGGCAAGGGAGCTGTCGCTTCCTGAAATTCGCGAGCTTTGCGGGCAGAGCGGTGTCGAAATCGAAGTCTTTATCCATGGCGCCCTTTGCATCTGCTACTCTGGACAGTGCCATATGAGCAGGGTAATCGGCGGCAGAAGCGGGAACAGAGGACTTTGCGCGCAGCCGTGCAGGCTTCCGTACGAAATAATTACGGGTCAAAAGAATCAAAGCGGGCAAATAAATTCTCAAAGGAATTCTCATCGGAATGCCGGTCATGAAAACGGGCTTTGTTATCCTCTGAGCCCAAGGGATTTGTGCACTGTGGATTTTCTGCCTCAGCTGATTGAAGCGGGCACCGCTTCCTTCAAGATAGAAGGGCGAATGAAATCGGCCGAATATGTGGGCACCGTTACATCTGTATACAGAAAATACATCGACCTTTATTACAGCCTCAAAAGAGAAAATTCTGCCGGCGGCAATACTTCTTTCAATAAGTATATTGTCGATGATTCGGACAGAAAAGCTCTTCTGCAGATATTTAACCGCGGAAACTTCACATCCGGGTATCTGAAAAAAAATCCCGGCGCCGCTCTTATGTCAGGAACGCTTCCGAAGCATCAGGGAGTTTTCGTAGGTAAGGTTGCAGGCATTTCAAAAGGAAAAAATCTTATAGATATTGCTTTAAATCCCGGAAGCGATATAGAGCTTTCGGACGGAATAGAAATTCACTGCGAGGGTCTGCCGGGTAATGTCGTAACATACAGGAAAGAGCTCGGCAACAGTTTATTGCGAATAGGCGATATACGAGGAAATGTAAGGCCCGGCGCTGATGTCTATAAAATCAGCGCCGGTCGGCAGCTTGCGGAAATCCGCAGGACGTTCACGCCGGACAAAGACGGAAATCTGAAGCCGCATGCGCTTTGCCCGGTTCATTTCAGGCTTACCGCAGAGCTCGGCAAAGCGCCGGAGCTGGAGATATCGGAATGCAGATTCGAAGGCGCCGCGGCCGGATTCGAAGACAGATCCGAAGGCGCGGGCCAAGGCGCCGCGGCCGGATTCGAAGGCAGATCCGAAGGCGCAGGCCAAGGCGCAATCAGCATAAAAATCCGCGCAGACAATTACATATGCGAAAAGGCCGTTACAAAAGAACTGACAGAGCAAGCTGCCGGTGCCGCACTCAGAAAATGCGGCGGCACGCCTTACCGCTGTGAATCGGTCAGCTGCAGCATAGAAAAAGGCATATCGGTTCCCGCTTCCGTACTGAACGAGCTGAGGCGGAAAGCACTTACCCTGCTTGAAGAAAAAAAATCCGAATGCACCCGTGAAAAAGCCGATTCCCAAAGGATTGGAGAATCTGTGCAGCTTGAAATAGCAAAACTTGCGAAGGAAGCTTCGTTATCCGCAGAATGCAGTTCAAATAATGCTTCAGCCGCAGGCGCAGGAGCTTTCGGTCCGGGCCGAAGCACTGCGGCCGGATTCTGCGGCGAAGGAGGAAGTGCTGAGGGCGGATTCGCAAGTCGAAGCACTGCGGCCGGATTCTGCGGTGAAGACAAAAGCGCGGAAATCCCTGCTCTTGAGCTTTTTTTCTACAATTTCCAAAACAAAAACATCAGTCTTTGCCGCCATATAAAAAGCCTTATTGACGGTGCTTCAGTCAGCGGCCCCGGGCACGACGCTGCCGCTTCAAAGTCACAATTACAGGTAAGAATTCTTATTCCGCTTACGGAATTCGCAGGGCATGAAGCACTTGTTCAAAACGAAGCCGAAAAGCTTTTCGGAAAATGCGCCGTTATGCCTTATATCACAAATGTAAGCAGAGGCCCGGAGGACAATTTCATCGCGAAAAACTTCAATGCAATTGTCAAATCCTGCGCCGAAACGGGGATTGTCGCAGGAAGCCTTTCATGGATAAAGGAATTTCTTGATGCGGGCATCAGAGTATACGGTGATTACGGGCTGAATGTCTTCAATTCGGCTTCCCGTTATTTCTTTGAAAATCTCGGGATACAGATTCTTTCCGGTTCACACGAAGCTATTGAGCACGATGCAAACATTCCTCTTATGATCAGTGAGCATAACTTTGGTTTTGAATTTATGCGCGACAGAAAAAATCAGCTCTATCATATGGAGCAGCTTCCGCAAGGCGGTAAATTTATCATAAGAAAAGCCTTTACCGACATACAGCTGAAAGAGCTTGCAAACGATTCTCTCGGAAAGGTGTTGTCCGGAAAAAATCATGTGGCGAGGATATATATGTAAGTTATACACTCTCCGAAAAAGGGCTGCACCAAAGCGGTGCAGCCCTTTTTAGTTTTCGGAGCAGGCCTTGCGGTCTACTGCATATTCAATTCATTGTATTCAAGAACGACTCCGTCTTTCTTCTGTTTTACCGCAGTAAGGAATGCCTTCGCGGTGTCCATGCATGTCATTACAGGGAGTCCTCTTTCAATTGCCGCTCTTCTGAGTGGGAAAGTGTCCGTAGCCGGTGTGTTGAGAACTTTAGGTACATTGATTACCATGACAATTTCCTCACCGACAAGTTTCTTTGCCTCCGCAGGCGTCATCGTCTTTGCGGAGATTCCGTTTTCGGCAAGGAATGCCGCCGTACCTTCGGAAGCAGAGAGCTTAAAGCCCTCCTGTGCATAACGGCCGAGAATTTCTGCCGAATAAGCAGTCTTGTCATGATCCCGCAGCGAAACATAAATTCCACCTTCTGTCGGTATCTTCATATTTGCCGCAAGAAATCCCTTATAGATAGCATTTTCAAGGCTGCTGTCGATTCCGAGCACTTCTCCGGTCGATTTCATTTCAGGGCCTACCGCAACATCTACATCAGTAAGCTTTGCATCTGAAAATACCGGTACCTTAACTGCATATTTACCTGTATGCCTGTACATTCCCGTGCCGTAACCGCTGTCGGCAAGCTTCTTGCCAAGCATTGCTCCTACTGCAAGTTTTACCATAGGAACACCCGTCACCTTGGAAAGGATAGGAACTGTTCTTGATGCACGAGGATTTACTTCTATTACATAGACATCTTTTCCGTCATATGCATACTGGATATTTACAAGACCGCACACATTCAGAGCCTTTGTAATCCTGCCTGTGTAATCAATTAAAGTATTTACAACATCTTCAGGCAGTGAAAAATGCGGATAAACGGAAATACTGTCTCCCGAATGTACTCCGGTGCGTTCAACATGCTCCATAATTCCCGGAATCAGTACGTCTTCTCCGTCTGCAATGGCATCGACTTCCATTTCCGTTCCCTCAACATATTTGTCAATCAGGACAGGATGCTCGCTTGAAAGCGATACTGCCTCAAGAAGATATTTTTTGAGCTCTTCATCACTGTAAACGACCTGCATTGCACGACCGCCGATAACGTACGAAGGGCGTACAACAAGCGGATATCCCAGCTTTTTGACTGCCTCAAATGCTTCCTTTTCGTCGGCAACGGCAAAGCCCTGAGGTGTAGGAATGCCAAGCGTTGCAAGAAGCTCCGAGAACTTCTCTCTGTCCTCTGCAAGGTCGATATTTTTGTATGATGTTCCGAGAATCTTAATGCTTCTCGTATGAAGCTTCTCCGCAAGATTGAGCGATGTCTGGCCTCCGAACTGAAGAATTACACCTGCCGGGCGTTCTCTCTTAAGAACGTTCATTACATCGTCCACATGCAGTGCCTCAAAATACAGTTTATCCGATGTATCAAAGTCGGTGCTTACCGTCTCAGGGTTGTTGTTTATGATAATTGCCTCATAGCCAAGGTCCTTAATGGCCCATACGCCCTGAACGCAGCAGTAGTCAAATTCAACGCCCTGCCCGATTCTGATAGGGCCCGAGCCGACTACAAGTATTTTCTCGCGGTCCGAAACGCGGCTTTCATCTTCCGAATCATAGCACGAATAATAATACGGCGTAACTGCTTCGAATTCTCCTCCGCATGTATCAACCATTTTATAAACAGGGAAGATGTCGTGATATATACGCATATCCTGCAAAGCTTCCCTTGAAATTCCGGAAAGTTCAAGAATTTCACTGTCCGTAAATCCGCGTGCTTCGGCTTCATAAAGAAGACTGCTGTCCATCTCTTCGGTCTTCAGTGTATTTTCAAGGTCTATGATGTATTTGATTCCCGCAAGGAACCATTTGTCGATCATTGTAATTTCGTTAATTTTGTCTATGTCCGCAATATCTCTTCTCATTGCTTCGGCGATACAGAAAATTCTTTCGTCGTCACATTCTGCAAGTTTAGCCATAAGCGCCTTATCATCAAGCGCCGTAACAGCCGGAACGTGCAGACCGTCACATTTGACTTCAAGCGATGTAATTGCCTTGAGCAGTGCGCTTTCAAAGGTTCTTGCAATAGACATGACCTCACCTGTCGCCTTCATCTGCGTACCGAGTTTCCTTGAAGCCCCCTTGAATTTGTCAAACGGCCACTTCGGGAATTTAATTACACAGTAGTCGATTGTAGGTTCAAAGCAGGCACTTGTCGTATGTGTCACGTAATTATAAAGCTCGTCAAGACTGTATCCGAGAGCAATCTTTGCGGCAATTTTTGCTATAGGATATCCCGATGCCTTTGATGCCAGTGCCGAAGAACGGCTTACACGCGGATTTACCTCGATTACAATGTAGTCTTCACTGTAAGGATCAAGTGCAAACTGAATATTGCAGCCACCCTCAATCTTCAGGCTTCTTATAATTTTGAGAGAAGCGTCGCGAAGCATTTCATACTCCGGCGCGTCAAGTGTCTGTGTAGGCGCGACTACAATACTGTCACCTGTGTGGACTCCAACCGGGTCAACATTTTCCATGCTGCAGATGATGATGCAGTTATCCCTGCCGTCACGCATAACTTCAAATTCGATTTCCTTCCATCCCGCAACCGACTTTTCAAGAAGGATCTGGCCTATCGCACTGTTCTCCATTCCACGCTTGCAGAGGACTTCCAGTTCTTCCCTGTTATGCGCAAAACCGCCGCCGGTACCGCCAAGCGTATATGCCGGTCTGATAATTACAGGATAGCCCGTTTTTTCAACAAAAGCATAACACTCATCCATATGAGTTGCTATTGTACTTGCAGGAATAGGTTCGCCTATTT
>JAILLO010000047.1 GCA_024693105.1 Clostridia bacterium | reverse complement strand
ATGGCAGTTCATGACGGAAATACATCAATTGTTCTTTTGTAATCTCCGGCACATTTTTAAGAATGGCATTTAACAGATACGCGCCTCCTCCGCTGTTATCAGACGAATATATGTCGGCATTTACTATTACATCCATTATTTTCTTGTAATGCTTTTGATATGCAAGATATGCTTCATATCGCTCCGCCCTTATTTTTTGGTCTTCGATTGGTTCAAGCTTCGTTATTAACGTAAAGCGATTACCCCCGTTCGCATTCGCAAAACACAGTGCATATTCCTTTGCCTCATCCACAGACTTAAAGCATCTAATAAAATCGCCATAGTCACCCATATCTCCATCCGTAAAAGTAATCCAATCAAAATAAGCAAACCGATGAAGTGAGCTCCGATAGTTTTCTTCCCTGAAGGGCCATTCGTTTTCTGACGTAGGATATTCTAGTGGTCCATAAATCTCGTCATAAGATTTTTTAAATAAAACATAGCACTCTATCCCTTTTGACGAATCCAAACGCATTGGCTCTATCATGTAGGGCTGATAAAGAATTGTGAATTTGCGTGCCGTTATTTTATCGTCAGTTTTATTAATAATGAGGGCATATTCACCCAAGACAGAATTCTCTGTTATATTGTTCATATGCATTGGCTTCCACACGATATGTTCTGGCAAGAGCTTTTTTCTCTCATGTTCCTCCCGCGCTTCTTCCATCAATTTATTTTCCTTTTCCCATGCCTTTACCGAACGGATATAATCCACTCTCTCAAGTGACTCAGTTCCAAGTGCAAGACCAACAACATCAGGTAGATTGTAATAAAAACCATCATGAACTTTTTTCTCAATCACCTCTTTGTTTAATGCCACCTCCCGAAATGCTTCGTAAATATCCCCGCGAATGAGAGCTTCTCCGAAAAATTTAATATCAAGTTGCCTCAAAGAAGTCCAACCTTCACTCTCTATTGCAAACGGGTGACGGTGATCAACCCATTCCGCTGATTTCGCGAACATAGCATTGAGATTTCCCGCCAAAGAATACTCATTAAACGGAAGATCCTCAAATCCAAGATAATAGTTCTTCCTATCTTCTGTCACAAGAAGCAGCGCTCCCGGTCCTCCAAGTCCGCTAGAGTGATATATCTGAAAAAACACAACCTTTGACCAGAATTCTTCATTCAAGTCTTGTAAATCGAAAGTCATTGCTTTTCCTCCCACAAATTATTTATTATATTTATTATCGGCTTTTACCTAATCAGTCTCTTGACGATTTCCATATCTTCCGATAGCGCATCCATATTATATTTCTGCCTCATTTGGTGCAGCGTATATTTTTGGCCCACTTTTCGGAATTCCAAGGTATACTTCCTATCTTCGCAATCCCAATGGTAAATCGCGCACCGGTCACTTTTCACATCCCAGCAATATGATTCTACGCAGTTGTTTTGATTTAATGATTCCTCCGCCATTCTTTGTCTTGAACATAACCACTCAAATTCTTCCGGAAGGAGCTCCCTCAAGCCATTGAATTTGCTGTCTTCCTTGACCAAGTACTCATCCTCTACTTCGTCCAAAGATTTTCTTTTCAGCACTTCAACCAAGGCGTCATGTTCGCTTTTTATGCGACCTTTACCCTTGAATCTTAAAGAAATTTTCATTCCAAGTTCAAAGCTCATTCGGCAGTAGTCGTCCAGCATTTCCTCGGATTTGTTCCCCAGCTCGCAATGATTGTCGATTGCCCCAATGCTTTTGTAATATTTGCGTGCAAAAAATCTGGCAAGGGTTTCGCTATCACCAAGCAATCCGTTAAAATTTCCAAACCCGCTCATCTCTACCGATGCCAGAATAAAATCGATCATTTCTCCCATGACAGGACTTTTGACAAGAGTTGCAAAAAACGGCAAATCTCTTTCCTGTATCTGTTCTTCAATCTTCAAGGTCAGAAAACCTTCAAGCATTGTTAAGCGATTTGCATTAACATTCGTTTTCATGCCCAAAACATCTTTGAAAAAACACTTTTTGTTTGGCGCTTGGGCAAGCTCCTCTGCTGAAATTTCACGCCCGACAAAATGGTACTTTTCCAATGAGGCGGCCAAATCTTTGTACATATAGTTGTATTTTCCCAAGATTCGCAATAGCCCCAGTACAACATTACGAAAGGCATCTTCCGTAAACAGGATGTAATCTAGGTATTCGGTAAACCGCAGCGAGTAGAAATTTTTCCACGAGTTCGGCTCTTTATAGAAGATCTCCCCTGTGGAAATATCTACGCATATGCCGAAGATCTGCTTCTTGAAACAATTGATCTCAGGTACGTGCTTTTCTCTCCTTTTAGCGATTTTTATTCCTTTTATCCCGTAAAAAACTATCTGCACAAAATCTTTGCCTTCGCGATCCTTCAAACTTGATACGGTAAGCATCTTTCGGCCGGCTTTGATCGGAGCCGTTTTATCCGCCTCAAAATTGATATACAACCCTTTCGCTCCAAGGCTTCCTACCTTTTCCGCCTGCTTTGTCAAGTCTTTTACAATAGACATCAATTCGGGCTCAAAGGCCTCATAAAAATATATGGTTTTGCCCGCTTTGGCCGTATCCGTCAATACCTTTGATTTCTGCCTGGTATAATACTTCCCGATTTCAGCCAATATTTTGTCGTACATTTTTTATTTCCTTCTGACTCATCTCCACGCTAATTCTTGCTCCAGATTGATAAATCAACCATACCGGGCTCGAAATCTGTGTATCGAGTTGAAAAAACAACATCGTCATTCCCTATTTTTTTCGCTATATTCCCGAGAATAGCCGAGGTTTCTCCCATGTTCGCATCTCCGTCCAAATGCACTAATAGCTGATTCTCTTTGCCCACTTTTTCCAATCCGGACATATCTGCTTTATTTTCTGCGAGCGCCTTAACAGGTGCTTTTATGCCATAATATTTCCCTTCCGGTCCGACTATTTCAGCAAAATCATCTTCTGTTATCGACAGCGGCGATTTTTCGGATAACACAAAGATTGTATTTTCGATACAGTCTATCGGATTGTCACAAAGGATTCGCGAAGTACTCCCTTTGTATGTGAATAAAACCTGTCCGTCACAGGATGCATCGAGGAGGAAATCGCACTTCTTTGCATCTTCATTGAGTTCCGCCGCAAAATATATACTATTCTTTGCATCCTCAATAAAGCTTTTCATCTTCTTGCTCAAATCCTCTTTCGTAATCTTCCCAATAATTGCTGCGTTTATTGCCATCTTGCCACCTCCGTAATATAAAACTTTTTATCCAACCATCCGAATGAAATCATAGAAAAGCATAGCCTCAACCGCCGGCGTTTTAGATGCGTAGCTTACGTCTTCTATCCCATCTGTAAGAAGTAAGCGATCCCAATTTTTCTTGTTAGCGCCGTAGTCAAATTTATTATCATCAAGGATAACGTATTCTTTAATTTCCGGGTGCTCTTCCAAGTACTTCGTCACGCCTGCCCCTCTGTCGGGACCATTGTCGTCTGTCTTACCTGAAATTGCGAGCCCGTACTGCCCCAACCTAGAAACCAAATAAGCATAATCTCCGGCTTCCGCACGCATGTTTTTCCAATCGGATACCAAAATAATGTCTCCACCTTGATATTTACTTAATACGTCAGCTAGAACCTTTACCCTTAAAGGATCGATGCCTGTATAACCCTCCGGAGAGCGCTCGACAGTAGTTCTTGTGTTCAACACGCCATCTACATCTAAAAAAACTGCAAAGCCTTTCATAAAACCTAATTTGCTCCTTTCTCCATATAATATATTATGGAAAGCAATATCCTCAATTTTTTGAGGATTCCATTCTGTCCCCGTGCTTCTATTATCCACCTTATAATCAAACAAATCAAGGCTTCACATTATCCGACTAGGGATAGTTCTCTTACGCACAAAATCCAATTAGTCGTTTATTATCCTGCAGGCTATTATTCTTAAACTCCGGAATGTCGCAGGCTTCTATTTTGGTCATAACCTCCATCGAAACATCCGCACCCCCCATCGCAAAAATACGCTGTGCTAAATTCATTTCTGCCTCTTCCAAAATCTTTCTCACATATCGACCATTTCCGTAATCCGGCTGATTGGAAATCTTGTCATAATTTGCTCTCAACTTTGTCATAGCCTCATCTGTAATCTGCATATTCTTCCTTTTCACCATAAGTTTTGTGATATCGCAAAGTTCCTCTACAGAATAATCCTCAAAATCAATATGAAAGGCAATTCTGGAAGACATCCCCGGATTTCGTTCCAAAAACTCCTTCATCTGCTTTGGATATCCGGCAAAGATCACTATGACATCCTCTCTGTGATTTTCCATTTCCTGAATGATTGTATTAATCGCCTCATCACCATATCCGTTGATATATCCATCGCAAAGGGAATAGGCCTCGTCAATAAACAGCACTCCGCCCTGCGCCTCCTTAAATCGTTTTTTTACAAGCGGTGCTGTCGAACCGACAACCGTTCCCACTAAATCTGCTCGTCCGACTTCAACAAACGTTCCGGTAGGCAAAACCTTCTCATCTTTTAAAATCTCAGCCAATAGTCTTGCCACCGTTGTTTTCGCCGTCCCGGGATTTCCGGTAAAGACCATATGATAAGATGTGCGTTCCGCCGATAACCCTCGCTCTGCAAGTATGCGCTTGTATTTAAAACTAGCAACTGCCTTTGAAAGAACGCTCTTTACAGAGGAAAGACCAATCATCTCATCCAACTCTTTTTGCGCCGTACCCTTGGCTCGTTCTTCCTGCAAACCATCCTCCGGCATTTTAATGTCCTCTTTCTTAAGCAAAAACAGATCACTCTTTCGAATTCCAGAGGCCTCTTTTTTCTCTGTTAAAACACGCTCGGACTGTTCTTGAATGGATTTTTCCAAAAGATTTCTTACATACCTTCCGTTTCCGAAATTATCAAGGTGGCATACTTTTTCAAAGATATACTGTGCTTGTTTTACAGCATCTTCTGTGGCTTTAAAGCCTTTTTCTTCCAACATAAGTTTAAAAATCTCTGTCAATTCTCTTTCATTGTAATCCGGGAAATTGATCCAATAAGGAATTCTGCTTTTCAACCCCTCATTTTGTTCCATAAACTCCTTCATTAGCTCATTGTAACCTGCAAGAATCACGATAACATCTTCCCGATGGTTTTCCATTTCCTGAATTAAAACCGTCGTTGCTGTCTGACCGGTCAAAGCATATGCTTCATCAACAAACAATACTCCTCCTTTTGCAGCATCAAAAGCATCTCGAATAGCCTCAACGCAACCCATGCCATTTAAGTCCACTCCACCACATTCCACGAAACTACCGCTTTTAAGGATCCCTTTTTCCTTTGCAATCCCACCAAAGAGCTTTGCCACTGTAGTTTTTGCACTTCCGGGATTTCCGGCAAAAATCATATGCATAGTTCCGGGCTTGTATTTATTTCCAGTACGATTTTTTCTTTCTTTTTCCACCACATCAGCATTTACAATCTTCCAAATCTGAGATTTTACCCTCTGCAAGCCAATCAACTTATTTAACTTTTCTTCAGCCGACTCCGCATTTTCGTCTCGATCCAGCATAAAATCTTCCGAAAAATCATAATCATAAGCCTGTAAAACATTTTTATTTAAACACCAAGGTTCAAACTGCTCATAGGCCAAAAGCACATCCGTCTGTGTAAAAGTTGACCCCGGATACTGTTTTAAGAATTCGGTTGCTTGAGAAGCATACTTTGCATACTCAGAATCC
>JAILLO010000092.1 GCA_024693105.1 Clostridia bacterium | reverse complement strand
GTGGAATGTGCAGAGATCAGCTCCGCACTCGACACGAGAATGCAGACTGTCAGAAATAAGATAGTAAGCGGCCAGGAACAGACGCCTCCTCCAAAGAAAACGATACTTCCACACAGGCCTCTGCATAAGGACTTTTCTCATACGCAGATTTTTGACATGGTCACAAAGGCCTTCTCACCTGCCGCACATGAGCAGCAAGAACCTCAAAATACTGAAAAAGGCCCGGAAAATTCCGTGCCTGAAAAAGACTTTATTAAATAAAATACAAAACCCCGTTCATGGCGGTAATTATAAAATCCTTTGTTTCGGTATATCCTCTAAACGGGATACAAATCATAATTACCTGCCCCTGCGGGGTTTTTCGTTAATTCTCAGCCTGCGTATCCGGCAAGATCTTTTATTAATTCTCAGCCTGCGTATCCGGCAAGATCTTTTATTAATTCTCAGCTTGCGTATCCGGCAAATTTTTTAATAATCGTCAGCTTACATATCTGGCAAGGATTTTCTTTAAAAGGTCTACATTTATAGGCTTGCCCAGGTGCTCGTTCATTCCTGCCTCTAAGGCCTGCTCGCGGTCCTCCGCAAAAGCATTTGCCGTCATTGCAACAATCGGGATTTCAGAGGCTTTTGTCTTCATATGTCTGATTTCCCTTGTTGCCTCATAACCGTCCATTACAGGCATCTGTATATCCATCAGAACGATATCATAATCAGGATTGTTTTCCATCATCTTAACTGCAACCGCGCCGTCATCGGCAGTTGCGACATTCATTCCGAAATGCTCCAGAAGGTTCTGCGCAATCTCGCGGTTGAGCCCGTTATCATCGACAAGAAGCACCTTCTTGCCGGCAAGCTCCTCCTGAATATATTTATTGCTGTCTGTATTCTCCTGCGCCTGCGTTTCTTCCTTCTGTATCCTGAGGTCTATTGAAAGCAAAACAGATGTCCCTTCTCCCGGAGTGCTTGAAATATCGAGTTTTCCTCCCATCAGCTGCACAAGATTCTGAGCTATGGCCATGCCCAGACCGGTTCCCTCAATGCCTGACTTTGTAGAAGTTGCTGCTCTTGAAAACGGCTCGAAAATATGCTCAAGGAAAGCCGAAGTCATGCCTATGCCGTTATCTGTCACGGAAAATTCAAAACGTCCGTAGCCCGGAACATCAGAATCCTTTTCGCACATCTTAAAGACAACGCTTCCGCCTGTCGCCGTGTATTTTATGGCATTGCTTATAATGTTCAAAATAACTCTCTTAATGTGAAGCACATCTGCCCACACCTTCGTATGAACCAGATTTTCAGCATTACAGCTTATTTCTATTTTCTTCTCCGATGCAGCCCGGTGGACAAGAGATAAAATGTCCCTGCCGCATTCTGTAATATCCATAGGAGACTCTTTAATTACAGTCTTACCGCTTTCGATCCGGCTCATGTCAAGGACATCGTTAATCAGGTGCAAAAGATGCTCACCCGAAAGCTTCACCTTGTTGAGACAGTCGCTTACCCTGGCGGTATCTTCGATATTATCGCGGGCTATTTCGGTGAATCCCAAAATCGCATTCATCGGAGTCCTTATATCATGTGACATATTGAAAAGGAATTTGCGCTTTGCCGCATTTGCCTCTTCTGCACGGTCTTTCGCAATTTCAAGCTCGCGATTCTGCTCTTCAACTTTCTTTGCAAGCTCTATGTGCTCTGCGCGCTGATTGTCAATGCCCATAACAGAAAGAAGTATCTTTGAAGCATCACCGTTTTTTCTTTCCACAACCTGCAATATCATTCGGCGCCATGGGTTCCCCATGTCCACCATTTTGTAAATAAACTCGCGGCGGTCTTCCTTGCTGAGGATATCAATCAGAGTCTGCTTATCCTCTAATTTTTCCCAGAATTCGCGGTACTCCGGATCGATTTTAGGTGTGAAACGCCTTACCGCATCCGAATAGTTCTCCTCCGCCTGCAGCTTGATACCTGTATATTTTGACTGTCTGAAGGTTGTATATGTCTCGTTTTCAATGTCGGCAAAGCAAATAACATCATACTCCCACAAAAGGTAATTATAAATAAGGGCATCTCTGACCCTCTGGTCGTTTTGACTTGTAAATCTCGAATTTTCAACAACTCGTGTAAGTGCTCTTGCAAGCTTTTTTACGGCAGCTTTTTCTTCCTCGGTCCATTTGCGGTCTCTGTCGGATGAAAAAACTCCCACAAATGCCTCGTATGTCTGACCGCGCTTCATGCCGAAACAAATATTGCTTCCGTGATAATCATCCTTGAGTTTTTCCTCCTCAACGATTAAAAAGCCGTTTTCGTCAAATCTGCTTACCATTTCATTATACTCATCACGCGAAAGCAAAACCTTCTGGCCGGTCATATCAAGCTTTTCGTCGCTGACACTCATATGTGTAAACACATGGCCTAAAGTGTCGGTAAGCATTTCGGAAATGTAAATGGAATCAACACGCAGTGCTTCCCTTGATCTGTCCATCAGGCGCCTTGTATCGTCATCAGACATTTCGTCCTGACAAATGAGTGTCTGTATGTATTCAGCTATGGCTTCATCAATACATGTTTTAATCATTTTATCTCTCCGTTATAAAAATCAAATATAACTGAAACCGCCTCTTTAATAGTCGTAATAATATCACACTTTTTAGAAAATTTGCAATCATTTTTTTAACCTTAATGTATTCTTAAATCTTCTTGTTTTTTACAGCAAAAACTGTCACGCATCAGTCACAAAAGTGGCATCTGCTTGTGGCCGAAATGCCTGCGACTGCTGCGTGACAGCTGATGATTACAATATATGGATTTGCAATTTCGGGCGGTTTTTTGCCCCTTTTTTTAATGCGTTTTCAAACTGTTTTTTATGTGCCTCAGCACCGCTTTCGGCTCCGTTTTTTTTGCCGTTTTTGCGTCGGCTTTCGCGGTGATTTTTGCTACAGCTCTCGCGGTGATTTTTGCTGCGGCTTTCGCGGTGATTTTTGCTGCGGCTTTTGTAATAACCGGTGTGGCAGCCCCGTAATAACTTCCGTGCTGACTTTTGCCAAGGTTTTTTCAGCCTGCCGCGCTTATTTAAAAAGGTTTTTTAAAACAGTTTTCCGCAAAGCTTTCTGAGATTTTCCGCTGCTTTATATATGTCCTTCTGCGCAAATATGGCACTTATCACCGCTATTCCGCAGATACCGCTGCCGGAAAGCTGCGAAACGTTTTCGGCCGTGATGCCTCCTATGGCAATTACAGGTATTGATACGGCCTTGCATATCGCCTCAAGAGTCCCGAAATCAAGCACCGATGCATCAGCCTTGGAGCCTGTCGGAAAGACAGCTCCGACACCGAGATAATCGGCGCCGCGTTTTTCCGCAAGAAGCGCCTGCTCAACAGTCTGCGCCGAAACTCCGATAATTTTGTCCGGGCCGAGCATTTCACGGACATTTCCCGCCTCCATGTCACTTTGGCCGACATGCACTCCGTCGGCATCGCACTCAAGCGCAATGCTTACATCGTCGTTAATTACAAACGGAACATTGTATTTCACGCAAAGCTCCTTTATTTCGAAAGCCTCTGCAAGAAAATCGCTTCGGCAGAGCTCTTTTTCACGAAGCTGCACAAAGGTCGTTCCACCTTTAAGCGCCTTTTCAACCTGCGAACTCAGCGTCTCGCTGCCGAGCCAGTGACGGTCAGTAACCGCATAAAGAAGAAGATCGCTTTTAAGATTGTCAGTAGATTTCATATTTTTCTCCCTTTTCAAGTGTCTGTGCATCCATAAGATACAAGGAGTCTGTCATTGCATCACGAAACGCTGCGTTTCCGCACCTTTTTCCCAGTCTTTCGGCCGCAAGCTCTCCGCTTAGACCGCTCGTGATTACCGCAGCTGCTGCGGCTTCTGTCTTTTCCTGCGGATTTGCGGCAATATAAGCTCCCGTCATCGCCGAAAGCCTGCATCCTGTCCCGGTTACATCAGCCATGTCCGGATGTCCGTTTCTGACAGCATAGCATTTGTTTTCATCTGCAATAAGATCAATGGCCCCGGTTATTATTATGACACTTCCGGTCACTTTTGCAAGGCTCTTTGCAAGTCTGATATTGCGCAGAAGATTTTCATCGTTTATCAGCTCAGACATATCGGCATCAACGCCCTTTGTCTTTCCGCCGGCTTGTGCATCCGCCTCATCTGCGCCTGCACCGAGAGCTCCTGCAAGCGTGCTTATCTCAGAAATATTTCCCTTAATTGCATCCGGAGACAGTTCCCTGATAATTCCGAGTGCAGTCTCTGTACGAAAGCTGCCTGCGCCTGCGCCTACAGGGTCTAAAATTACAGGATGGCCCAGTTTTTTTGCCTCTTTGCCTGCTGCAAACATGGCCTTGACAGTCATCTCGTTGAGCGTACCGATATTTATATTCAGCGCACTGCAGATCTTTGTAATTTCCGCAGCATCGCGTGCATCGTCTGCCATAATCGGCTTTGCGCCTATCGCAAGGAGTGCATTTGCAACGTCGTTTACTGTTACGTAATTTGTAATGCTGTGCACAATCGGTGACATTTTTCTCACATTTTCAAGATATTTTCCAAACACTTAAATCCCTCCTGCCTGTAATTCTTTTCTGTTCGTCTGCAGCCTTTTTTAATCCCGCCGGCTGCTATTTTGTTTCTTCTGCGGCATGCACTGCGTCTTTGCCGTAGCTACCGGATTTCACAAACTGTCCCACGATTACACAGATAATAATGGTAATCACCATATCAGGGAGCGTATTTCCCACAACTGTGTCAACATGCATCAGAAGTCTGTAAATTATGAAGCCCAAAAGCCACTCTGCCATGCTTATAATGCTGATTTTGCTCTTCTCGAGATTGCGTCTGAGGATAAAGTAATTTGCGAGCATTACAGCCGCCATCGGTGCAAAGACAGAGCCTATCATATAAAGGAAGTTTGTAATATTGTCCATAGGATAAACAATTGCCGCTGCCGTTCCTATAATTGTAACAAAAATTGCCGTTTTCTTGTCGGAAAGTCCCGGTGAAAGCGAAACGCTTGAAACACCTGCCGAATATGCATCGAGGAATGTCGTTGTAACTGTTGAAAATACAATGATAAGGAGTGCTGCGATTCCAAGTCCCGCCTTGAGCATTATAAGGGAAATGTCATATTCGCCCGTGAAAAGGACAGCGCCCATTCCGATGACATACATAAATGTGCTGACGATTCCGTATGTAATAACGCTTCCGAGTGTTGCCGCAAAAGGCTTTTCGGCATCCTTTGTGTAATCGCTGATAAGAGGAAGCCACGAAAGCGGCATTGCAACGCCAAGCTCAACGGCCGCACCGAAAGTAAGTCCGTCAGGTTCGGGAACCGTGCCCATTCCGCCGGAGAAAATAACCTTGCAAAGAACAAGCGAAAGTATAAAGAGTCCTCCGACCGCAACAGCACTTATCTTGCTGATATTTCTGATTCCGATAAGAAGCCATACTATGATAAGCGCTCCGATAAGCAATGCCCATACCCAAAGTCCTGCCGCGAAAACACCGTTTGCCGCAAGGGCACCGTCATAAATCATAATCGCCGTCCAGCCTACAAGCTGAAGTATGTTGAGCAGCGCAAAGAATTTGCCGCCGTATTCGCCAAAGCTCATCTTTACGGTCTGCATCGCGCTTTTGCGTGTTTTTCCGCCTATAATTCCGACAGAGAACATCATCACGCAGCCGATTACATGGCCCAGAATTATTGCCGCAAGGCCTCTTCCGAAACCGAGTGAGGCAAGATATGTGCCTGTAATTATCTCGGCGATTGAAATGCCCGCGCCAAACCACACAAGGCTGTTTCCGAGGACGCTTGTCCCTTTGCTTTTGATTTTAATTTCGTTTTCCATTTTTCACCATCCGTTAAACTTAAAATTTTCCGGGTATTTTTCCTGCATAAGTATTCTTTTCCCCCGGCGGAAAATCAAACCTGCGCCCGTTCTTTTGCTGCCTTTTCCGCTGCCGTAAGAGTTGCTCCAAGGTCTTTGAAATCCCCTTCTGCAGCGAAATTGTGCATCATAGGACCGCTTCCGCTGCCGAGGTCAAGCATTGCCGCAAGAGCACCGGAAATGTAGTTTTTCGCATAAAGCACCGCAGTTTTAATATCCTCGCCCTTCGCAAGATTTGATGCTATGGCACTTGAGAGTGTGCATCCCGTTCCGTGCGTGTTCGGATTTTCTATGCGCCTGCCCCTGAACCAGAATGTTCCTTCGCCCGAGAAAAGAAGATCGTTTGCGTCATTTATCCTGTGTCCGCCTTTGCAAAGAACACTGCAGCCGAAATCTTCAAAGATTTTTTTTGCTGCCGCTGTCATTTCATCTTCGTTTGTAATCTTCATTCCTGAAAGTACTTCTGCCTCGGGAATGTTCGGTGTAATTACCGCAGCCATCGGAAGGAGGCACTTTTTCAGTGTGTCAATCGCTTCTTCGCTTATGAGTCTTGCACCGCTTGTAGATACCATAACAGGGTCCACAACCAGATTTTTCGCATTGTACTTTTTCAGTCTCTGCGTAATAACTTCAATCAGCTCGCACGATGATACCATCCCCGTCTTCACTGCGTCGGGAAAAATGTCGAAAAAAACCGAATCAAGCTGCTGCTCAAGGAACTGCGGAGTTACTTCAAATATGCCCTGTACTCCTTTGGTGTTCTGGGCGGTCAGCGCCGTAACCGCGCTCATTGCGTATACGCCGTTTTCAGTCATTGTTTTGATATCCGCCTGGATTCCCGCACCGCCGCTGCAGTCGCTTCCTGCAATTGTTAATGCTGTTTTCATCTTTGCCTCTCTTTCCTGAAGGCCTGAAGATATGTCTTTCTTTTCCGTCTCCGTTTCGGAAGATTTCATGCGGACCCTCAAGACATCTTTAAGGCACTCCAAAATAAAAGCCACCGGATAATCCGATGGCTTGAAATCACAAATTTCTTTATGGTCCCTACGATGGCATTATCCAACAGGTTTTCGGGTCATGAACTGTCGGTTCATCTCTCAGCCGGCATTCACCAGCTCCCCGCCTTTCTCCTACATTCTAACACCGGCAGAAAAATTTGCAAGGAAAATTTTGTCGCCTCCCGTCATCCTCCCCGGATTTTTGCAGCGCCGCCTTTACCCCGCATATCCATTTATCCCTTGACATTTCCCCGAAAAAGTCGTAACGTGTTTATTGTTAATAGACGATAAACGGAGGATATACATATGAGATTAAGAAAAGACGGCGACACCCTTTTGGAAGATGAAGTATTGCTGGTGGCACAGGTGTCCGACGCCCTTGCTCACCCTGCCCGCATCAAAATTTATCAGTTTATAATGGGCTGCAACAAAGACAGAAGAACCGTATGCAACAAAGATGTCGTTGCCGCTTTTGACTACAGCCAGGCAACTATTTCCCAGCATATTAAGAAGCTTGTCCAGGCAAACCTTGTCGAAGTGGTCAAAAACGACCGCTGCTCTGTATACTATGCAAATATGGGCGTTCTCATGAAATACCTTGACGCAACAAGAAAATTCAGCATGTTTAAGGCAACAGGCGGGCCAAGAATGTAGTCTGCGCCCCCATATCAGCCTCAGACAGTTAAACCTTCATTCCCTTAAAGATTTGCATAATAAAAAATGCTCTCACCCGAGAGCATTTTTTGTTGTTTAATATATGATTTTCGTCATTTACCTAAAGTCCCTTGGACAAAGCAAGATTCTCATATGTGGTCGGAGCGTTGAAACCGCCGGCATTGTTGTATAACTTCTGCTGCTTCTGCGCTCCCTGCTTTTAGCCGTTCTGCTGAGTTCCGCCGCCTGCCGGCCGGTTCATCTGCCGGCCGGGACCAAACATCTGTCCGGCACCGCCAAGGTTAGTTACCACATCATTTGCCGTAAATGTTGCAAGCTCCGTAGTTCCCGCCTTTATGCTGTAAGTTCCGCCCTCCTTGATAACATCTGAGGAAAGAATTATGTGCGAGAACTGCTTTTCGGCAGTGAAGGAAAATACTACGTTTCCGGCTGAATCCACCAGGCTTACCTCTGTCCCCGCCTGCTGAGTATTAACCGGCGTTGATACTGTATAAACTGTAGTTCCGTCATTTGGAGCCTGGGCCATGCCTGAGCTTCCGACTGCCAGCAATGTTCCGCCTTTCACCTCAAAGTTGCCGTCATAGTCAAGGGCACTGTTTCCGTTGTCAGTCGATCCGCTGACTGCAACAGTACCTCCTGTCATAGTTGCTGAGCCGTTTACATCAATTCCGTCACCCGCTGCATCTACATTCATTTTTCCGCCCTTGATGGTTAAACTTGCCTGACCGCTGTCCGCGGAAGCATTTATTCCGTCATCACTTGCTTTCAGGTCTATATCTCCGCCGGCAATTGTGATATTTGCAGCTTCTATGCCTTCATAGGACTGAGTGATCTTGAAAGTGCCGTCGTATATATCCAGGCTGTTTTCAGCATGGATTGCATCATCGCCGGCAGCTATCGTGTAATTACCATAGGCTGTGGCCAGATAACCGTCTGAGTGAAGTGCATCATCCTGACTGTTGATGTTGAAATCTCCGTCCTGAACAAGAAGCTTTGTTCCGGCCTTCAGTGCCTTCATATCGGAGTCGTCGGATGCTGTTGCAGCTTCCGCATTATTTGTCATGGCTGCAGAAGAAACGGTACCGGCCGTCTGCTGTCCCTGCGCCATCTGAGGCATCTGAGGCATCATCTGCATTCCGCCTGTCTGATTCTGCCCGCCCTGCAGGTTCTGCTGCGGCATCCGGCCCTGCTGACCACCGTTCACGGTTCCGGTCAAAGCCCCGGGCATGAAACCTTCCCTGCCCCGGTTAACGGCTGCCGAAGCACCCTCTCCGGTAGTAATATCGAAATTCCCGCCAAGTGTCATAAGCACGGTTTCAGCCTGTATGCCGTCTGCTCCGGAGTTGATCTTAAAGCTTCCCTCAGCAATTACCACATATCCTTTTTCTTCATTTTCGTCATTTGTGGACTTGATGCCGTCCCCACCGGATGTAACAGTAATGCTGCCGCTTTTAACAGCCACGCTGTCCTTGCCGACTATGCCGTCATCCGCCGCATCTATAACAATTGTCGCCTCTGCAATTTCCAAATCGTCCTTTGTTACGATACCGTCATTGCAGTTTGCTTTTACCGTCAGTTTACCGCTGCCGTTAATCCTGAGATCCGCCTTGGAGAAGATTGCCCCGCTTGGCTGAGTGCTTTCTTCACCGGTTTCGGAGTCGGTAGTTGTCTGTGCATACTCATAAGTATAAGCTGCTCCGTCGGTCACGCTGTTTTCAGTACCCGGTACCAGTGAAAGAACCACGTTCTTTCCACAGTTCTTTACATAAATCGGTGCTCCGTCATTACAGATAATATCGGCTCCGTTAAGTACAATAACCACATTCTCTTCTTCTTCAGAGTCAACTATAATGGCACCGTCATTTAAAGTTCCGCTGAACACATAAGTTCCGGCTTCTGAGATAAGTATGTCGCTGCCGTTTACCGTTGCTCCGGTTCCGGAAAACTCAACAGAGTCCCCGTTTAGCTTTACTTCCTGATATTCACCGTCAGTATAGGCCTTGTATTCTTTGATGCTGCTCACATCATCCACCATGGCGGTCAGCGCTTCGTCATCCTGATATAAAACGTACTGCGTACTGCTGCCTGCAGAATCCGCCTGAGATTCACAGGCTGTGCCTGAAAGTGCGAACCCTGTTACAGCAAGCGCTGCTGCCAGCATGCACGCAATCATTTTCTTTTTTCCTTCTTTAATAGTTCCGCATTTAAACATGTTTTTATTCCTCCTATCTTTCTTCCATTGTCAGTGAAATGTTCAGGTTTCCGTTTCTGGTTCTGAGCTCGTCTATAAACTCCTTGTCGGAAATACCGTCTCTTACTTTTACTCTGTAAACCGCTTCATATAATGAACCCAGATCTGTAGTCTTCAGCCTCAGCAGCTTCGCTTCGCTTGTCATCTTTTCAAATACATCGGAAAATGCGTCTTCATAATTCAAATCCTCCGGAATGGTTATCTTCAGCTTCTTTGCCGTCTCTGCTCCGAATTTCAGGTGTTCAAGTGCCAGCATTACCACCGACATTACCACTGTGAAAATCAGACAGCCTGTATACATTCCTACACCGCATCCTACTCCGACTGCTGTGGAAAAGAAGATATATCCTATGTCCTTGGCATCTCCCGGAGCACTTCTGAATCTGATAATAGAAAGGGTTCCTGCCAAAGAGAAGGCTCTTGCCACGTTGCTTCCCACAAACAGGAGTATCACTCCCAATATGACAGGCAGCATTATCAATGTGATTGCAAAGCTTTTTCTGTCATATCTGTCCTTGTTTGAGAGAAGATACGTAACTCCGATAATTACGCCCAGCACCAGGGCTGCCCCCATGGCCATAAGGACGTCTGAATTTGTGATGGCTTCTGTCTGAGCTGCTTCGCTCAGTACTTCTTTAATGGAATCAAGCATACTTTACCTCAACTTTCTCTTTCTTATTGATTGTTCTCTTTGATTCTGCGTATTTGCTTTCCTGTTCCTTCAAGTAGTTCTTATACTCTGTGCCATACTTTGAAAAGCTTACCCTTCTGATTTCCTCTTCGGCAAGCATTTCTGTGAGCCAGACCGGCATTGCCTTTGCTGTTTTTATTTCCATGAGCCAAATGTTTTCCGGAAGCAGCAGCCTGCCGTAGATACCTGCATTCATATTCAGCTCGTCCCTTCTTGTCCTTATGTTGGTATCAAGCGATATTCGAAGATCCGGATTTCCCTTTTCGAAATATGCAAGTCTGTCATAAGAAATCATCACCTTTGGCATTAACTTATATCTGCTTACCATGTAAGAAAGCTCCTTGACAACCTGCGGATTCATATACGGCTTATAAATTATCTTGCCGCCGTTTTCCACAAAGGCCATTGCCTCTCCCGCTTCCATCTTTGTTCTTCTTTTATTCACCAGTCCGTTGAACTTTTTCTTAATCTCCAGGAATGCCTTGGCGTCCTTTCCTGCTCCGGCATAAGTCCTCAGCCTGATTTTTTCCTTATATCGGGGCTTTGCCAGCGAATTTCTGATAAGCTGGTTGTCCTCTGTGTCAAAGTAGATGTTCCGGATTGTGTAGACCTGTCTGTTTACATTGAACTTGTCCGGTTCCATCCTTGACTCGATTACATCCAGCACTCTTTCAAGCTGT
>JAILLO010000060.1 GCA_024693105.1 Clostridia bacterium | reverse complement strand
GTCCGCATTTTTTTGCTTCGAATAGCTGTTTACGTAATTCTCATGCATAAGTTTGATATCTTCGGGACTGAGTTCTTTTGTGACATTGTTTTTGATAAGGTGAAGTGCTGTGATTGCAGCTTTTTCTGCAAGAATTTCAAGAGCTTCCGTATCGTCGTCGTTTTCTCCGCGCACCGAAATGCCTTTTTCAGGCACAATAACAGCATTGAAATTTTGAAGAGCCAAATCGACGTTCCCGACAATAAGAGGGATGGACGGACCAATCATCTGTGCCATATCATCAAGCTGAGCCATAAGCGGCATTTGAAGCCTTGAATAAACTAAGGCGGCATTTTCCGAAAGGTCATGTCCTTTGTAATTACGTCTGCATATTTCCTCAAGAAGCAGGGCTTTTTCCATGGCGTCTTCTTTGGATGTCCCCGCAATAACTACGCCGTGGTGCTGCATGAGGACAGAGTGCGCACCTGCCCTAAATGCGGTGCTGACCGATTCAACAAGCTCCCCGGTGCCCGGAAGAGCGTATTCGGCAACGGCAAGTCCGCACAGCTTTTTACGTTCCTGCCCACTCATTTCAAGAGTGTCGGCTCCCCAAAGGCCAAAAGCGGTTGCAAAGGTCTGATGTGTATGAATTACAAAGCGCGCATCTTCAAGAATCCTGTAGGCCGCAATATGGACGCCTTTCTCACTCGACGGTTTATATTTGCCCGTCCATGAATCCTTTGCAATGTCATAAAGGGCGATATCTTCAGGCTTTGTCGCTTTGTAATCACGGCCGCTCGGCGATATGAGCATATGAGAATCATCAAGCAGCGCACTTACATTGCCCCAGGTTCTTGCGACAAGACCGTGCTCAAGAAGCTGAAGGCCTGTTTCTACAATCTGCATACGCAGTAACTTTTCTTCCATTTTAGACTCCTGTAAAAAAATCTGTTTAAAAATCTGTTCCTAAGAATGATTCCCGGGTGCCGGAGAAAATGATCGGCACAACTGCATCCGGCGAAAGCGGAGGCGCATGGGAAGGGAATTTTCCCCTTTGAAATTATACCATAAAAGAGCTTTTATAATCAGGGCGGTCGGTTATCTTATAAAATTGCTCAGCAAAATTATTCCGAACCGGCTGTCAAACTGCCTGATAACAAGGCTTTTCGAAAAAAATTGCGCACCTGTTTAGCAGATTATAACATTTTTGCTTATAATCATGCAGATACTTGACAACAATCTTGCGATATAGCAAAATAAGAATAGAAAATAAGCAAACTTGTAACCGGTTTCATAAAGACCGGTAACCGGGGAGAGCGGCTGCGCGGTGATTTCATAATGCTTTGCGGTATTTGAGCCGGTGATAAGTGCATTTGGGGGCAAAAATGGAAGAAATAATATCAGGAAGCATATTAAATACTATTAAATACAAGGTGCTGAGGGAACTTGCGAAGCTTCAGTGGCAGGGCATCGATCCGTTCCGCGGCTTTGATACGATTGCAAATGCCGTATGTCCGAAGGATGCGCCGCCTATAAGATGCTGTATTTACAAGGACAGGGCTGTTGTTGCGGAGAGAATAAGAATAGGCCTTGGAGAATTTCACGGATCGAAAGATACTGTTCAGGTCGTCTCGATTGCCTGTGATGAATGTTCGAAGTCAGGCTATATAATTACCGACATGTGCAGAGGCTGCGTGGCGCACAACTGCAAAGAAGCATGTCCTCGCAAGGCAATTTATATCGACGAAAAGCGTTATGCACATATTAATAAAGACGACTGTGTGGAGTGCGGAAGATGTGCTTCCGCATGCAAGTACGGTGCAATTACAAACCTTGTGAGACCTTGTGAGAGGGTTTGCCCGACCGGTGCAATTTCAATGGCTCCTACGGGTGAAGCGCATATAGATCACAGCAAGTGCATAGTCTGTGGGAAATGCGTTCACGAATGCCCGTTTGGGGCAACAAATGATATCTCTCAGGTGATTGAGCTTATCGACGTAATAAAGGAGCACAACAAAAAAATATACGCAATAGTTGCTCCGGCAGTTGCGGCACAATTTCCGGAGGCTGCAACCGGACAGGTTTATGCGGGCCTTAAAAAACTGGGCTTTGATGAAATTGTCGAGGTAGCGCAGGGAGCAGACCTTACTGCCCTTGCGGAAGCGGAGGAGCTGATTGAGAAAGGCTTTATTACAAGTTCATGCTGCCCGGCATTTGTAGAATACATAAATGTTGAATTCCCCGAGCTGAACAGACACGTTTCGGATACTCCGTCGCCTATGATAATTACAGCGAAGATGATTCGGGAAAAGGACCCCGATGCGGAAATCGTTTTTATCGGACCGTGCATCGCAAAGAAGTGGGAAAGAAAAAATGAAAGAGGCGCGGAAATAGTAGACAAGGTACTTACGTTTTTCGAACTGAACGCTTTGTTTGATTCAAAAGACATCGATATTTCCGCGCTTGAAGCGGAAACCGTAACGGGAGCGTCTTCTTTCGGAAGGGGCTTTGCGCAGTCAAGCGGTGTGGCGGCGGCAATCAAACAGGCTTTGATTGAACTCGGCCACGGGGATTTTGATTTCCGTCCGGTTGTATGCAGCGGCATCGAGGAATGCAAGGCAGCTCTCAGAAAGGCAAAGGCCGGAAAACTCGACGGAAACTTTATAGAGGGCATGGCATGCGAAGGCGGATGTGTTTTCGGAAACGGCAATCTTATCAACAAGAAAAATCCGGGACTTCAGATGAAAAAATATATGGAAGAAAGTGAAAAGAAAACACTGAAATAAGATAACGGTGTGTTACAATTAAAGAAAACGAATTCCATACGGAAAGGAGAAGTCAAAATGCAGGAAGTATATGATTTTTTAAAAAAATGCAAAACTTATTTTCTGGCAACGGTGGAGGGCGATCAGCCAAGAGTCCGCCCGTTTGGAACGGTTGATATCTTCGAGGGAAAGCTTTATATCCAGACCGGCAAAACAAAAGACGTATCAAAGCAGATTCAGGCAAATTCAAAGGTTGAAATCTGTGCATTCGACGGAGAAAAATGGCTTCGTATTGCGGGAAAACTTATTCGCGATGACAGAGTTGAACCAAAGAAGCATATGCTTGACAATTTCCCTGAACTGAAAGCAATGTATTCTGCAGAGGATGACAATACCGAAGTTCTTTATTTCAAGGATGCCGTTGCAACTTTTTCGTCCTTTACGGAAGCTCCGAAGGAAATAAAATTTTAAAAGCATGCCGCACGGCAGTGTATTTAAACTTAAATAATCCAGCAGGTTCGCCCTTTGGCAGAACCTGCTGTTTTTTATTTAGCGGCAGTGTCTTGCGGCCGGTAAAAAAATAATAGAAATAAAAAAAGAGCGGAAATTTCAAAAAATACTTGACAGGTTAGCCTAAGGTAACTATAATCTTAATATAGTTAGATGAAACTAACCGAAATATTTTGGAATTTAAAGCATAAATCCATCTCCGAAAATTCGGAGGCGTATAGCAGCAGCGGGGTTGGCCCGTATTTTTTTCAAGGTATGGTTAGCGGTGGCTAATCAAAAGCCCGGCGTTATTGGGAAACCGAACAGAGCAAGAAAAGAAAAACGAGGTTATCATATGAGTATAGTAATTGTTGGCGGAAACGAATGCATGGAAAGGCAGTACAGGGAAATCTGCAAAAATCACGGATGTAAGTCAAAGGTTTTCTGCAAATACAGAGCAGGAATGGAAAGCAGAATAGGCCGTCCCGACCTTCTGATACTGTTTACGCATACCGTATCTCACAAGGCAGTCCACTGTGCCGTTTCAAATGTTCCGCATACGACAGATATAGTCAGATCCCACAGCAGCTCACAGGCAGCGCTCCAGGAGATTCTCGAAAGTTACCCGAGATAGCTTAAGACATTACCCATGTTTTGATGTCATCCTCCACTGTTGCAGTCTGTAACCCGCAGACTGCAACTGCTGACATTAAGCGGACGCGTTGAATGCAATAAATATATAAAAAGACAACCTACAATATAACATACAATTTTCCTTCACATCATTTATGCGCTTATAATACAAAAGCCTCGCCGGTTGCGGCGAGGCTTTTGTATTTATATAAGTATCGTAATTTCCCAAAGATTTTTTAGATTCCGGACTTTTGAAAATGTGCCAGCAGCCTTTCGCCTGTGTTTCTGTTCTCCTCGGACGGAACGGCAAATTTGATTTCAATATCAAAGTTGGGATTTTCCGAAATAAAATCGCTGCATGCGGAAAGTGCCACATTCCATGCTTTTTCAAGCGGATATCCGAAAATACCCGCGGAGATGAGAGGGAAGCCTATGGACTTACAATTGTTTTTAGCTGCAAGCTCAAGAGAACTTCTGTAGGCACCGTACAAAAGCTTTGCCTCGTTGTTTTGTCCGCCTCTCCATACAGGTCCGACGGCATGTATGATGTAATCCGACCCTGCCAGATCAAAAGCAGGTGTAATTACGGCACTTCCGGTATCACAGCGGCCTATTGCATCGCAGGCTTTTTTCAGCTTTTGAGGTCCTGCCGCGGCAAAAATAGCACCGCAAACACCGCTCCCCTGCCAGAGACCTTCATTCGCCGCATTTACAACAGCAGTTGTGTGAACTCTCGTAATTCCGTCAGAAACAATAGTTATACTGCTCATAAATTCCTCCCCGCGTCAGTTGCGCGTCTTCATTTCGCTGACAAGTGCCGCACCGATAATCATGACTGCTCCCGCAAGCCCGTATGCCGTCATATGCTCATGAAGGATGAGGGCAGATAATATCAGCGCGGAAACAGGATCGAGGTAGCTCAGTATCGCAACCGACTGGGCCGGAAGTCTGTTAAGACTTGCGAAATACATCACGTAGGCGATTCCGGTGTGCACAATTCCAAGTATCAGAATCATTATAACAGAAATTACCGTAGTTTCGCCATTATTGTAATTGCCGGAAATCATAAGATAAGGGACAAGCATCAGCGCTGCGGAAAGCAGTTGTATAACGGTCCGCTCGTAAACGCCGCCTGTTTTGACCTTTTTGTTTATTATTACAACGGTTGCATAAAGGCAAGCCGCTCCCAGACCGAAAAGAACACCCTTCAGGCTGCCTGTCTGCACGGCTGTGCCCTCGGCGACTCCCGAAACAAGAACCATGCCCGCAATGGAAACTGCCGCACATGTAAGCTTTTTGACTGTCAGGCGTTCGCTGAACATAAGCGGGGATAAAAGAATAACGATGGTCGGCTCCATATAGTAGCAGAGTGTGGCCATTGCAACGGTTGTATAGTTGTAGGCCTCGAAAAGAAGAAGCCAGTTTGCGCCCATCACAATACCTGATAGCACAATCAGGGCAAAATCCCTGCCGTTAAGTCCTTCGCGGAGTTTTTTCCTGCCGGCTTTGAGTATTATAATTATAACCAGGGCTCCGAGGAAGCCTCTTGTGCAGGCAAGCGCCGCTGAAGACATCGTTATATATCTTCTGAAAATGCCTATGGTGCCAAAGGTGAGCATTGCACCGGTCAGCATAAGATATGCATTTCGTGTTTCGTTCATTTTTTCCTCTTTTTCTTTGTAATTATCGCAGTCTTTTTCGCGCCATATTATTCGGCAACTGTTGAAACGGCCGAAATATCACGCCTTTGGGCGGCGGCGGAATAAACCGGAATATTTATAGCATATTTTATAAGAATCCGAAGGAAAAGGCAACAAGTATTGTGGAATTTAACAAAAAATGCAGAAAAAATAAGTGAACTGCTACAAACCCGGCCGTCGTTTCCGGGAGCCGGTTTTTTCGGCAAAGCATCTTCAGACCTTGCAATCCCGTTGTTTGACGGCTGCCGGAATAAGTAAAATTAAAGGAATGTATCCGATTGTCGGCAAAGGCGGACAGTGAAACAGGAATTAATGAAGACAGAAAACAGGAATTTTGCCATTGACAATTCTTTTCAAAGTGCATATAATTGGTTTCGTAAATTGAATAATCTTCAGGGCGGGGTGAAAGTCCCCACCGGTGGTATAGCCCACGAGCCGCAAGGCAGATCCGGTTGGATTCCGGGGCCGACAGTATAGTCTGGATGAAAGAAGATAACTTATGCGTGCACAGATAATTTGTGCTGCGACGCCGTTTTTTCGCGCGGATGCAGGTTCTCCAAACCTGCGGCTGTGACAGACGGTGCCGCGAAAAAACGCCTGCATGTTTTCGCTCTGGAATTTGATTCCGGAGTTTTTTGTTGCGGAGAACCTGATTCCGCAAGCCGCGGCCTAAGCCCCGCAAAACCCCCGGGGCCGAGAGAACGCAAGCCGCGAAAACATGCACCGGCAGCGCGGCAGTTCGGGGGGGCGCACATGCAAGCCCCCGGGCGCCCGCAGCCTTGAAAAAGCGCTGGCGGCGTCGCATTCTGCAAATGCGGAAGATGCAGATGCACATATTATCCGCATGGCGGATTACGCACGCATAATATTACCGAATTATGAAACCGAATTGCCAATTTGGTTTTTCAGGCCCTGAGCATATGCCCGGGGCCTTTTTTTATCGACACCGGACAAAGATTCACAGGAGGTGATTTTTGTGAAGGACGAAGAATATATGAAAATGGCGCTTGAGCTTTCGGACAGGGGACAGGGCTGTACTTCCCCGAATCCGCTTGTCGGTGCCGTTATTGTAAACAACGGCAGGATAATAGGAAGAGGCTGGCACAGAAAATACGGCGGACTTCATGCGGAAAGGGAAGCCATAAAAAACGCAAAAGAAACTGCACCGGAGCTTTTAAAAGGGGCTGTGATGTATGTGACGCTTGAGCCGTGCTGCCATTACGGAAAGCAGCCGCCGTGCACGGAGGCGATTATTGAAGAAGGTATATCGAAGGTGGTTGTCGGTTCACAAGACCCGAACCCGGCAGTTGCGGGAAAGGGTATTAAAATCCTAAGAGAACACGGCATTGAGGTAATCGGAGGAGTACTGAAGGAGCAGTGTGACCGCCAAAATGAGATTTTTATGCATTTTATCAGGACGGGGACTCCGTATGTCGCACTGAAGTATGCAATGAGCGCAGACGGCAAAATAGCGACGCATACGGGAGAATCAAAATGGATAACAAATGAAAAATCAAGAGAATATGTACATCGGCTGCGCGGCAGATATTCTGCCATAATGGCCGGAATCGGAACAGTTCTTCGTGACGATCCCCTTCTTACCTGCAGAATCGAAGGAGGGCGAAATCCTCTCCGAATCATATGCGACAGCAGGCTCAGAATTCCGACCGACTCAAATATAGTCAGGACCGCAAAAGAGGTACCGACAATTATTGCGACATGCACGGATGACCCGGAAAAAGCCTCAAGACTTCGGGACTGCGGCTGCAGAGTGCTTGCAATCGGCAAAACATCACAAAAGGCTGCCTGCATAGCCGGAGCGAATCCGGCTGCGTATACAGAAGCAGAGACAGCTGCAGCAGGGGAGGTGCCGGATTTAAGAGAGCTTTTCAAAGTGCTTGCGGACGAAGGAACGGACAGCATTCTTGTCGAAGGCGGAGCGGCTTTGAACTGGTCGGCTTTGCAAAGCGGCATGGTTAAAAAAGTTTATACATTTATAGCACCGAAGATTTTCGGAGGAAAAGGCGCACCTTCACCGATTGCGGGAGACGGAGTGAATTTTCCGTCCGAAGCGGTTGAACTTTGCAAATCGTCAATTACCGAATTTGACGGTGACTTCCTTATTGAAAGTGAGGTGAAAAGCCGTGTTTACGGGAATAGTTGAAGAAACGGGGAAAATAGAAAATATAAGGCGAAACGGAAATTCGGCAGTGCTTGCGATAAGAGCCGGCAAAGTACTTGAAGGTACGAAGGAAGGAGACAGCATAGCCGTAAACGGTATATGCCTCACGGTGACTTCACTGGGCAGCGGAATTTTTACGGCTGATGTCATGCCGGAGACAATAATGCGCTCTTCCCTCAAAGACGCAGGCCCCGGCACACGCGTCAATCTCGAGCGAGCAATGGCGGCGGGTGGGAGATTCGGCGGACATATCGTAACGGGGCATGTTGACGGGACCGGGATTGTTTCGGGCCTTAAAAGAGACGGCAACGCAATCCGCTACAGAATCGCCGCATCGCCGAAGCTGCTGAAATATGTCATAGAAAAAGGCTCTGTTACAATTGACGGAATCAGCCTTACCGTAACTGATGTAGACGATGAAAGTCTGGAGGTTTCTGTGATACCGCATACTGCTTCAAACACGGTTCTTTCCGACAGAAAGCCGGGAAGCTGCGTGAATCTTGAGACGGATATTATCGGAAAATATCTGGAAAAACTGATGCTTTCGGCGGCAGGAGACGGTGCAAAGACTACGGACACTTCATTAAAACCGGATTTTGAGGAAGCTGCGAACCCAAAAGCGGACCGCCAAAGAAAAAATAACGTGATTACAAAGGAATTTCTTATGAAATATGACTTTTAAGGAGGATAAAAAATGTTTAAATTCAACACAGTCGGCGAAGCACTGGAAGATCTGCGGGCGGGAAAAATCATTCTTGTAACTGATGACCCCGACAGGGAAAATGAAGGCGATTTTATATGCGCCGCAGAGTTTGCGACTACCGAGAATATTAATTTCATGGCCTGCCACGGAAAAGGACTTATATGCATGCCGATGTCGCTTGAATACGTGACAAAGCTGAGAATTCCGCAGATGGTGCAGCAGAATACAGACAACCACGAGACGGCTTTTACAGTTTCAATTGACCATGTAAAGACGACGACCGGCATTTCTGCGGCAGAACGTTCCGTAACGGCAATGGCGTGCGTTTCGGATGATGCGCGCCCTGAGGATTTCAGAAGACCGGGGCATATGTTTCCTCTTCTTGCAAGGCCGAACGGCGTTCTTGAAAGAGAAGGACATACTGAGGCAACAGTAGATCTGTGCAGGCTTGCAGGTCTTAAGGAATGCGGGCTTTGCTGCGAAATTATGCGTGAGGACGGCACCATGATGCGAACTCCGGAGCTTATTGAACTTGCTCGGAAGTGGAACATCAAATTCATTACAATAAAAGATTTGAAGAGATATAGAAAGTGTAATGACAAGCTTGTAGAGAAAATGGCGACGGTTAAAATGCCGACCAAATACGGTGATTTCAAGGCATACGGCTTTGTAAACACGCTTAACGGAGAGCATCATGTGGCACTTGTAAAGGGCGACATAGGCGATGGAGAAAATATTCTTTGCAGGGTGCATTCGGAGTGCCTTACGGGAGACACCTTCGGTTCGCTCAGATGCGACTGCGGAGAGCAGTTTGCGGCTGCGATGCGGCAGATTGAAAATGAAGGAAGAGGCGTGCTGCTTTATATGCGTCAGGAAGGCCGCGGAATAGGTCTTATCAACAAGCTGAGGGCATATGAACTTCAGGAGCGCGGCGCGGATACGCTTGAGGCCAATCTTGCACTCGGCTTTGAGGCAGACCAGAGGGAGTATTATATCGGTGCGCAGATTCTCCGAGAGCTTGGCGTAAAGAACATGAGGCTTCTTACGAACAATCCGGACAAGGTTTACCAGCTTGAGGAATTCGGTCTTGGTATTACGGAGCGCGTGCCTATCCAGATACAGCCTACCGCGCATGATTTGTTTTATCTGAGGACGAAGCGCGAAAGAATGGGACATATTCTTGAGGTTTAGCCAAAAGG
Source organism: Clostridia bacterium (assembly GCA_024693105.1). GTDB lineage: Bacteria > Bacillota > Clostridia > Peptostreptococcales > Anaerovoracaceae > JAILLO01. Next base: position 14,099 of record JAILLO010000060.1, on the reverse strand, counting down.
AATGCAGCGCATTCTGCGAAAAACACATGAAAGCAAAAGAGATAAAACCCGCCGGCATACGGAGCTTCAGTCTCCTGCGGGTCGGGTGCCCGGCCGGAAAAAGATAAAGATAGAGATAAAGATAAAGATAGAGATAGAGATAAAGATAAAAACAGAGGACAATCAAGCCAAATAAAGAGAACACAAAGCGAAAAAAGCAGAAACAAGCAAAAAATAACGTAATTACAGAGAAAAATGCGTAAATACCGCATGTGAAAACGGAGGAAAAATATGAAAACGTTTGAAGGTAAGTTAGTATCAAAGAAAATCAGGGTTGGAATCGTTGCGTCAAGATTTAACGAGTTTATTACGGCAAAGCTCCTTTCGGGTGCGCTTGACGGTCTCAGAAGGCATGAGGTTTCGGAAAATGAAATAGATGTTGCATGGGTTCCGGGGGCATATGAAATTCCGCTTATTGCTTCTAAGATGGCAAAGAGCGGCAGATATGACGCCGTAATATGCCTTGGCGCGGTTATAAGGGGAGCGACGAGCCATTATGACTATGTATGCAATGAAGTGGCAAAAGGTATCGCATCTGTTTCACTTGAAAGCGGAATCCCGGTGATGTTCGGAGTTCTTACAACCGATACAATAGAGCAGGCAATAGAGCGTGCGGGAACAAAAGCGGGAAATAAAGGATACGACTGCGCACTCGGTGCAATTGAAATGGTAAATCTTATCGGCGAAATAGGAGCGTAGAATCGCCGGAAGTTGCTTAAGAAACCTTTAAGAAATCAAAAGAACTCCCTCTGTTGATTTATGATATAATTAATCCTGTCCGAAAAACTTCGGTTAGCCCGAAAAATTCGGGTATACGTGTTTTGTCAGAAAGAAGGAGGCTGTTTATGAAAAGGATAATTATATGCATGCTTGCACTGGTGCTTGCTTTTGGTACAGGATTTGTTCTGCCTGATTCAGATACAGATGTATACGCGGCAAAGTCGGCGTATGTCCACAATCCCGCCCTCAATGTAAATGTAATGCAAGATGTAATTGCAGATCCTTCCGCGGTCTATGGTTTCAGACCGGATCCGGCATCTGAAAGACTTGGTGCATTTGCAGACGAAAGCTGGTCAGACCCGGTGAAGGTTGAGCAGTGGAAGCAGGAGAGAATCGCATATCATAACGATTTCGTGCTTATGTACGACGCGTGGAAGAGCATGGAAAGCGAAGGCAAATCCATCGAGGAAATTGCACGCCGCGTTTCGGGGATGCGAAATGAAATCCGTCTTGCGGCATATGACAATAACCCTGAGGGCCTCGCGCGCGTGAAGGAATCAAATCTGCAAAAGTACGGCAATGAAAACGGTCCGACAGCCGAATCGCTTTTTGAAAAGTACGGCTCGTGGCAGAAGGTTCTTTTGAAGGCGTTCTCCGAAAATCCGGGAATGGATGCATGCCTGGGACTGTATGATGATTATTACGATAATTATTCAAAGGTTGGAGCGCTCAATGAACAGAAGGTGCAGAAATACACAGTCAAAAAAGGTGATTATCTGAGAAAAATCGCAGCCAAGTATTACGGAGACAGAAGCAGCTGGAGAAAGATTTACAATGAAAACAAGTCTGCGATTAAGAATCCGAACCTGATTTATCCGGGACAGGTTCTGAATATAAGGATTGCATAAGCCGCAAAAGGCGGACAATGCGTACGGCCTGAAACAACCGGATTCTGCGGCTTGTGCAGATTAAAACAATGCTATAAAAGACGCCTGCAAGGCGTGAATAAAAAAGCCTCGGCGCTGTCTGACGTGCGCCCTCCTTACCGGTTGTCCGGTAAAGAGGGTACATATCAGCCGCCGCGGCTTTTGACTTTTGTAGGTGTTCTTTTTATAAATGAGTTAAAGTCTTGTTTTTAGTACATATCAACCTGGTGATAGTAATCTGCATACTGCTGCTTCAGTTCGTTCATCAGTTTTTCCGGTCTTGGCTTTGTTACGCAGGAAACGATGATAAATACAACGATGTTGCAGATAAGTGCAAGGAGTGCTCCGCCGCCGCTTGCAAACGGTCCCGGAGGAGTTACATTGCAGAAAGTGAAGAGAATTTGCATCAGAAGTCCGACTGCCATACCGGAAGCTGCGCCGGCAACGGTCGATCTCTTCCAGAAGAGCGCACCGCAGGTCGGAATCATAACCTGTGCAGTACCGCCAAGTGCTACGAGTCCGATTGTAACAAGCAGGCCCGGTACGAACAGGCACATGATATATGCTGCAGCCGAGAAAATAAGAATTGCCCAGCGTCCGACCCAGATAAGCTGATGCTCCGAAAGGTTCTTGTTTATATAATGTCTGTGGAAGTCCATTGTATAAACAGTTGAAAGCGAAAGAACCTGAGCGTTTGCCGTTGACATTGCCGCAGCAGCACCGCAGGCCATAAGAACGGAACCGATTACGAACGGAGCATAGTTAAACAGAACTGTAGGAAGAATGTAGTCTGCATTTCCGTTAATAAGTTCTGTTACATCAGGATACAGGAGTTTTCCTGCATTTCCTGTAAGCATTGAGCCAACGTATGCGATTGCCGCAACTGCAAGCAGGAACGGCATTACATCGAAGGTCTTTGCCGATTTAACCGAATAGAAACGTGCCCACAGCTGAGGTCCCATGAATGAGCCTACAGGGGTGATAATAAACATTGCAAGCCAGTTCATCCACTTTCCTTCTGCCAGAGTTGTCTGACCCGGGAACATGGCCTCTACCTGTCTGAACATTTCTGCAGGGCCGCCTACCAGGCTTGCTACATAGAATCCGGCAAATACCATACCAAAGAAGAGAAGTACTCCGTAGAAGATATCGCACCATGCAATGGCTCTGATACCGCCTGCCCATACGTAGATGATGATTACTACGTAGAAGAGCATTGCCGCTACAGCAAACGGAATCATTTCACCGGAAGCAACCTGAATCAGGTAAGCACCTCCGGAAAGCTGAATCTGCAGATAAGGTACGGTACAAACGATCATAATAATAGCGACAAAATTTCCGAGTTTGGTGGAACCGTACTGGTGCTTGAAGAAGTCTGTTGCTGTTACATAGTTGTTGATTTTTCCCATGTACCAGATCTTCTTTCCTACGCCAAAGTACATAACACCGAAGAAAATGTTCCATGCAATGGCTGTCCAGTACATAGGACCGGTAGTATAGAAATACCCGTTTGAACCCAGGAATGCAAATGCACTCCACCATGTTGCGGCTACCGAGAAGAATACCGCGATTCCTCCCATCGCTCTTGACTGAATAAAGTAGTCTTCCGATGTTGCCGTTGACTTGTTACGTGCAGCGAAGCCGATAACCAGCGGGAAGATCATAAAGAAGGCTATTACACATAATGCTATAGTGTTCTGTGTCATTCAGCAGCACCTCCCCCGTTTTCGTCTTTCTTGTTTTCATCGAACTTTGGCTCACCCCAGTTACTCATATAGGCATACAGGATAACAACAACCATGTAGGCCCACATAATGAGGTTGAAGGCATAGATGAACGGGAATCCGAAAATATACGGTTCCGCTTTGTCCTTGAAGAAGAAAACTCCCGGGAATTCCATGCAGGCAAAGCCTATAAGCAGAAGAATCCAGATGAGTTTTGCTTTTCCGGACATTTTGGCGTCATTTGGTCTCATGACACTTCTCCTTTCCTACCACAAAACTGCAATAATTAATATAGAAGAAAAGTAATGCAAATTTTTCCTTCGTGTAAATTATAGCTTTTGAGGTTTAAACCGCTTTTAGCGTCAGCATAAGATTTGTTTAAATTTTTTGAATCTTTAAAAAAGGAGAATGCCGCTAAATTTCAACATTACAGCATGTCGGTATAATAGCCTTTAAATTAGTTTTAATATTCAGTTGTGATTTTCTTTAAAATTCATTTTCCGCAGCCGATGGCGGAATTTCGGGATTTAATGCGACTCTGCAGCTATCATCGGCGCAAAGATGACATTGTAGTAATGCAGCGCAACGAAGGCAAACATAAGAACAAGGCCGACAGGAATTGCAATCCGCATGATAAGGTATTTTTTGGGAAGCTTGTTTTTTCCGTCTTGCATGAAGTTAATCCTCCTTCTTGTTTTCCAGGAGCTGGTGGTTGAATTTGTATCCGATTCCACGCAGGCTCAGAATATATTTGTAATCATTTTTGTTGTTTTCGATTTTCTTTCTCAGTGTGCTGATATATACCATTACGGTTTTGTTGTCGCCTGTCATGCTGTCCACGCCCCAGGCATGTTCAAAAATCTGAATCGCGCTGTAAATTCTGCGCGGATTTTTCATCAGGAGGCAAAGTATGTCGAATTCCTTGGCAGTCAGGCTTACAGGCATCCCGTCAAGAAATACTTCGCGGGAAGTAACATTGACCGTAAGACCCGGCGCTTCAAGAATAACTTCCTCAAATTCCCGGCTGATGTCTCCCTGAGACCTGCGCAGATGGGCTTTGACTCTTGCAACAAGCTCACCCGGAAGAAACGGCTTTGTCACGTAATCATCGCCGCCTACGGAGAGGGCAACGATTTTGTCGATTTCTTCTGCCTTGCAGCTGAGGAAGAGTATCGGAGTATTCCAGTGCTTGCGTATTTCAAGGCAAAGATCGATTCCGCTTATGTCCGGGAGCATTATATCGAGAATAATGAGGTCGGGCTTTTCGCTTTTCAGGATTTTCATGGCAGTTCTGCCGTCCGGAGCAGAGAATGTTTTGTATCCTTCTTTTTCAAGATATTCGCTTATAACGTCGTTGATGGTTTTTTCGTCGTCCACAATCAGTATCTTTTTGTTGTACATAACATAAAACCCTTTCTAAAAATCCTCCGTCTCACCATCGAAGGTAGGAATTCTGACGGTAAATTTTGTGCCGCTTTTCTTGTCGCTTTCGGCAAAAATTTCGCCTTTGTGCGCATCTACTATTTCTTTTGAAATGGTAAGTCCGAGTCCGCTTGTCGTCTCTTTTGCCGACGGGTCGCCGTGACTTACTCTGTAAAAACGGTCAAATATGTGCGGCAACTGCTCTGCGGTAATGCGCGGCCCGAAATTCGTAATTGAGAATACGAAGAAGCGCGAATCCTCTTCAAGGTGGAAATTGATAAGAATCCTTCCCTCTGTTTTTGAAAAGCGGGAAGCGTTTTCAGCTATATTTGTAAAAACCTGCGCAAGTCTGTATGCATCCGCCACGACATAAACGCCGGAAAGCTTGCTGTCATCTCTGGAAACAGAAGGTTTAAGGCCGCGTTCCCTGAGTTCGTCAATATGCTTTCCAAGGAGTTCGTCTGCAAGTTCAGCGCCTGTCAGCATCATAAATTCGAAGTCGAACTGTTTGTTTTCCAGTTTCGACAGCTGGAAAAGATCACGAACAAGGCGTTCCAGCGTAAGCGTTTTTCTGTATATGATGTCGGCCGCCTCGCGATTTTTGGATTCGTCTTTGTAAATGCCGTCGTTAAGCGCACTTGCGTGGGCAATAATCGAAGCAATCGGTGTTTTGAGTTCGTGTGAAACATACGAAAGAAGCGTGTCACGCGACTTCTTCGAGGCCAGGAGCTGTTCTTCCGCGAGTTTCATACCGGTGATATTTCTGATAATCCCTTCAAGAGCCACGGGCTGCGAGTCTTCGGAAATAAGTGTCGTTGAAATTTCAACCCAGATCTGCTGTGAACCTTTGGTGTACATCTGCAGGACTTCACTGAAATTTCGTCCTTTATAGTTTTGCCAGTCAAATATGCGGGCAAGTTTTTTCTGGTTTTCCGCATCCGCAAGATGCATGTAAAATCGGGAGTTGCCGTAAAAATCTCCGGGAGAGTAGCCGAAAACTGTACTGACAGAAGGCGTAATATAAGAAATGCAGTCGCTTTTTATGTCATAGAAAAAGATGACATCGGAAGCGTTTTCCGCAATAATTCTGAAACGGTTTTCCGCCAGCTCCAGTTTTGACTGCGCTCTTTGCAAATAAATAATGAATACCAGAAAGTTAAGCACATTGGAAAAAATAATTTCGGAAAGGTACAGCGAGCCTGTACCGGAGCCGAGAGCTTCCGCAAGCGAAATTATAACCTTGCCGTAGCCCCATACGGCAAATACGGCAATTGCCGTCAGTCTTTCAAAGTCAGGAACTTCCCAGTGCTTGAGGATGATGTAACTGAGCATGGTGGTCATGCACAGCTGAAACATGGAAACAGGTATATATACCGACAGCAAATCGAATTTATATATTGCGGCAAGAAGAGCCCAAAGACACAGATAGAGCGAAAAACGATGCCAGAACCCCGGAATCTTCAGCGGAGGAAAGGCATATACTCCGAACATCAGAAAAAGGATGTTGAGCATGTCAAAAATCTTCCTCAGTATAAAGAAAAGTGTTGAATCCGAAGAAGCGTCAGACCCGAGAATAAGAAACAGCAGGCTGCAGGAATAACTTACCCAGCAAAGCCCCCAGAACTGGATGAATCTTTCCTCGGTTCTCGCAAACATATAAAAATAGAGCGCTCCAAGCGCAAGTGAAATGCCGCCGAAGGCAATAAAAACCGTAGTTAAAGTATTCATACATTAATTATATATTACAAATGCTGACAGCACTACCTTAAATTTAGCTTAAAACAGCCTTAAAAGAACCTTAAATTTAAAATTGGGGCCGCAAACATTGAAATTAAGGGATGCCGTGATTTTGTGATGAGCCGAAAGTATGGTAAAATATTACTATGAGTATAACTACAATTGTTCTGATGATTATTTTCATATTTGCATTTATTCCGCTTGTAATCGCAGAGTTTGCAAGGGCAAGGTCGGTTCCGACGGTCGAGGATTTTTTCCTGCAGAGCAGAAAAATGCCGATGCTTATGTCGTTTTTCACGGTTTACGCAACATGGGTAAGCTCTTTTGCGTTCTTTGGAGCGCCGACTTCCTTTTATCTTGAAGGGCCGATGTATATGACCTGTTTTGCGTGGAACATCCTTTTCGGACTCCTGTTCATGATTATAGGAAGGCGAATCTGGTTTTACGGAAAAACGGCGGGCATGATTACGCCTACGGATTTCTTTGACGAGATATATCACTCAAAACTGCTGAATATTATCTCGACGCTCGTTCTTGTCGTTTTTACCGTGCCTTATCTTATGATTCAGCTTTACGCCGGCGCATGTATTGTTGAAACTGCAAGCAACGGAGTGATCCCGTGGCGTGCTGCGGGGATGGTGTTTTACCTTGTAATTATCATATATCTGTGGGCCGGCGGACTTCGTGCGGTTGCAATGACAGATGTGTTTTACGGTATTTTTACCTTTGCCGTTATGATTCTTTGCGGTGCGATACTTATAGCAAAAACAGGCGGTGTGGCAGAGACCTTCGGTGTAATAATGCAAAGAGATTCGGGTGCTGTGCTGCTGGGACACGGGCGCGATGTTCTTGCTCCGATCACATGGATTTGCATGTTCATTATTATTCCTCTTGGCGCTCTGATGGGTCCGCCGATCTGGATCAGAATTTTTGCCGTAAGAAATGAAAGCCAGTTCAGGCTTATGCCGCTTCTTTTGGCTGTTGTAACAATTATGTATATAGGGCCGCTGCTTACAGGTTCGGCTGCGGCGGTGCTTTATCCGAATATGCATTCGCCGAACAACCTGATTCTTGATACAATCATCCGAAACACTTCTGTGATTGGCGGGACCGTGCTTCTGTGCGGTGTTGCGACTTCGGCGCTTTCCACCGCAAATTCTCAGATCCATGCGCTTGCCGCAATATATACGATAGACATTCATCGCCGTGCAGTCAAAAGGGATGCGACCGAAAAGACACTCGTAAGCACGGGGAAGTGGTCGGTTCTTATTATTTCGGCGGCTGTATATGTTCTGATGCTCCAAAAGCCGGGCATGATTATTGACACCGGAACTGTGGGGATGGGCGGAACCGCGCAGATAATAGTGCCGACTCTCGGCGCGCTATTCTGGAACAAATCGCATCCGAGAGCTGCGGAAACAGGCCTTATACTCGGCATTGCAATCTTTTCCGCAATACTGATATTTACAAATGTCCCGGCTGTACATGCTGCCATGGCGGCATTGCTTGTAAACGGAGCATGCTTCGTCCTTTTAAGCCTGTTCCTGAAAGAAAACCGTTATACCTGCGAAAAGATAAGTTATTACAGAGAAATCTTCAGAAAAAGACATTTTTCATGAGGAATGAACGAGGATGTTCGGAGGGCGCTGTTATGGCAAAAATCAATCCTGTTTTAGCAGAAGGAATTCACAAAAGTCTTGTTCAGAATGTGAGGGAAAATTATCCGAGGTATTATCGGCTTGCATACAGTTTCGTGAAAAACGAACAGGCTGCGGCCGATATTATATCAAAAGGAATCTATTTCAGCCTTTATAACGGGCGGAAGCTGAAAGGGACCCCCGATACGACGCTGTGGTTTTTGCAGCTTGTTGTCAGAGAAGGCATGAGAGCCATGTACAGGAACAATTTTGAACGTGCTTTTACTGCCAATTCGCGGCATTATGCGCTTATGGAGACGCTGGAGCCGTCGGCGGTAAATTGTTTTAAGCTTTATTATTTCGAGGAACTCAGCATGGAAAAAACTGCAGAGGTTCTTCATTTCGATGTGAGAGAGGTTGAAAAGAGACTTGAGTCTGCAGTTAAAGGACTTGGGCTGGACGCTGTTTCGGAGGAAGAGGCGGACAAAATTCTGGCTGAAATGCAGGATGTCTATGAATCCGCACCTGCGCCTGCGGGGCTGGAGGCTGCTGTTGAAGATGCAATCGCGCGCGAAGAACAGAATTTTGCGAAATATCTGACATCAACAAAACGAAATGCCGTACTTAAGCCGGTCGGACTTGTTGTTTTGTGCGCGGCCCTGTTTGTTCTTACGGTTGCGGCGGGGAGGTCAAATCCCGATTTTGCGCAAGCCGTTATGGCGATGCCGTTTATGGAAAAAATATTTGGAGGATTTTTCTAAATATTACATATAAAAGGAAGAAAACGGCTCGTGTACGCAAAATATTTGTATACAAAACACTGAAGTGATTGACAATTTCGTGACGAAATGGATACAAAAAAGGCAAATGCTGTAATGTTTAATAACAAACAAAGTGACAATAGAGATTATTCCGAATATTCCCATTTAAGAAAATCGCTGCCCTGTCAGCCGGCTCGGTGAGATTTGACAAAATGACGTCTGTAAGGCAAATAAGAAAAAGAAAATACCGACCTCATTGAGGTCGGTATTGTATTTACTCTGTTTAAGAGAAAACTATCTCTTCTGGAACTTAGGATCAGCGTGGTCAACTCTCTGGAATTCCTTCTTAACAACGAGTGTACCAGTTCCGTATGCGCAAAGTACAGGTTCAGGAAGTACGTTTGCAGCTGAATCAGCACAACCTTCTTCTCTTGCAAGTTCGATAACCTTGTGAGCTTCGAAGTGGCAAGTAAGGGAAGTGTTTCCAACCTTTTCGATGTATCCGGAATATTCCATCCAGTCACCAGCGTATACAGGAGCAGTGTAACGAACTTCTGAATATCCGAGGAATAAGCTTTCATCTCCGAAAAGACGGATAGCTAATTCTGTTCCAACATCTCCCCAAGCAGTAACGATGTGTGCGCCTTCTACAAGTTCTCCAGCGTAGTGAGCATCACCAGCAGCCATACGATATCTGATTACGACTTTTTCACCAATCATGATTAAATCCTCCTATAAAAATGAATTAGTTATATTTCCAGCGGGCTAAACAATTGAATCACTATTTAACCGCTGACATCGTCATTATCCTACGAAACATTTTAAAAGTCAACCATTATTGTTAAAAAAATATTTTTATTTAAAAATTCTATTTGTACGCAAACTTTTTGTTGACAAAATAAACGAAAACTTATAAAGTTAAGGTAAATGTAATCTATTTTTTTAAGAAAAGGAGGCATTCTCTATGGATTTCAAACTTGATAAATCTCATCTGCTTATGCAGCAATTATTCCGTAACTTTGCGGAAAATGAGATTAAACCACTCGCCAAGGATATGGATGAAGCTGAAGAGTACGATCTCGAGCTGTTAGACAGAATGAATAAGCTTGGTTTCTTCGGTATTCCTTATTCCCGTGAATACGGCGGTGTAGGTTCCGATGCTCTTGCATATGTTATCTGCATGGAAGAGTTGTCAAAGATTGATGCCAGCACAGGCATCACAAACTCCGTTCATACATCACTCTGCTGCTCGTGTATCAACTCCTTTGGTACAGAAGAACAGAAGCAGACTTTCCTCCGTCCTCTGATTGACGGTTCAAAGATGGGCTGCTATGGTCTTACAGAGCCGGGCGCAGGTTCAGACGTACAGGGTGCTCAGACTACTGCGGTTAAGGATGGAGAAGACTGGATCATCAACGGATCAAAGATCTTCACAACAAACTCCGGTTTTGCTGACACTTGTGTTGTATTTGCTCTTACAGACCGTAAGGTTCCTGCAGCAAAGGGCATGACAGCATTTATCGTAGACCTCAAGAACACACCGGGAGTTACGGTAAGTGACAATATTGAACGTATGGGTATCCGTGCAGCAAGCAACTGTATCGTTACTTATGAAGACGTTCGCATCACTCCTGACAGAGTTCTCGGTCAGGTTGGCAAGGGATTCAAGATTGCAATGGCAGCTCTTGACAGAGGCCGTATCGGTATCGCTGCACAGGCAGTAGGTATTGCTCAGGGCGCTCTTGATGAAGCTATTAAATATGCAAAGGAAAGAAAGCAGTTTGGCAAGCCAATCACAGCTTTCCAGAATTCACAGTTCCGCATTGCGGAAATGCAGACAAAGATCAACGCTGCAAGACTTCTTACATATCAGGCAGCCGTTGCTGAAGATAATGAAGAACCGTTTGCACCTCTGGCTGCACAGGCAAAGCTGTTTGCTTCCGATGTAGCTGTTGAGGTAACACGCTTCGCAGTACAGCTCATGGGTGGTTACGGATTCTGCCGTGAATATCCGGTTGAGCGTATGTACCGTGATGCTAAGATTACTGAAATCTATGAAGGAACCTCAGAAGTCATGAAGATGGTTATCGCCGGTTCCATGAAGTTGAAATAAGGAGGTAAGATCATGAAGATTCTGGTTTGCATAAAGCAGGTTCCTGATACTGCAGAAGTAAAATTGGATCCTAAAACTGGCCGCCTTATCCGTGAAGGTGTACCTAGCATCATCAACCATGACGATAAGGCCGGAATTGAAGCTGCTTTAAAACTTCGTGATGAAGTTGGCGGCACTGTAACTGTTGTAACAATGGGACCTCCTCAGGCAGACGTTGCTCTGAGAGAAGCTCTTGCAATGGGATGCGACGATGCATATCTCCTCTCCGCAAGAGAATTCGGCGGATCCGACACATATGCAACTGCTACTATTATCGCTACAGCACTCAAGAAGATTGGATTTGATGTTGTTATTACAGGCCGTCAGGCTATCGACGGAGACACAGCTCAGGTTGGTCCTCAGATTGCTGAACAGCTTGGAGTTCCACAGGTAAGTTACTGTGAAGAACTCAAAGTTGATGGAGATTATATGATCGTTAGACGTCAGTTCGAAGATCAGTCACATCTGCTCAAGGTTAAGACTCCTTGCCTTATTACCTGCCTTGCTGAGCTGAATGAACCACGTTACATGTCTGTTTACGGCATCGTGGACGCTTACAAGAAGGACGTAACGGTTTGGGGATTCAACGACCTCAAGGATAATCTCAATCCTGACTGGATTGGACTTCAGGGCTCACCTACAAACGTATTCCTTTCATTCGGAAAGAAGCAGAAGGACGCAGGTACAGTTCTTGAGAACCTTTCTGAAGACGAAGCAGTACAGGCTATCATGGATAAGCTGATTGAACGTCACTTGATCTAACAGGAGGTATTTATTATGAGTAAAGATATTTTCGTTGTTGTAGAGCAGAGAGACGGTGTCGTTCAGAAGGTCAGCATGGAACTTATCGGTGAATCCGTTAAGCTCGCTGGCGATTTGGGCGAAAATGTTGTTGCTGTTCTTCTCGGACACAATATTAAAGACAAGGCACAGCTCCTTATCGAGTATGGTGCAAGCAAAGTTCTTGTTGTAGATGAACCTGTTCTTGAACATTACACTACTGAACCGTATGTTAAGGCTGTTGATTACATCGTAAGAAAGTATGAGCCAAACATCGTTCTGTTCGGAGCAAGCTCAATCGGTCGTGACATGGCACCTCGTATTGCAGGTCGTCTCCACACCGGTCTGACTGCAGACTGCACAAGACTTGACATTAAGGTTTCCAACTATCAGGAATACCTGCTTACAAAGACTTCCATGGAAAACAATCCGGACAAGGTTAATTCCCTTGACACATCCGATACATTCCTTAAGATGACCCGTCCTGCATTTGGCGGTAACGTTATGGCTACAATCGTTTGCCGTAACTACAAGCCTCAGATGGCTACAGTTCGTCCTGGCGTTATGGAAATGCCTGTACGTAACAAGGATGCAAAGGGTGAAATCGAAATGGTTGATACCGGAGTTTCCATGGCTGATATGAATGTAGAAATCCTTGAAGTACTTCCGAAGAAGGAAAAGGCTGTTGATATTACTGAAGCTAAAATCCTTGTTTCCGGCGGAAGAGGAGTTGGCGGTCCTGAAGGATATGACCCACTCAGAGCTCTTGCTAAGGAACTCGGCGGCGAAGTTTCATCTTCACGTATCGGTGTTGACAATGGCTGGATTGAAAAAGACCGTCAGGTTGGTCAGACAGGAAAAACTGTTCGTCCACAGCTGTATCTCGCTTGCGGAATTTCCGGAGCTATTCAGCACCAGGCAGGTATGGAAGGTTCAGAATTCATTATCGCTATCAACAAGGATCCACTCTGCCCTATGATGCAGCTTGCTGACCTGGGTATCCAGGGCGACCTCAAGAAGATCGTTCCAAAGCTCACAGAAGCTGTTATTAAGTACAAGCAGGGTCTTGCTGTAGACAAATAAAATCTACTATACTTATACATTTGAAAATATATTTATTATTTTCTTTGCTGTGGGGGATTGCAAAATCTTCCACAGCAATTATTCTTATGTAATTCACTAAACGTGAATGCATTACTGTTCAGAGGTAAAATATGCGACTTTATGATTGTATAAATTTTCAGTTGAGCGCTACACAAAATATGGTTTCTTCCTATTTCAAAGCGAGGCTTGCCCCACTCGACATAACGCCGAGCCAATACTCACTTCTGGCCTGTCTTTGGGATGAGGACATGCAGTCACCTTCACAGCTTTCACAGAAACTGAACCTTGATCCTTCAAGTATGTCGGGTCTTGTTTCACGACTTGAAGCGAAAAAACTTATTGAGAGAATATACTCAAAGGAAGACAAACGCTCCGTTAATATCCATATAACCGGTGCGGGACTTGCTCTGAAACCTGAGATTATGAAGATTATTGATGATGCAAATGTTGTTGCACTTGAAGGAATGACAGACGAAGAACATCAGATATTTGTCAAATGTCTCGGAATAATTCAGGGCAATATGCAGAAACAAAAGAGTGAAAACTGATTTACGAAACAAAACAAGAAAACTTCCTCAAACCCTGAGGAATGCAGCCGTAGGAGGCGGGAAGAAAATGACTGCCCGCGGAAAGCTTCATTCAGGGAATGAGGTTTTTTTGTTTTTTGCCGGCTTTTGCAACCGTGCACGGACGCTTGTATCTGCATAACGGACTTAAAATATTTCTTCCGTTAAAGGCTTACTCTAAACGCCGGATGCGAAGCATTACAAATTATTCGGAGTAAGCGCATATATAAATATAATGTAAGAATATTTGTTGTGTATAAAATAGCGACCGGATGCACAAATTGAAAAATGCTTTGCTGCGGGGGAGGAAAAGTCCAAAAAAGTGCTTGACAAAACGGGGCTGTGAGAGTAAGATATTAAATGTTCGCGGCACGTGAGTGCGGCGGATATGCTTCCCTCGGGAAGCAAGAACCTTGAAAACTTCATAGTGTAGAAATTTAGTCAAAGGAAACATTAAGTTGTTTCCAAAACTAAGTACAAAACAATCTGCAACAGATTGGTAAGACGAATCACAAAGTGAAGAGTCAACGT
>JAILLO010000052.1 GCA_024693105.1 Clostridia bacterium | reverse complement strand
CCGATAGAGATTAAATCATCCAATGTAAATACGCACAAATCAATATCAGCATTTTGCAAAAAGTATTCTAAGAAAGTGTACAGGCAATACCTTTTTTCTCAGAAGGATGCAGGCCATATGGAGCAGCTGATATATAAACCGATATATATGCTGCCGTTTGTTTTAGAAGAACTATCCGTTCAATAAAGCTATTGCTATATTTGAGAATCTGACCGATTGGTTGTTTGACAACCGGTCGGTTATTTTTATGCCCAAATGCATGAGAAAAACTTTCGGCAATGACAGAATCTGTCCTTATACAGATTTCACTTCTTCTGTGGCATCTTGAGCCGGCAGTAATCCTTCAAAAAATCACGTATCTTTGCCTCCGGCTCGCCTTCATAGTATTCCACCAGCAGTTTCTTGAAATCCGGAACATATTTTTCCGGTACGACCAGAAGGCCCTGTCCTTTTGAAATCAGGTAATGGTTTGCGAATATGACCGCCGCTCGCTTGTTGCCGTCTATGAAAGCCTGTGTTTTCATAACATACATGCAAAGGCCTACAGCTATGTCTATATCAGAACCGGCAGAAGCCGTAATTTCGTGGATTTTCTCCTTTACATCAGATTCGATTGGAAGCGGAGGAATATAACTTGATCCGCCAATAGTCACCGGAACCCCTCTCAGCCTGCCGCCTTCGGTGTAAAACCCCTCGTTTACCAGCCTTGCTATATGGCGCAACAGATAATAATCGCTGTCCGCACGAATAACATCTTCATCCAGAATAAATTCCCATGCATGTTTCAGGTTGAGAATCTTCTGCACGTCACTGGCAGTCATTCCATTCACGGTACCGTTTTCGATTATGTCTTCTGTCTGAGGAAAGGTGGTTGAAACGCCTTCCAGAATTGCCTGGTCGTAGATACTGTTTTTGATGTTTGCACGCGCAAAATCGAGGTTGGCAAGCACATTTGCCGACAGATTTTCTTTGGTATAGCCAAGCTCTGCCAGCTGCTTTGCAACCTTTCGAAGAAGTTTCTTAATTTCTCTTGCTTCTTTCGCATTGCGAAGCAGGAGTTGATATAATTCATCGGAATACACATCCACATAGGTTGACGTCAGTCTGCCGGCTAAACGTTTGCGAATGTACAGGTATCTTCCGCTCTTATTCTCCTTCACTTCCGGCGATCCATCATAAGGTATCAGCTTAAGTCTTGCCTCCAGCTCACCCTTTTCCTGGATCAACGCTCTTATATCTTCGTTTATGGTCATATCGAATCTCCTTTAGGGAACTTTCTTGCACATATTCTAACAAAAAGTTCCCTAAAAGTCAATGTGCGCAACAAAATAGGGAACTTATCCGAGTTGTATCATACAAAAAGTTCCCTAAAATATCAATTTGAGCTTTTAATTCTCACATTCACTCTGCTTTTGACATTCCGGGCAGATACCTGTTTTCAGCATCTCCCTTTCTTCCGGCGAGACATTCAGATAATCATACTTGCCGTCCACATAAATCCACCAGTCATAGCGGGGGATTTCCACAGAAACCTCTTTGCCACAAACAGGTCTACAATTGCATAACCAATGATTTTTACCACGTTTCCTAACATTTGGAGCAGTTTTTTACAACATACATTTTCTACTTTGGAGCAGTTTTTTCCAACACGTAAACTCCACTTTGGAGCAGTTTTTTCCAACACATATTTTGAGCAGTGTTGACGGCAGTGTTGACGAGCAGTGTTGACGGCAGTGTAGCCGACAAGAAAAGAAGGCACAAAAATAGGGACTTTTCAAGGCTAAATCGCCCGAAAAGTCCCCTAAAATATCAGCCCCTACTTCTCATCAATATCAATAACAATATTCAGCCACTTTTTTGAGAATATCCTCCTTACCAGAATGATAACCTCAGTCAGTTCTCCGGCTCTTACGCAAAGAACCGCAAGGTATACCGGAAGATTCAAGAGCATCGTGGAAATGAAAGCAATCGGAACTCCTATAAGCCATACACAGGCAAGTTCCCTTGTCATTGCATATGTCGTGTCTCCGCCTCCTCTGAGCACGCCCGTGATTGCATATCCTATCACGAGGTTCACCGGAAGAAATAGTGCATATACCCAAATGATTCTGATTGCATAAACATTGCCAAGCGGCGTGAAATTGAAAAATCCCGCCATTACAGGAGCCATAAGAGCAAGCAGAACTCCCGCTATCACTCCTATTATTATATCTACACGCAAAAGCCTGACTGCAAGGGTAAACGCCTCTTCTTTATCGCGTTCCCCAAGCTTTTGGCCTATCAGAATGAGTGCCGCGTCTCCTATGCTGAAACCCGCCATCATAAAGACATTTTTAATCGTGTCACTTGCCTGCACCGCAGCATACGCCGTAACGGACATATGCGCAAATGCCACGGTAAACATGGACGTTCCAAGCCCCCAGAGGCTTTCGTTAAGAGTCGTCGGAATCGCATTTTTGACTACAGGGATTACAAATTTTCTGTCGAAACCGAAGAATTCCCGCAAAGGCCCCGCGATTTTGTTGCGAAGCGCGAAAATTACAAAGAGAATCAGACCGGCCTCAAGGCTTCTTGAAATCACCGTTGCAACGGCAGCCCCGCGGACTCCCAGCTCCGGTGCCCCAAAATTACCGAAAATCAGTATGTAATTCATTATTGTATTTGTCAGAAAAGCCGTCGTGCTTATATAAAGCGGCAGCTGTGTCTGCTGCGTTGTTCGAAGTCCTGCCGTCAGCGGAACTGTTACGGCAATCAGAAGAAATGTCGGCGACCCGGTTCTCAGGTACTCTTCCGCAAGAGGAAGAGCTTCCGGAATGTCCGTGAAGATCGACACGATTTCCCCGGTAAAACAGTTTGCAGCAATGAAAAAGATTATGCTGACAGAAAAAGCCACGCTAAAGGCAAATCCGACGGTTTTCCTGATGCTGTGCATATCGTTTGCGCCGTAATACTGTGCCATAAAAGTCGAGCATCCGCTTGTGAATCCGAAAAGCATCATCCAGTGAAGGAAGGAAAGCTGGGTTCCGACTCCGACAGCCGCAAGCTCAGCTTCTCCCAGTGCACCGACCATAAGATTGTCCAGCAGGCCCAGGCAGCTTGAAATAAGGTTCTGAAGCGCAATAGGAAGCGCAAGCAGAAAAACCCGCCTGTATAATTTTCTGTTTTCCTGTTTTATCAAATCTTTTTCTTTAATATGTCAACAATCCTTTCGCAGGTATGACCGTCACCGTAAGGATTTTCCGCATGTGCCATGGCATCATATGCAGCCTTGTCCGTCAGAAGGGTTTTGGCCATACTGTATATGGTATCGCGGCTTACACCTGCAAGTTTTACGGTGCCTGCCTCTATCGCTTCGGGACGTTCGGTTTCCTTGCGTACAACCAGTACAGGCTTTCCGAGGGAAGGTGCTTCTTCCTGCATTCCGCCCGAATCGGTGATAATAAAATAAGATTTTGCCATCAGATTTACAAATGGCTGATACTGCAGCGGTTCTATCAGATGAACATTCCTGACGCCCTGCAGAATTTCATTTGCGGTCACGCGCACTTTCGGATTCAGATGAACAGGATAAACGACCTCAACATCTTCGAATTCCTCTGCTATATCTCTTATTGCAGAGAAAATATGTACCATATTTTCTCCAAGGTTTTCTCTTCTGTGGCATGTCACGCA
>JAILLO010000037.1 GCA_024693105.1 Clostridia bacterium | reverse complement strand
AGAAGGAAATGTATATTGTGTAAAAGGATGCTTACTTTGGAGCATGCCATATAATGATTTAGAAGTTAATGTTCGTAATGAATGGGAAAAATACAAACGTGTAATCAAATATGGTGTAAAATTTACAAAATGCATTGACAGAAACGGTAAAATAACTTTCAAAAATAATCTGCCAAATAAAAGTGAAACAAAAATAATCCACATTAGACCACATGCTCAAAAGGCGGCCTATAAATTCAATAATGGTGAGATTTATGGAAATGTTGAAAGAAATGCAAATATGCTTCCAAGTGGTGAATATATGACAACACAAAGCTTTTGGCTTAATAATGATTATATTTTAAATCAAATAAAGCCCATAATTAACAAAAGAGGTTGATCGTATTTTATTTTACTGATATAATATAAAATAGCAAAAAAACTAAGGAGTAGTATCAGTGCAAAGAACAGTATGTGAATTATTTGCGGGTGTCGGAGGTTTCCGATGCGGGCTTAATAATATTAATAAAAATATAATTTTTTCACCCGAAAACAATGAAGATGAAAAATGGCAAACAGTCTGGTACAACCAGTGGGAACCTGCAGAAAAAAATACACAGTATGCCCACGATTGTTACAAGTATCATTTTGGAACTTGTTTAGATAAAAATGGTGAAGATACAACGAATATAAATATTGAAGATGTAGCTAAATCCAATATTCCGGATTTCAATGTATTAGTTGGTGGATTTCCATGTCAGGATTATTCAGTAGCATCTTCATTAGCAACTTCAAAAGGCCTTGAGGGTAAGAAAGGCATTCTTTGGTGGTCTATTAGAGACATTCTCGAAGAAAAGAAACCTCCTTTTGTTTTGTTAGAGAATGTAGATCGTCTTCTTAAGTCTCCTGCAAGCCAACGCGGAAGAGATTTTGGTATAATGCTTGCTTGTTTTCGCGATGAGGGATATATAGTCGAATGGCGTGTTATAAACGCTGCTGAATACGGATATCAACAAAGAAGGCGCAGAACATTTATTTTTGCCTATAAAAATAATACGAAATATGCTAATACAATGTCTGCAAACAATCATTTAGACAATCAAGACACAGATGATTTGCTTTGTTATAGTATAAAAAAACAAATTTTCGAGAATGGATTTTTTGCATCAACATTTCCTGTTAATGTAGATAATACATCCAATATTAAAAATATAAAATTACCGGAAAATATTGGTGACTTATCAGCAAACTTTAAATTCCTATTTGAAAATTCAGGAGTGATGCATAATGGTATTATATATACAATTAAAACCATACCTAATTACAATGGCGAGCAAATAACATTAGGCGATATTATGGACAATGATATGGTGGATGAAAACTATTTTATTCCTGAAGATAGGCTTTATTATACTAATCCGGAAGTGAAACATAGTGACGAGTCAAATGGAAAACTCCCCAAAGAAGTTCGTCAAACATGGCAATATATTAAAGGCGCAAAAAAACTTCCAAGAAAAGCTAAAAATGGGCATGAATACATCTTTGCGGAAGGCCCGGTTCCAATGATTGATTCTTATGATAAACCGGCAAGAACAATGCTTACTTCCGAAGGTGCTTTTAGTAGAACAACACATATCGTAAAAGATAAGTTAAGTGGCAGAATCAGACTGCTTACAGCAGAAGAAACAGAACGTATCCAAGGATTTCCCACAGGGCACACAAAAAACTGTATTGTTAATGGAAAAATAATTGAGATGCCAATAAACAAGCGGCGCTTTATGATGGGCAATGCATTAGTTGTGAATCTTATCAAAGATATGGAAAAAACACTTGATAAGATATTTGAATACGAATAGAATTACTTATTATGAACGAACGAATAAAAGATTTTAAACCGATTGTATTTAACGATTCGAAGGTCCTGATTCTGGGTACTTTGCCGGGCAGAAAATCTCTGGAGGAGGGGTTTTATTATGCTGATAAAGGCAATTATTTCTGGAAATTTTTTATGGAATATACCGGATGCGGGAAAAGACCTACAAATATTGCCGAGGCCGGGGATGTCGTAAGGCTTGCAAAAGTTGCGCTGTGGGACGTTTTCGAATCAGGGATCAGAGAGGATAAAACAGGAAAACGAACGAGCAATGATTCTGATATTGCAGAGCCGGTACCGAATAAAATCCCCGAATTCCTGCAGGAGCATCCGGGCATTGAAAGAATCGGAGTGACAGGTTCGGTAGGATATAATGCCTTTTGCAGATATTTTCCGGATATAAAAGCAACGCAGCTTCCTTCGTCAAGCGGAGCAAATGCCGTATGCTGGGGAATGGAAACAGTTGACGGCATCCGCAGAATCAGGAGAGACCGAAAAGGCTGGAAAACCTGGAAAGCATTTATAGAAGGGGATTTGTAAGCACCGATAAAAATTTATAATATAATTTTTTAAAACTGCCATAAGTATAATTTATGGCAGTTTCCATTTTCTTACAAAAAATAAATTGACACGCCCTCCAAACAGATGTAATATTATGGTAATTACAAAATATGGGAATAGATTTACATAATACTGTTACGGTATACAGATTCAAAGAGGGAGTGAAAGAGTATGGGAAAAATAGAAGAAATCAGTATCATGCTTCAGGAGAAAATCAGAAACAACAAGAAAATTTCTGCGGTCATTGCCGTCGTGGTTATAATTATCCTGTCGGCCGGAATTACAACGTTTAACGCATATGAAAAAAAGAAGGAGGATGCGGAGCTTCTCAGGCAGCAGCTTCTTGCCGCGCAGCTTGAAAATGAGAAAAAAGAGACAGGTGATGCTTCGGAGGATGAGTTTTCGGCACAGGCGGGTGAAATTATAGTTGATGTCTGCGGCTGTGTGAAAAAGCCGGGAATTGTGAAGCTTTCCTGCGGTGCAAGGGTTTATGAGGCAATCGAAGCGGCAGGCGGAAAAGCGGCGGGTGCCGATACTTCGGTTTTAAATCTTGCTCAAGAGCTTTCAGACGGTGTCAAGCTTATAATACCTTCGTTTGATGAAACAATGAATATGCCTGCCGACGCTTATGGCATACAGTCTTACGGTAATTACGGTAATTACGGGATAACGGGCGGCGAAGGCAGTTACGATGCGGGAAGTTACAGCAACGGCTCAAAAGTAAACATAAATTCGGCAGACAGCGGGCAGCTTCAGTCTCTAAGCGGAGTAGGGCCGTCAACTGCCGAAAAGATCATAAATTACAGAACTTCAAACGGCAGATTTTCAAAGATTGAGGATTTGAAAAACGTAAGCGGAATAGGCGATAAAACATTTGAAAAACTGAAAGATTTCATAACTGTATAAAATACAGGTGAGAATTATTGAAAAATGGGGGATTTTTGTTGCATAACGGTCTTGATATTTTTGAAAAAAAGGATAAGATAGAAGTGTTGGTTTCATACGAACCGGAAAGCAAAAATGAGGAAAAAAATACATTATTTGAAGGCTGTGAGGAAGAGCTTCTTGATGCCTGCGTTTTCCTTGATTCAAGGGGGATTTCAAGGCATCTTTGCGGATATGATTATTTGATGTATGCCATTGTTCTTACTCTTGGATACGGCGACAGAAAGGTGTTTATTACAAAGGAAGTTTATCCGTGCATAGCAAAACATTTCAAAACAGGCGCGGCAGCTGTGGAGCGTTCCATAAGGACTGCCGTAAGAAGCGGATGCCGGACATGCTCTTCCGTAGAGAAGGTGCCTTCAAATTCGGCTTTTATTACAGAAGCGGCAGCTTATCTGAAAATGAACAGGATACGCGGGCTTCTTCATATTGAAAAAAATTGAAAGGAACGGATTATGCTTAGCAAAGAAAAAATCGATCGAATCAATACACTTGCCAGAAAATCGAAAAACGAAGGTCTGACACAGGAAGAAAAGTCAGAGCAGCATTCACTCCGCCAGGAATATCTTGCGCGTTTTCGCGAAAGCTTCAAGGCACAGCTTGAAAATATCGAAATCGTGGATGACTGATATTTTTTTAAAAAAATATGTTTATTCAGGCGGTAATGTTGGTATATAGATACTGTTGAGACGCTATGGCGTTTTGACAAATCGATTATTCAAAGGAGTACAATATGCGACAGGTATATATGGACTATTCGGCTACTACGCCGGTGAAAGAAGAAGTACTAAAGGAAATGCTTCCTTATTTCACTGAAATTTACGGAAATCCTTCAAGTTTATATACTTTGGGACTGACAGCCAAAAGCGCCGTTTCAAAAGCAAGACATCAGGTTGCCGATCTGATCGGCGCAGATGACAATGAAGTTTTCTTCACTGCAGGCGGAACGGAATCCGACAACTGGACACTTTTCGGTGTTGCCGATGCTCTCAAAGCAAAAGGAAATCACATTATTACAACGAAGATTGAACATCATGCAATACTTCATTCGTGCGAATTTCTTGAAAAACACGGTATTGATGTTACATATCTTGATGTCTGTCCGGACGGTACAGTAGATCCGGCAGCTCTTGAGGCAGCAATTACAGACAAGACTGTTCTTATCAGCATCATGTTTGTAAACAACGAAGTCGGAACTATCGAACCGATAGCAGAATGTGCGGCAATCGCAAAGAAGCACGGCATTCTTTTCCATACAGACGCTGTTCAGGCTCTGGGAAATGTAGATATTGATGTACACAAGCTCGGAATTGATTTCATGTCCATGTCTTCACACAAGATTTACGGACCGAAGGGAATCGGTGCCATCTATATCAGAAAAGGCGCAAAGATTTCAAATTATATCCACGGAGGTGCTCAGGAATCAAAGAGAAGAGCAGGAACAGAAAACCTTGCGGGTATCGTTGGCTTCGGAAAAGCTGCCGAGATTGCAAAGAGAGATCTTGCACATCATATCGAAAGTGTTTCGGCACTCAGAAATTATTTCATCGATGAAGTGAAGAAAAATATTCCGGATATCTATGTGAACGGAAATATGGATCACAGACATCCGGGAAATGCAAATATAACATTTGAATATATCGAGGGTGAATCCATCCTGCTGCTTCTTGACAGCAAGGGCATCTCCGTTTCAACAGGTTCGGCATGTTCTTCGGCATCGCTTACACCGTCGCATGTTCTCAGTGCAATGGGCATTCCTGTTGAAAGAATCCACGGAACAGTCAGATTTACAATCGGTGATTTTACTACAAGAGACGATATCGACTATGTAGTAACAGAATTGAAACAGATAGTTGCAAAACTCAGAGAAATTTCATCTGTTTCAAAAGGGAAAGGATGGTAGAACATGGGACTTTACAATGATACAGTTATGGAACATTTTATGAATCCGAGAAATGTCGGAGAAATCGAAAATCCTGACGGAAAGGGTACATACGGAAGCCCTGTCTGCGGTGATATGATGCAGATTACAATCAAGGTTGATGACAGCGACAAAATTACGGATGCAAAATTCAAAACTTTCGGCTGTGGTTCAGCTATTGCTTCTTCAAGCATGGCAACTGAAATGATTATCGGAAAGACAATCGATGAGGCTCTTGAGGTTACAAACAAGCAGATTATCGACGAGCTCGGCGGACTTCCGCCTGTGAAAGTTCACTGCTCTGTTCTTGCAGACCATGCCATCAAATGCGCTATTTATGATTATGCACAGAAGCACGGCAAGACTTACAAGGGACTTGAAGGTTTTGATCCGAATGCGGATGATGACGAAGAAGGACATGAAGAAGCCTAAATCATTACACGGGAAGGGCATTATATGAACGATACGAATCTTTCGAAAAAGAAAGTCATATTGGGTTTAAGCGGCGGTGTAGACAGTACAACCGCTGCTTTATTATTGAAAGAAAAAGGTTTTGAAGTAACCGGTCTTTATTTTGAGACTTCTGAAGCAAACGGGATTTCGCAGGGAAGAAAGGCCGCGGAGAAAGCGGCGGAGCAGCTTGGCATTGAGCTTATTTACAGAAATGCTGCCGAAGACTTTGAAAAAACGGTTATCCGTAACTTTTGCAGCGAATATATGAAGGGGCGCACGCCAAATCCATGCATTATCTGCAATCCGACGGTTAAATTCAGACTTCTTACAGAAGCTGCTGACGCTGCCGGTGCGTATTATATTGCGACAGGTCATTACGCAAGGATTAAAAGGTTAAATGAGGGTGATGCGAAAGAGCTTCCGGATTCTGAAGCTTTTTCGGATGCTCAAAACGGAGCCGGTTATTTTGTAAGACGTGCCAAAAGTGAAAAAAAGGACCAGTCTTATATGCTCTACAGACTTCCTCAAAGTGTGCTCTCAAGGCTTATACTGCCTCTTGGCGAATATGAATCCAAAGAGTCGGTAAGAGGACTTGCAAGACAGCACAGCCTTTCAAACAGCGAAGCCGCAGACAGCCAGGAAATCTGCTTTATTTCGGATGATGAGGGCTATGTGAACTATCTGAAAAGACATGGATTTGAAAAGCCGTGTGGCAATTTTCTCGACAAAGACGGGAATGTTCTCGGAAAGCACAAAGGCATTTTAAATTATACTGTCGGGCAGAGAAAGGGACTTGGAATTACGTTTGGAAGGCCTGTTTTTGTTACTGAAATAAGGAGTGAAACAAACGAGGTAATACTCGCAGACAATGAAGACCTCTTTGGCTGTGAAGTGATTTCATCCGGCAATTTTTTCACCGGCTTTGAGAATGAAAAGGGACTTCCGCGAATCTACGAAGGAATGCGTGTAAAGGCAAAGATAAGATATGCCGCAAAGCCTTCTGATGCCGTTATTACAAGGCTTGAAAACGGACTTGTAAAAGCTGTTTTTGATGTTGCGCAGCGGGCCAAAACGCCCGGACAGTCGATAGTTTTTTATGATGATGATCTTGTTATCGGAGGCGGGTTTATAGAATGACAAACGAGATGCCATGCACAAAACTCGGAAATACGGGTATAGAGGTAAGCAAAGTCGGTTTCGGTGTTTTGACGGTCGGACGTACTCAGCTCGATCTTCCTCTTGAAGACGGTGCCGATGTGATCAGATACGCCCTTGAAAGAGGCATAAATTTTCTCGATACGGCGCAGTATTACAGGACATATCCATATATAAGGGAAGCGCTTAAGGGTACGAATTTCAATCCCGTAATCGTTTCAAAATGTCTCAGCGGCAGCAGAAGCGATATGCAAAGGGCAATTGAAGAGGCAAGGCGCGAGCTCGACCGTGATGTTATAGATATCTTTCTTCTTCACGAGGTGCGCTCAATGCGAGATTTCCGTTTCAGGAGCGGAGCCTGGGAAGTTCTTCTTGATGCCAAAGCGAAGGGAATTATAAGAGCTATGGGTGTTTCAACGCATCATATTGATGTTACGGACGGTATGGCGAAGGTTCCCGAATGCGATGTCGTATTTCCTCTTATAAATTTCAAAAGTCTCGGTATCAGAAAAGGAACCGAAAGCGGCAGCTGCGACGAGATGGCAGATGCAATTCTCAAGTGTTCGAAAGCGGGGAAGGGTGTCTTCACCATGAAGGTTTTCGGAGGCGGAAATCTGACGGGCAGTTATTCAAAGGCGCTTGATTATGTTTTCGGGCTTGAAGGCGTCGATGCCACTATGATAGGCTTCGGTAAAAGGCCGGAAGTCGATATGATTTTTGACTATATGGCAGGCAGGCTTCCAAAGGATTTTGCGCCCGATGTAAGCTACAAGCGTATTCATATAGAAGAAGGCAACTGTGAAGGCTGCGGAGCGTGCGTTGCGCGATGTCCCAACGGTGCCATAACGCTTCATAATTACAAAGGAGCCGTTGTAAATCCTTCCAAATGCCTTACCTGCGGCTACTGTGCGCCGGTATGTCCTGTGCGTGCGATTATTATGTGGTAGTGCGTAATTACCGTGCCTCTTCTTATCAGTGCATGCCCTGTAATTACCTTTCTTGTATACATGTTCGTTTTGCTCATGTATACACAAATATGCTTTGTGATTTGGAATATTATGTGTTAAAATGATTAGGTTAATTGTTATGTCATTTTGGAGGAATTAATATATGGAAAAATTAGGATTAAACGAAATACGTGAAAGGTTTCTGAGCTTTTATCAGAGCAAGGAGCATTACAGAAGAAAGAGCTTTTCTCTTGTGCCTGAGAAGGACAAAAGTCTGCTCATTATCAACAGCGGAATGGCACCACTTAAGCCTTATTTTTCCGGGGCGGAAACTCCACCAAGCAAGAGAATGACAACATGCCAGAAGTGCATCAGAACAGGCGATATTGACAATGTTGGATATACTGCAAGACACGGCACATTCTTTGAAATGATGGGTTCATTCTCCTTCGGCGACTATTTCAAAACAGAGTCTTTGAAATGGGGATGGGAATTCATCACAAAGGTTATGGAAATGCCTGTAGACAAGATTTGGGCAACTATTTATACAGACGATGACGAAGCCTACAAAATCTGGACCGATGTTGTGGGAATCGATCCTTCGCATATCGTGCGCCTTGGCAAGGAAGATAACTTCTGGGAAATCGGAACGGGCCCTTGCGGACCTTGTTCGGAAATATATTTTGACAGAGGACCTGAATACGGCTGTGACAATCCTGATTGCAAACCGGGATGCGACTGTGACAGATACATCGAGTTCTGGAATCATGTATTTACTCAGTTTAACAGAGACGAAAACGATAATTACACACCTCTGGCACATCCAAACATTGACACCGGAATGGGACTTGAAAGACTTGCATGTATCATGCAGGGTGTTGATTCCATCTTTGATATTGATACAATCAGACATATTCTCAATGCAGTTGTTGAAAAATGTGGAGTTAAATACTGTGACGGCAAAGCGCCGACAGATGTTTCCATCCGTATTATAACCGACCATATCAGATCGGTTACATTCATGATCAGCGACGGCATTATTCCTTCAAACGAGGGAAGAGGCTATGTATTAAGAAGACTTCTGCGCCGTGCGGCAAGACACGGAAAGCTTCTCGGCATTAAAGGTTCTTTCATGCCGGAACTTTGTCAGAAGGTTATTGAAGTTTCCGGAGACGCATATCCTGAACTTGTTGAAAAGAGCGATTATATCAAAAAAATTCTCAGCATTGAAGAAGAAAAGTTCGCTTCAACAATCGATCAGGGCACAAATATTATTGCAGAATATGTTGAAGAGCTTAAGAAGGAAGGAAAAGACGTTCTTTCCGGTGAAAAGGTCTTCAAGCTTTACGATACTTACGGATTCCCGCTTGAGCTTACTGAAGAAATTCTTGAAGAAAACGGCTGCAAGGCGGATATCGACGGCTTCAACGAAAACATGCAGAAGCAGAAGGAAATGGCAAGATCCGCAAGAAAGAATGCCGATACAGAAGGCTGGAAGCAGGGCGAGGGCGCACTCTTTGACAAGGAGACCGAATTTGTCGGATACGAAAAACACGAAGCTTCCGCAAAGGTTCAGGCAATTGCCGCAGGCGGTGAAAAGACCGAATTTGTGGGAGAGGGTGCAACTGCAGTTGTAGTTCTTGACAAAACTCCTTTCTACGCAGAATCCGGCGGTCAGGCAGGAGATACAGGCATTCTTTGCAATGCTTCATTTGAAGCTGAAGTTAAGGCCGTTTCAAAGCAAAAGGGAGTTTTTGCCCATACTGTTACAGTAAAGAAGGGCGAGCTCAAGGTCGGCGATGAAGTTAATGCCGTAATTAACGAAACAAACAGAAACGCAACAGCAAGAAATCATACGGCAACACATCTTCTTCATGCAGCACTTCGCAGTGTTTTAGGCGAACATGTCGCACAGGCAGGTTCAAGCGTAACTTCTGCGGGACTCAGATTTGACTTTTCGCATTTTGAGGCAGTAACGCCGCAGCAGCTTGAAAAGGTTGAGGAAATTGTCAACGAAAACATTCTTAAATTCCTTCCTGTTTCAACTGATGTCATGAGCATGGAAGCTGCTTCAAAGACAGGCGCAACTGCACTCTTCGGTGAAAAATACGGCGATACGGTAAGGGTTGTTTCAGTCGGCAGCTGTTCAAAGGAACTCTGCGGAGGTACACATGTTGCAAACTCAGGACAGATCGGTGCATTTAAGATTGTATCCGAAGCCGGCGTTGCCGCAGGTGTCAGAAGAATAGAAGCGCTGACCGGAACAGGCATACTGAAGAAGGCAAAAGAAGCTGAGGCTGTTATTACAGAGGCTGCCGAAACAGTTAAATCAACGCCTTCACTTCTGATTGGAAAGATTTCTTCAATGAGCGAAGAACTCAAAAGCCTCAAGAAAGAGCTTGAAGAAATCAAGAAGGCAGCTATGGGCGGCGAGCTTGACAGCATGATTTCTTCGGCAAAGGAAATCAACGGTGTCAGACTTGTAACGAAGCTGTTTGAAGATGCAAATATCAATGAACTCAGAGCTCTTTCAGATGATATCAAGAAGAACAACAAGGGTATTGCAATGGTATTTGCCGCAACAAACGGTCCGAAGGTTACATTTATGGTTTCTCTTACAGACGATCTGCTTGAAAAAGGATACCATGCAGGCAATATGATTAAACAGATTGCTGCAGCATGCGGAGGCGGCGGCGGCGGAAAAGCCGATATGGCACAGGCCGGCGCAAAGGATGCATCAAAGATTCCGGATGCCTTTGCCGTTGCAGAAACACTGCTTTAAGTAATTTTTCAGATTTTAGCCCGGAGAATGCCTCCGGGTTTTGATTTTTTATTGTTAATTATTACAACAATATTAAATCTTCTCTTCAATTGTTGTGAATATTCATTCTTATGTGTATAATGCTAACAAAGGAAGGTGAGGTTTATGGATAGAAAAACAATCATGTTCACAAGTACAGAACAGAGTGAACAAAAGACAACAGAAGATATTTTAAAGACTGTTTACAACGCTTTGGAAGAAAAGGGTTACAATTCCATAGATCAAATGGTCGGATATATCCTGTCCGGTGACCCTTCGTACATCACAAGCCACAACAATGCCAGAAATATTATCAGGCATATTGAACGTGATGATTTGGTTGAGGAGCTTCTCAGATCGTTTTTGGGCAAATAATTGTTCCGGGATTTGTTTTTGAAGAGTGAATCAACAGCTTTTAAACAAAGATATTTTTCGGACCGTGACTTTTGTTGCGGTCCTTTTTCATGAGAAAACCGGTGCAAAGAAAAGGGCAGTTCTATGGAGAATATTTCACGTAATTACATACGCTTTGAAAAAACGGCAGGTTGTTTCCTCGGCGCAGAAGCAGGAAGCACCGATATGATGCAGCATTTTCTTATTGCACTTAACGGACTTCTTATATATGAAACATGCCTTAAAGAAAAAAAGGCTGCCGGAAATCCGGCGAAGTTCATTCTGGAAGCATTTCGTGATTATGCAAAGAGGCAGGGAATTAAATGCTGCGACTGTTATGATGATTTTGAAAGAACAAATGCCTGGCTGACAAATCAGCCGCAGTTCATGCAAAAGCACGAAAATACAGATTTAACGGCGCTTAACGCATCCTGTTTTCCTAATCCGGGCAATCCGTACAGAAAATACAACACTTCTGCAGGCTATGTCTGTCTGGCTTCGGGAATTGCTACAGGTCTTTGGGCTTCGGAATTTTTTGAGGATCCTGAGGCGGTTTGCAGGCTTTGCGCAGATGCAGCTTCCGCAACTCACGGCCATGAAACGGGATTCCTTTCCGGAGCGCTTGCCGGCTGTATTATCTATCTTATTACAAAGAAAGACAAGCAGAATATCACCGTCCTCATAAAGGAAAGTCTTTCGATACTCGAAAATGCTTTTTCGGATTTGGAAGGATTTGAAAAGGTGAGGAAAAAGGTCACCAAAGCTGTTTCTCTTGCAGAAAGAAACGCTGCAATTGTGCCTGATTCTGATGCCGTTTCGGTTCTTTCCGAATCAAATATCAGTTTTTCTGAAATTTCGGCGCCTGATGCACTTGCAATTCTTTGTATTGCTTTGTTTTATTTTGTGCGATATGACGGAAGCTTTGAAAACACTCTGTCTGAGGCAAATGACGGTGGGATTTCAGGAACCTTTGAGGGCTTTGTGGCAGGATGTTTTTGCGGAGCTTATACGGGTTATGAAGAAATATCTGAACAAATCAGGAGGAAATTCAGACCGTCTGCAGCAGCTACCGAGATTCTAACAGACCTGATAAAGGGATGCCCCGGCAAAAAAACTTCCGAATATAAAAAATGGACAGCAAAATATGTATCAGGCGAATATTTTGTGATTGAAAAATAGTTTTTTGATTGGATTTGAATTCAAAAGGACCGGCAGCAGGAGAATCATGCATTTTAACTTTTGTATATCAGTTTCTGCAAGCTCCGGGCTGTGATATAATCAAGGCGTAAATTAAAAAAAGAGAGAGGAATCAAATATAATGAACAAACTTGCACTTGATGTAGGAGACAAGACAATAGGTGTTGCCGTAAGCGATCCGTTGCTTCTGACAGGGCAGGGCGTAACTACCATTCAGCGCGTCGGCATCAGAAAAGACTGCGGCAAAGTGATGGATTATATCAGGGAATATGATTGTGATACTGTTGTAATCGGCTTACCGAAGAGGCTTGACGGCACAGACAGTCCTCAGACGGAAAAAGTATATGAGTTCAAAACTATGCTGGAAAACAAGATGAGAAGCTCCGGAATGGGGCATATAGCAATAGTTTTTCAGGACGAACGCCTGACTACGGTTCAGGCAGAAAAGATTCTGATTGAAGCTGATGTGCGCAGAAGCAAAAGAAAAGAAGTTATCGACAAGCAGGCAGCAATTCTGATTTTGCAAGGATATCTTGACAAGCTTGCATTTGAAGCAAAGAACAGTTAGTAATAAGTAATACCTAATTATTTTACCTGACATGATTTTGTATGGTATAATAATATATATTTAGAGGTGTTATTACGAAAGAGTAGATATGAATTATTCAGTCTTTTGTACCTGGGACGAAGAGGCAAAAGTTTGGATTGCAACAAGCCCTGATATAATTGGTTTAGTTCTTGAATCCGAATCACTGGACCTTTTGATGGAAAGGGCAAATGATGCTATTCCTGAACTTTTGGAACTTAATTCCCAAAAACCTGCAAGTATAGTTAGTTATGTGTGCAATCGCACTCAGTCAATGGAGTGTGCATAATGGCGGAATACGAAAAGATAGTTCGAAAGATGTTAAAAGAAAATGGATGCCAATTTAAAAGACACGGTAAAGGAGATCATGATATTTGGTACAATCCTGCGAATGGTAAATCAGTAACAGTTGATGGGAAAATTAAATCGAGACATACTGCGAATGCTATACTAAAAGAAATTGGAATAAACTATCATTTTTAAAAACTCCCGTAAACAACGGGAGTTTTTTTATAGGGTAGAGAAGTACGTATTTATAACTATTCCTAAAATATTCATTTTGGGAATAGTTAAAGCAGATTTAACACAAAGAACGCATATGTTGCATATATTGTGAAATCCGGTGATTTTTGCAATTAGCATTTAAATGTTTCATCAATTGTTTGTTCCTGAAACTGACCTTCAGTTTTTTCATCAGGCTGCTGTTTCTGAGATCAACCTTCATTTGCTTCAATATTCTGCCGAGTTGCACCTCAGACATTTTGGTCTTTCATCAATCTTCTGTTTCTGCAACCTGTATTTGAATTTTCCCTAAATCTGCAGACCTTTGTATCGGGAATATTTTTTTCTGTTCGTCTGTATCTGCATTTTTTATATCTTATATCTTATTAGCTTATATCTTATACCTTATATCATATATCTGATATCTTTGTTCCGGTTATGCCTGCTTCTGTGCTAAATTCTCGAATACTCTATGATTCCGGCTTATTCCGGAGTCAGCCTCCGGCATCTGTATACGAACAAAAGATTCTCTGACATTCATTGTTTTTTCGAGCCTCTATTTTCGTTTCTAAGCGATTTTTTCTTTTGGCGGTAACATTTATTCTTTGAAAAAAAGTATGAAATTATAGAAAAATTATAAAAAAGCTCATAATAACCAAAAACAGGTCTGACTCTGTAATTTGCCGTACCTGTTTTGGCTGTTTGTATTTTTTGGGTAGTAAATTGCGTAATCAGTCGTATTGCGGAATCTTAAGTTCCATTCCGGCCTGCAACGTATCTGCCGATACCGAGTTGATCTGTCCGAGTTTGTAAACAGCTTCTCTGACATCCATATCATCCGGCATATATGTTTCAGCAATGCTCCAAAGCGTATCTCCGGTCTGAACCTGCACGGTTGTATACGAACATCTGGTCAATCCGCTTGCATTGTCGAGTCCGAGTATTGTATTCAGAGCCATGATATTCAAAATAAGAAACAATGCCACAAACAATGTAAAACGAAATCTTGATTTGATCTTGTATGTTTTTCCTCCGATATTCATATGCTACCTCCGTACTCTTTTTCAAAAGCCTGTCTCAAAAGCATGTCGCCTTTTGGAACATTTGTTCGTAGCATTATAATATCAGAATGTTTGTTCTTTGTCAACAGAAATTCGAACATTTGTTTCGAATTCAAATATCCGAAAATACGTTCGCGCACTGATAGCATTACCACCTCAAGACCACCCATATTCAAACAGGCCACCTGCCAAAACCGGCAGATGACCTGTTATTTGTTTGATATTCAGTTTTTCGTCAGGAGAAATTCTCCTTTCTTAAAACCCGGCTATTATTCCCAAACCTTATCATCTTTAAGTGCAGTCCACTTTTCCATATCATAAGCGTTTGCTCTTGATTCATAATCATGATTATTTGTTGCTTCAACGATCTGATAATAGAATCAGTCATTTACTGTAGCATCGGTGAATGTAATAATAGTAAATGTCAGAATCTGCAGCCAATCAACCATGGAACCTTATCAAATCCGGGTTTGCTGACGGAAAACATACCGGATCCGAAAGATTCTTTAGGCATCGGGCTTTGTGTAACTGCCTTTCGAACAGCCTTACCTTTGAAACAAACAAAACAATAACGGATAATAACTGACAGAAAAACTTCCTTATGTAAAAAAACATATCTGCAGTCACTTGACTGCAGACGGTATTTTTACTAAAAAACAAGAAAATCTACCATCTATATGTGTGAGTATACAGTTTTTAGGTCACAAATCTGTCACAAACGTTAAACTTTAATCAATTAAAGTAAAATTTTTTCCGCATTGTGATTTATACTGTAAAAAAACATACATATGGCAGATTAAATTTGTATTTAATATTATTATTTTGTATTTGCTGTAAATCGCTCTTGACGTGATTTTTTCTTATATTCCAAACATAATTATTCCCAAAATTCCTGAAATCAAAATAAGAATAACCGGTGAAATACGTTTTTTAACAGCCGCGGCCGGACAGAAGTACAAAACGGCCAGCAAAACTGTGATAATTACAAAGCGGATATCATTAATACCAAATGAAGAAGTAAAAATATTGCCTGCAATCATCCGGCAGCCTGTGGCAAAAATCATACCCGTAACGCACGGAATTATCCCCTGCATCGCTGCTTCGGCATATTTATTTCCGGAAACACGTGACATAAGTGCGGCCACAATAAGCATAATAAGAAATGCGGGGAAAATTACGGCAAAAGTGGCCAGCAGCGCTCCCGGAAAACCTCCCTGTGAACTGCCGATATATGTTGCAAGATTTACCATAAGAGGTCCCGGTGTGCTTTCGCTTACCGCAATCATATACGAGAGCATTTCATCGTTAAGCCATCCATAGGAAAATACAACATCACGGATAATCGGAATCGCCGCGTATGCTCCGCCGAAGGAAAAGCAGCCGACTTTTAGGAAACCTGCAAAAAGTTCAAGATACATCATAATTCGCCGCCCGCCTTTCCCGGTTTTCCGCCGATTACCGAAACGGCAAGGCTCAAAAGTGCCGCCGCAACAATGAGCGCGACCGAAGAGAAATGAAGCGAAAATAATTCTGCGGCCAAAAGAACAGTTGTTGCGACAAAAAGAATTGTCAGCTGCAACGGTTTTTTCTTGATTTTTCCGGTCATTTTTAACGCTGCACCGAGGATCAGAACTCCAACTGCACATTTGATGCCTTTAAAAGCGTTTGCAACGATTGTGATTTCAAGAAAATTATCAAGAACATTGGCTATAAGGAAGATAATTACAAAGGACGGAAGCGTAACGCCCAGTGTTGCCGCAACAGCACCCGGTATTCCCTTCTTTTTGAAGCCTACAAATGTGGCGCAGTTGATTGCTATCGGGCCCGGTGTTGACTCTGCAATCGCAGTTACCGCAAGCATATCCTCGCCAGTAATCCAGCTTTTCTTTTCTATGCAGATGTTTTCTATTATCGGAATCATGGCATAGCCGCCGCCAAAAGTAAATAACCCGATTTTTGCGAAGGTCAGAAAAAGTTCCGCTATAATTCTCATTGAAATTCCTTCCTGTTTGTCTGAAGTATGCTGGTCAGTTAGTTAGTTAGTCAGTTAGTTAGTTAATTAGTTAGTTAGTAATTAATTAGTTACTTGTCAGAGATTTTTACCGTAATCATATTATGTAAACCGAAGTTCCCATATTCTCTAAAACGTCTGAAAATGTCAAGCTATCAGATTGTTATCACGTGCGCGCCCGACTGAAGCAGCTTGCTCAGCTTTTCGCCCCATCTGATAACTTCATATCCGCCTGCTTCAAGCTTCTCTCTGATCCCAAGGTTGATTGCACACGAAATACATGAAGAAAACTCAACCCCTGCCTGCTTCGCAACCTCAATTTTTACTTTTACGGCTTCATTTTCAAGTGCCGTTATCTGCGATGCGCCCCACATAACTACAGTTACTTTGTCCCACCAGCCGTTCAGCAATGCATTTGTTGAATACATAAGTACCATATGTTCTGATGTGATCGGATCTCCGTTAGTCCAGATAATATAAAGATGTCTGTCTTCCATTTTGTTTCTCCTTTCGAAAAAGTACCGGATTTTTCAAAACCTCTATATCAAATATACAACAAAACAGGAAAATTATAAACAGCAAAGGGGTGCGAAAAATCGCACCCCTTCAACTTTTTTAATTGTACGGATGATTTAGCGTTTACACTAATTCCAGTTCTTATCAGGCTTGATTGCAGTCCACTTTTCCATGTCGGAAACATTTTCTCTTGCTTCGTATTCACCTTCTTTATAAGAATTTCCAGCTCCATCATCTTGTGTATTCCAGCCGCTAAATTCATGATGTTCTTTCGTAAATTCATTTGTCTTTGCATTTACAGAGTCATCAACATATGAATTCTGGGAATCCATCGTACCGTTTCCGCCGTTTGCATTATAAGAAACTGTGTACTTAGCATGCTCCTGCCAGTCGGCAATAAGGTTAATTGTTTCACCTTTTGCTTCAGGCTTAACTTTAGTAACGTGACCGTCAGTTAACGTAACATGATTTGCATAAGTCTCATCCTTAAGCTTCCATCCATGAATAAAAATCAGCCTCAAACTTTCGAGCCGGAAATAAAGCTTGAAGCTTTCAGAGAATTTTTAGGCATCTGGCTTTGTGTAACCGTCTTTCGAACGGCCTTACCTTTGAAACAAACACAAACTATAACTGATAAATACAGACAGAAAATATAACTTCTTTTTTTTGAATAACTCCCGGGTGTTAGCGTCGGGGCTTTTTAGCCACGGCGCGGCCGGATTAAATTGACCATTTTGGGTCGGTTTAATGAAAAAGTCATTACCTTAACTCAGATATTCCTTTAAACTGGATTTGAACCAATCACCCAGTTAGGAGGAATAT
>JAILLO010000015.1 GCA_024693105.1 Clostridia bacterium | reverse complement strand
AGAAGTAATTGCCTACGTGAAGGCACTTCGCGAGAATGGCGAAAACGTGCTTGGCATCAGCGAGGACGGTTTGATTCAGGCGGGGCCGCGTAAGGAAAGTCAAAGCAGCAGAACGGAAATACTAAACAGGATTGCCGAGCTCAAGAATTCGGTGAAAAAATAGAATATACGAGAAAAGAAGAGATTTAAAACGCGTCGGGACACAAAAGGATGTGACCGCCGCGTTTTTTGTAAATTTTACATTGATTTTACATTATAATGGTTATGAGGTTTACATTTCAAAGGTATATTGTATTTGCAAGGGTATATGATGAAAATATAATTTGTGCTGTTTCATGAAAGGGAGGGCGTTATTATGATATATTGCGTGGAAGATGACAGCGCTATCAGAGACCTGATGGTGTATACGCTGAAGGCTTCCGGATTTGATGCGCAGGGCTTTGAAAGCGATGCCGGATTCTGGGCCGCAATGAAGAGGAAAGCACCGGAGCTTGTTATTCTTGATGTTATGCTTCCGGGAGAAGATGGGCTTACAATTCTGAAAAAACTTCGTTCATCCCCTGTCACGGCTGATATTCCCGTTATTATGGCAACAGCCAGAGACAGCGAATATGACAAGGTCATAGGTCTTGATTCGGGAGCGGATGATTATCTTGCAAAGCCTTTCGGGATGGTGGAGATGGTTTCACGTATCAAAGCCGTTTTAAGAAGAGTATCGCCCAAACCTGCAAAGACTCTTAATTACGGAGGGATTTCACTTGACGAGAACAGACATCTTGTTACGGTAAACGGAGAGACTGCATTGCTGACACTGAAAGAGTACGAGCTTCTCAAACTGTTTATGGAAAATCCGGGGAGAGTTTTTACAAGAGAACTTCTGCTTTCTTCAGTCTGGGGCATGGATATGGCCGGCGAAACGAGGACAGTGGACGTACATATAGGAACACTTCGTACAAAGCTTGACAAGGAGGGAACTTTGATCAAAACCGTACGCGGTGTCGGATATAAGATGGAGGAAAAAAGATGAGCAGTAAGATTTTCAAATCGATTCTGATTGTTGCATTTTCTGTATTTCTTGCGTCACTTGTTTTCATTATGGGGATATCCTACGAATATTTTACGGCACTTCAGAAGAAGCAGCTTGGAAACGAGGCAGAGCTTGCCGCGCAGGGCGTTGAACATGCGGGAGAAAAATATCTTGAAAAGCTGGATACGGAAGGCTACAGAATTACATGGATTAATTCCGACGGGCGCGTAATTTATGACAACGAAGTCGACCCGGGAACCATGGAAAACCATCTAAAACGAGAGGAAGTAAAAGAAGCCCTGGAAACAGGTTACGGTGAATCGGCGCGTTACTCAAGCACACTGGCAGAGAAGCAGATGTATGCCGCAAAACGCCTTTCCGACGGTTCGGTACTCAGGGTTTCCATAGTGCAGATGGCGGTATGGACACTTCTTCTTGGCTTCGCACAGCCGATCTGCCTTGTAATTATAATTGCTTTTGCACTTTCGTTTGTGCTGGCCTCACGTCTTGCAAGAAAAATCGTAAAGCCTGTTAATGAAATTGACCTCGACAATCCGGAACAGTATTACGGAAAAGAAGATTATAAAGAAATAGAAATGCTTCTCAGGCGTATTGCACTGCAGCAGAATCAGCTGAAAAGAGACCAGGAGCAGATTGAAAAGACGGGACTTATACGCCAGGAGTTTACCGCAAATGTGTCGCATGAGCTGAAGACTCCGCTTCATGCGATTTCCGGATATGCCGAACTGCTTGAAAACGGCATGGTAAAGGATGAGGATATTAAGCCGTTTGCGCGCAAAATCCGCGGAGAAGCCGCAAACATGACAAAACTTGTTGAGGATATTATCGACCTTACCAAGTTGGATAACGGCGGAAGCGAAATGAAATGGGAAAGCTGCGACCTGTTCAGAATTGCCAGAAATGCCGTTGACAGCCTTGAAGTTTCGGCTTCCGCAGCCAATGTGAATGTCAGCCTGGAAGGCACAGACGCTCCGCTTAAGGCAATTCCGCAGCTGCTTTACAGTATTTTGTATAATCTCTGCGACAATGCAATAAAATACAATAAAAGCGGCGGAA
>JAILLO010000108.1 GCA_024693105.1 Clostridia bacterium | reverse complement strand
GCAAAGTCTGATTGCAACACGCATGAAGACCTCCGAAATGCTTCCTGTTCTTGAAGCTCTTGACAATATCGGTTATAACGCACTTGAAGTATGGGGCGGTGCAACCTTTGATACATGCCTCAGATTTCTGAACGAAGATCCATGGGAAAGGCTTCGGATAATCAGAAAAAATGTAAAAAACACGAAACTCCAGATGCTTCTGCGCGGCCAGAACCTCGTAGGTTACAGGCATTATGCGGACGATGTCGTAGATGAATTTGTAAAAAAATCAATCGAAAACGGTATAGACATTATAAGAATTTTCGATGCTCTCAATGACGGACGCAACCTCGAAAAAGCCATAAATTCAACTAAAAAATACGGCGGACATGTTCAGGGCACAATGTCTTATACAGTAAGTCCGGTTCATACAATCGAAGTCTTTGCCGATTATGCAAAAGAACTTGAAGAGATGGGTTCTGATTCAATCTGCATCAAGGATATGGCAGGGCTTCTCGATCCTTTCACTGCATACAAACTCGTAAAAGCCATCAAGGAGAAAATATCTGTTCCTCTTGAAATTCATACGCATGCGACAAACGGTCTCGGTAACATGACATATCTCAAGGCTGTCGAAGCCGGGGTTGACATTATAGACACCTCAATCTCCTCTTTTGGAGGCGGTTCCTCGCAGCCGGCAACAGAATCCATGGTTGCAACACTTCAGAATTCCGAATACAGTACCGGACTCGACCTTGATGCACTCGGAAAGATTGCTTCCTACTTCAGGCCTATACGAGACAATTATATCGCTGAAGGAAAGCTTCAGACAAAAGTCATGTGGGTGGATATAAAAGCCCTGACAAGTCAGATTCCGGGAGGTATGATTTCAAACTTGCTCGCACAGCTTCGTGAAGCAGGTGCGCTTGACAAATACGGCGATGTTCTGAGGGAAATACCACGTGTCCGCAAGGAACTGGGTTATCCGCCTCTTGTTACACCGACAAGTCAGATGGTAGGCACACAATCCTTTTTCAATGTAATTACCGGCAACAGATATCAGATTGTATCCAAGGAAATCAAAATGCTCGTCAAAGGAATGTACGGTCGTACCATTCAGCCTGTGGACCCCGAAATCAAAGCCCGTATTCTCAAGGATGAGGAACAGATTACCTGCAGGCCTGCAGACCTTCTTGAGCCGGAGCTTGAAAAGACAAGAAAGGAATTTGCTCAGTACATCCGTCAGGATGAGGATGTTCTCTCGGCAGCCGTCTTTCCTCAGCAGGCAGAAGCATTTTTTAAAAATCGCATCTGACATACAGGATATTACATTTACAATTTCATGACCAATCAAAGCGGTTTTTAAGAGCCGCCACAGACTGAATGCCAAAGAGCAGCCATATTTTAGGTTGCTCTTTTCTTTTGCTGTGCTTGTGCCATTTGTCCGCAATTCCCGGAGTTTTGCGTACAATGCACACAAAATGTCTGTTCCGGTTTCACTTGATTTTTTTCAAAATATTGTTATACTGACTATTAGCGTTTTTTACCCGATTCCCTTCAGCTCCTATCCCGGAGTTCGGTATCCTGGTAACTTGATTTAAATCGAAAGGAGAAAAAATGACAAACACAGCAAAAAACAAATCACGGCTGATCTGCTTTATTCTGGTGCTGGCGCTTTTGCTTGCATATACCCCGGGACTTGCAGATACAGCCTATGCGGACGCTGAACAGACAGTTGTGCTTACTCTTGATACTAATGTGCATGATGTAACCACGCAGATAGCAACTAATAATCTGACAAGTGAAGTATCATTTGAAAGCGGCGCAGAAGCTAATACCTACAAACTCACTTTGACTAATGCGGATCTTCCAAATCTTCAGATTGAAAGTTACCTTCCGGGGCAAAACAAATTGGAGGTTTATTTGGACGGCGATACTACCATCGGAGCATTCAAATCCGGATGTGAAGGCAACCGTTCCAACGATGTGACATTCAAAAGTGTGAACTCTAATACGCAGACTTTGAATACGGATTCCATCGACATTTTTTATGACGGTGATGCAAAGCTTTACTTTACGGATGTTAATGTGAATGCGGATGCACTTAATATTACAACAGGAGCCCTCAGTGGCGGTCATGGTTCCGTAGAAGTTTATGCTCAGGGTTCTGAGATGAATGTGTCCGAACTGCATGCAACTGTACCTAATATGATTAAACTGTCAAACCACGATACAAAAGGTGGCAGCTACAATTTTGAAGATATTACTTTCTCAGGCGGTTTGCTCTGCATTGAGCATGCTGATGTAGCGGTTGATGCTCTGACCGCAACTGCCACAGAAGAGGACAAAGGCTTTGTCAGGGTAAACGGTGGCAACTTGGATGTTACCGGGCATCTGACTGCTAATGCACTACAGCTGGCTAGAGGGGAGGGCTCCATAGCAGGCAGTTTGGAAAATGTGGGGTGCATAGAATATTACAGTGCCGGAAATAGGGTACATACAAAGGCTGCAGGTTTGAGTGATGCTATACTGCA
>JAILLO010000032.1 GCA_024693105.1 Clostridia bacterium | reverse complement strand
AGGCGGAAATAGTCAGACATTATGCGGAGAACGGCGTTAAGCCGGATCTTGTGTACGGCTGGGAGCTTCCGCCTGAGCAGAGAAAGCCTTTTGCATATCCGATGGAGCAGATTATGCTGAAGCTTGGAATGAAACCGCAGGATTGCGTGATGGTAGACGACCTGAAGCTCGGAGGCGATATGGCGAAGCTTTGCGGCGTTGATTTTGTTACGGCCGGCTGGTCGCATGAATTTGACGAGATTACAAACTACATGAAAGAAAATTTCGATATATATTTTAAAACCGTTGAAGAACTCAGAAATTATCTGATTATTGAAGAATAAGACAATCACAGATGTGTTAAAGTACGATGAATCTCAGAGAGTGTGTGACGGGATAAAAGGTTGAAAAACATTAGAAACAAAGCACTTGTATAGATAGGATAAGAAGTTGAAAATGGAAAATAATGTAAAGCCAATTGAAAAGGGCGAGATTTGCAATATATTCATAGAAGATATGTCTTCCGAAGGAATGGGCATAGGAAGGACAGAAGGACTGGTGGTTTTTGTCGGTGGAGCTGTTGTGGGGGACGAAGTGGAAGCCGAGATTACAAAGGTGAAAAAGAACTATGCCTTTGCGAAGCTTTTGAAAATTACAAAGCCGTCAGAACACCGAAGAGAGAAGCACTGCGGTTATGCCGGAGAATGCGGCGGCTGCATGCTTGCTGAAGTTGATTATGAGGGGCAGCTTGAACTCAAAGAAAAACAGGTGCGCAGCAAAATGTCAAGGATTGCGGGAATTGAAAATGCGCTTATTCGTCCTATTATTGGGATGGATGATCCTGTGGCATACAGAAATAAGGCGCAGATGCAAATCAGCTGTGGCGGTCTGATTACGCGCAAGGGCGGTGTGATGGAAAATCTGGGCGAATGCAGTATAGGTTTTTACCGCGGGAAGTCTCACGACGTCGTTAATTGTGAGAGATGTTTGCTTCAGGCGCCGCCTGCAATGGCTGTGGCAGATGTGCTTCGCAGGTTTGTGAAATCCGACAATATCATTGCTTACGATCCGAAGTGGGAGAAGGGGCTCTTGCGCAGGGTTGTGGTAAAAACGGCTTTCGGTACGGGTGAAGTAATGGTGATACTTGTCTGCAACGGCAAGGGTATCGGCAATGCGGCAAAACTTGTGGAAATGCTTGATGATGCTGTTGCGGAACTTCCGCCGTACGAAGACGGAACGTATTACTCCCTTGAAAGCGTTGTTATTAATGTCAATAAAACAAAAGATTCAACCGCAATGGGTGATGAGTGCATTACGATTGCGGGAAGTCCTGTTATCCGCGAGGTTGTGAGGCTTAAAGGCAGTGTGAGCGGAAACGAAGCCGGCATGAGCTGTGCGGTTTCGGATGCTGATGATAAATTTTTACAGCTTGAATTTGAAATTTCACCGCTTTCTTTTTATCAGGTAAATCCTGTGCAGATGAAAGAACTTTATCAAAAGGTTCTTGATTATGCCGCTCTGAAGGGCGATGAGACGGTGCTGGATCTTTATTGCGGAGTCGGCACTATAGGAATTTTCTGCGCAAACGAAATGCGGCGTCTGACAAAGAAGAAATACGGCACGGCTGATTTTGAAAAAATGGGAAAGGTCATAGGAATAGAAAGCATTAAAGGCGCTGTTGCCGATGCGAACAGAAATGCGGTAATTAACGGACTTGCAAACGCCTGGTTTGTGTGCGGAAAGGCAGAAGAAAAGCTGCCGGATATACTTTCGGGCAAAGAAATAATGCCGGGGATGAAGGTTGAAAATTCAAGTAAAGAAAATGATGAATATGTTTGTTCAGAAAATGCTTTAAAACCCGATGTAATAGTCCTGGATCCGCCACGCAGCGGATGCAAAACCGAGCTCCTTGAAACGGCTGTTTCGGCAGCCCCCGGAAAAATTATATATGTTTCCTGCGACCCTGCAACGCTTGCGCGAGACATAGCTTATCTGGAGGCAAACGGATACAGTTTTATTGAAGCAACTCCGGTAGATATGTTCCCGCATACGGGGCATGTTGAGACCTGTTGTTTGCTCGAACGACTTCGAAATGCAAAGGATCATGTCACGTTTACGCTTGATATGGAAGACTATTATCGGATTAAGGACGCCGAAACTGATAAGAAAAATGATAGTAAGAACTAATCGTTTTTGGTCAGC
>JAILLO010000103.1 GCA_024693105.1 Clostridia bacterium | reverse complement strand
GCAAATGCCATAAGACTCAGCAGGAAAACTCCGTGTACGGCAACCGGCAGATGCGGTGAATGTCTGACAAGCGGCCAGACAATCTGTGCAAACACCGTTACTACAAGATTTTCGGTTATTCCTGACCGAATTGAGGTATTTCTGATTAACGAAGAACTGGGATACTGATTTATACAATCTGTGCGGCAGTCCGGGGCCCGAAAAAAGCGGCAACCCGGGTTTGCCGCTTTTTATTGGGCCCCGGCCGCATGCGCCTCATGCACTCCGCCGCAAAAGCACGCAGAAAGAAGAACCCGCTGCAATCGTTGATTTCTCAACGATTGCAGCGGGTTTTACCGGTTTTTGGTCCTGCTTGTTCTGCGTGCCCTTTTGGATTTGAGCGCAGCTTT
This sequence comes from Clostridia bacterium, assembly GCA_024693105.1. Lineage (GTDB taxonomy): Bacteria > Bacillota > Clostridia > Peptostreptococcales > Anaerovoracaceae > JAILLO01. The sequence continues at coordinate 47,479 of JAILLO010000103.1, read as the reverse complement.
TGCCGCATGCGGCCTTGCAGCCTGCAAAGCAGGCTGCGGACTGCCGTCGTCAAATCAGAGTTTACCTTCCATGCGCCGCTTAAACTATGCCACACTGTAGGAAAGATTTCCTTCCGAAACGTCGATGATTATCGTGTCTCCCTCTCCTGCCTGTCCTTTGATTATCATCCCCGCAATTTCTGTTTCCGCATACTTTTGCAGATATCTCTTGACCGGACGCGCACCGTAAAGCGGCGTGTAGCTTTCGCGCGCCATCAGTTTGAGCGCTTCGTCTGTTATCTTCAGGCTGATGCCCTTCTCCGCAAGGCGTTTTCTGATATCCGTTGTAAGAAGTTCGATAATGCTTCCGATCTGATTTTCCGAAAGTGTTGAGAATACAACTGTGTCATCAACTCTGTTGATAAATTCCGGTCTGAAGTATTTTTTCATTTCTTCCTCAACACGGTTTTTGACATCCTGCGAAATCGTTCCGTCCTCGGAAATGTTTTCCGTCAGATATGAGCTTCCGATATTCGACGTCATAATAACAATCGTATTCTTAAAGTCAACAGTACGTCCCTGATTGTCCGTCAGGCGTCCGTCATCAAGAAGCTGGAGCAGGATATTAAAAGTATCCGGATGAGCCTTCTCTATCTCATCGAAAAGTATTACGCTGTAAGGCTTTCTTCTTACGGCTTCCGTAAGCTGACCGCCTTCATCATAGCCCACATATCCCGGAGGCGCTCCCACAAGTCTTGATACCGAATGCTTCTCCATATATTCGGACATATCAATACGAATCATGTTTTTCTCCGAGTCGAAAAGTGCTTCCGAAAGAGCCTTTGCAAGCTCTGTTTTGCCGACACCCGTAGGTCCCAGGAAAATAAACGAGCCGATAGGTCTGTTCGGTGCCTTAAGGCCCGCCCTTGCACGCAGAACAGCCTCCGATACGGCCTCAACCGCCTCGTCCTGGCCTATAACGCGTCTGTGAAGAAGCTCAGGAAGTCTGAGCAGTTTTTCTCTTTCCGATTCGACAAGACGGCTTACCGGGATACCGGTCCACTTTGAAACGACCTCCGCAATTTCTTCGGCAGTAACCTCTTCCTTCAAAAGGCGGTTTTCCTCTCCGGAATTTGCCCTGTGTTTTTCGTCTTCAAGCCGTTTTTCAAGCGCCGGAAGTGTTCCGTACTTAAGCTGTGCAAGTTTTTCAAGGTCGTAGCGGCGCTCCGCTTCCTCAATCTGATGCCTTACATTTTCTATCTCCTGCTTTGTTGCTTTTGCCTCTGTAATTAGCTTCTTTTCGCTTTCCCACTGTGCTCTCATGGCGGCATTCTCGCTCTTGAGCTCGGCAAGCTCTTTCTCTATATTTGAAAGCCTTGCTTTTGATGCGTGGTCACTTTCTTTGCCAAGTGCCTGCTTTTCAATTTCAAGCTGCATGATTTTCCTTGAAATCTCATCGAGCTCGGCCGGCAGGCTGTCAATTTCGGTACGTATCTTTGAGGCCGCTTCGTCCATCAGGTCTATCGCCTTGTCAGGCAGAAAACGGTCACTTATATATCTGTCTGACAACGTTGCGCAGGCAATCAGCGCGGCATCGGTAATTCTCACGCCGTGATGAATTTCAAAGCGTTCCTTGAGGCCTCTGAGAATGGAAATTGTATCCTCAACCGTAGGCTGATCGATCAGGACCTTCTGAAATCTTCTCTCAAGCGCTGCATCTTTTTCGATATATTTTCTGTATTCGTCAAGAGTTGTTGCACCGATGCAGTGAAGCTCACCCCTTGCAAGTTTAGGCTTCAGAAGATTTCCGGCATCCATGGAGCCTTCCGTTCTTCCCGCTCCGACAATATTGTGAATCTCATCTATAAAAAGAATTATTCGCCCTTCCGACTTTTCGATTTCATTCAGAACAGCCTTCAGTCTTTCTTCAAATTCGCCTCTAAATTTGGCGCCCGCAATCAGCGCACCCATATCAAGCGCAAAAATAGTTTTGTCCCTCAGTCCTTCTGGAACGTCCCCGTTGAGTATACGCTGCGCCAGTCCTTCCGCAACGGCTGTTTTACCGACGCCCGGTTCACCTATAAGCACAGGATTGTTCTTTGTCCTCCTTGAAAGGATCTGAATGGTATGCCGTATTTCGGCATCTCTTCCGATAACCGGGTCAAGCTTGCCTTCTCTTGCCATTTCAACAAGGTCGCGCCCATACTTATTCAAAGCGTCGTAATTATCCTCAGGATTCTGGCTTGTTACTCTCTGGTTTCCCCGAACCTTGCTGAGTGCCTGCAGAAATTTGTCCGCCGTAATTCCGTTACGTTTGAAAATATCGGCAGAAGCCGTGCCTTTCTCCGCAAGAAGCGCCAGATAAATATGTTCAACGCTTACATAATCGTCTTTGAAATTCTCTGCCTGCTTTTCAGCCTCCATAAGAAGCCTCGAGACTCTTCCGGAGGTATAAAGGCTGTCACCGCCTCCCGCAACCTTCGGCAGCTTTTCAAGAGCCGTGTTCAGTTCGGCAATAACGCCCGCCGTATTGACTTCCATAATTCCCAGCAGTTTCGGAATAAGGCCGTCGCTTTGCTGCATCAGAGCCAGATGAAGATGCTCGCCTTCAATCTGCTGATGTCCGAGCTGTAGTGCAAGATTCTGGCAATCCATCAAAGCGGCCTGTGCATTTTGTGTAAATTTTTCTATATTCATATCAGTCGCCTCCTCTCATTTGACGAGTTTATTTCTGATTTTCAACGCGGGTTCTCCCCTGCCCGCTGCTTATATTCTGATTGTATACCTGCCGTTCCAAAAAGTAAACACTTTTTTGGCACTCACCACGAAAGAGTGCTAACAAAACCGCGTGCACGTTGAAATTTCAAGCCTTTTTTGCAAAGTTTTTTGCCCCGGACTCGCCTGCGCCCGGGCCGGCACCCGGAATCTGCCGCATCTGCGTAGTCGCGCTCGTCCGGTGCCGTGTCTGTGCCCGGGGCCATCTGCTTGAAATTTATGCCTTGACGGCAGTTTCTTCGCTCCACAAGGCATATTTTTCAGTTCCTTTTTTGATTCGAGCCTTTTCGGGCAGCCTGCTGTATGACTTCGGAGCATTATTCTTTTGTATAAGTCATATCTCAAACCGTTCCGAAGACAAATTATCTGTTTTCCACTCAAAATCTATGCCCTGCAAGCTATATTTCCTTTGTATAAGGCATAGATTTTGTGCATTTAAAAAAAGACGGGGTGTGTGAAAAATGAAATCTCATTTTTCACACGCCCTGTCTTAAATATAAGATCCAAGCTGAAAAATTATACGTTTCTGCCGAATTTCAGCTGCTCAAAATCAGATACCGACAGTGCCGGTGAGAAAACATATCCCTGCACATAATCGCATCCCTGCTCCTTCAGGAATTCAAACTGTTCCCTGCTCTCAACACCCTCTGCAACCGTTTCAAGCTTGAGCGCCTTTGCCATGCTCACTATGCTGCTTACAAGCTTTCTGTTTTTGCCGTTTCCGTAGCCGGTTTCCGTAAAGAAAGCGCAGTCCATTTTCAGAACATCGACAGAAATACGCTGAAGCATATTAAGAGACGAGTATCCGCTTCCGAAATCATCCATTGCGCAGATACATCCCATGCCGTGAATATCATCAACTATCTTTTCAAGCATATCAGCACGGTCATATACTACCGTTTCGGTAAATTCAAACTCAATATATCTCGGAGGTATATCGTATTCCCTCAGAATCTTCTTGTATACATCAAGAAAATCAGGTACATCAAGATTCTGTCTCGACAGATTGACAGCCACCGGCACAGGTCTCAGCCCTGCTCTGATCCAGCGCTGGATAGTCTTGCAGACCTCCTCGAAGATATAAAGATCAAGCTGAACGATAAAACCGTTTCTTTCGAAAAGCGGGATAAAGCTGTCCGGCATAATAACGCCCTCGTCCTTGTCATTCCATCTGACAAGAGCCTCCGCAGAATGAAGGCTTTCGTCCGCTATTCTGTATTTGGGCTGAAGAAACAGCTGGAAATCATGATGTGCAAGAGCGGCGCGCATTCTGTTTTCCATTGCCTTCTCACGCAGGATCTGCTGCTTGTACTTATTGTCATATATACCGTATGCAACCTTGGACGTCTTTGAAATCAAATCCATTGCAATGCTTGCATAATCAATCATTGCCGAAATTTCCATGTTTGTGTCCACAATTTTGTATATTCCGTAGGAAAGTTTGATTCCGTAGGAAAGGCCGTCCCCGTCGCAAAGACGTTCCGCCGCATCCGAGATTTCCTCAAGCCTTCGCTCAATTACAGAATCACTCTCGGAAATCATAAGTATTCCGAATTTGTCAGAGCGCAGCCTTCCCGAGGTCTCGCCTTTTCCCAGCGACTCATCGATAATTGCATGTATCTTCCGGAGTATCTCATCGCCCACTTTTGTCCCGTACTGATCATTTATCAGGGTAAACATGACTACATTGCAGAAGACCATTATATAATTTCTCCTGCTGTCATTACGGACAAGCTTGCGTGCTTCTTTCATAAAGCACGTCTTGTTGTTTTTGCCCGTGACATCATCCCTGAGCTTGGTGCGCCTGAACCAGACATATATGCTCATGATAAGGACCGGTACGGCAAAAAGCGATATTGCGAAAACCGTCGCCGAAAACAGTGCTTCCTGCGGCATTCCGCCGCTTTTTACTCCCGAAACAATATGTTCGAAAAACAATACCGAAGCGATTGCCATTATAAAGTAAATTGCAACAATGCCCCTGGAACTGAAGATCATGTTCCTGGTATTTGCACGACGCATATTTTTCCTGCGCATATTTTCGACAGTCTGCTCGCGTTTTTCGTCAAGGACCTGCTTCGTACTGTAGGCCGCCTTCTGGCTGCGGTTATAGAAAGCATATCTGTTCTTTCCCTGACGCATCGCCTCATAATTTCCGGATTCAGCCTTTGAAAGCAGCTCCGCAAACGACGTTCCGTCATTCGGATAAATACTGATGCCTATACTGCACCATACCCGGAGCTCCTCCGTATAATGCCTTTCGGCGAAAACGCATATCTGCGCCGCTTTTTCGGCTGCTGCGGAAGCATCCGATATATTCTTCATGAATATTACAAACTTGTCGCCTCCGAGAGTTCCCGTTATGTCATCGGCTCTCATTGAACCCGCAATGTAATTTGCCGTATCAACAAGCACCTTGTCGCTGAAATGATGGCCGTAAGTCTCATGAACCTTGCTGAGATTTTCAAGGCTTACAAGTATCATTGCGCCCGCGGCCCCGTTTCGGTTCGCCGCAATAAAGGCTTCGATTTCCTCCCGGGCATGCGCCTTGTTGAAAATTCCCGTCAGGTCATCTCTGGCAGCTTTTTCCCTCAGTTCAAGCTTTTCTCTTTTTTCCCTGTCAATATCGGTTGCATAGACAAAAGCTTTTATGTCACCGCTCCCCGGGTCTTTTGCAAGATGTACCGAAACATGTGTCCAGATAAAGCGCTCATCCACAAGAGCAGACCTGAATTCAACCTCGCTTTTTTTGATGCCCATCTCAAAATCGGCAAGCAGTGCCTCTCTTGCAAATGCCGAACGGAATTTTTCAGCATCATCCTTGTGTATTTTTAATTCACAGACCTTTTCCGCAGTCTTTGTGTATGACTTTTCCGATATACTGCCGAAAGATTTTCCGTAAAAATGCTCGATAATGTCCCTTGAAAGATTAATCTGGCAGAAGAGTGCAAGGCGGCTCATCATGACCTGCCTGAATTTTTCTTCTTTTAGATATGCGTCTTCCAGTTCCTTTCTCGATGTAATATCATCTGCCGCAATTATTGCATATGCCGGCTCGCCTTCGTCGGTTGTAATTACATGGTAGCTTACGCACAGCCATATGATTTTGCCGCTTTTGCTACGCATTTCAACTTCAACGGTTCCTTCTGCGGATCCGGCTTTTATATCAAGGAGCATGCGATAAAGCTTGTTTCTCGACTCCTCGCCGAATTTTTTCATATGAAGAAATGCTTCCGGAAGGCCTGACATAGTTTCACAAAACGAAAGCTTGTTTTCCGTACCGTATTTTGTAAGAGTCCCGTTTTCGATATCGTATCTGAATATGTCACTCGGAATATGCTTAATAATTGCCTCAACACTTTCCTGATTGAGTTTAAGCTCACGTTCCCGGCGTTCGCGGTGTGTAACGTCAAAGACAATACAGTTGCCTATAATGCCGTTTCCTGCCGCCATCAGCTCGCCCAGAATCTCAATTTTGGTCAGCTCGCCGTTATCCCTGTGTATGCTTACTTCCATCTTGAAGGAACGCTCGTCTGATTTTAGTGCCTCCTGGAGTACATTTGAAATTCGTTCAACATCTGCCGCGTCAAGAACAGATGCTATTGAATAATCCCTTTCCTGCAGTTTTTCTTTTGAATATCCGATAATTTCAAAAAATGCATCGTTTGCGTAAAGAAGCGTAAAGTTCGCATCAAGCGCAATCTTGCATACGCCTCCCGGAATATTGTCACGCAGCATCAGCAGTTCGCCTGAAATTCTGTCGATTTTGCCGCGCAAATCATCTTCAACAAGTGCATCCTGTATAATCATGAAAAGTGTTTCAAGCAATGCGCTGTCATAATCGGATTTCGCGTTTCCGACAAGAATATATCCTATAACATTTTCTTCGGATATGAAACGGCAGAACACAAAAGAATGAATGCCCCATGAGTTCAGGCGTTCAATATCTTCTTTGCGGGCGTCTTTCAGCTTTGAAAAATCTTCGACAAAAGCGATTCTGTTGTTGAGTGAAAAGTTATTCCAGTACCTGCTGTTTTCCTTCTGAACGACAGCAGATTCATCAAGGATACGCTTCACTCCCGGCATGCACCATTCATAAGCCGTTCCTCTTGCATCACCGGATTTCGTACTGAAAAGATAGACCCTGTCTGCAGATAATTCTTCTCCTATAAATGAAATCACATCATAAAGAGCTTTTCCCCTGTCGCCTTCCTCGGTCAGTTTTTTTACGCATTTCTGAATCAGGTTTTTCGCGTTTGACATTCGTTTTCCTCCGATTGTATAACCCTTATCACAGCACAAAAGCACTCAAAAGAATCATGTACATTTTCGTTACGAGAGGCGAAATAATCCTGCCTGTAACGCCAAGCACTATAAGTAAAATAAGTATAAACATTCCTCTGTTGTAGACCATATTGTAAAAGTCCGTATTTCTAAGACCGAATATATTTACTATGATATTAAAGCCGTCAAGAGGCGGGACAGGCAAAAGGTTAAATACCATAAGTACAAGATTGATCTGAATGGCGGAAGTGACAATCATAACAAGCACGCTGTCAGTGAAACCGTCACTTATGTGATTTGTTTTTGCCATCAGCGCAAGGATAATCGTAAATACAACCGCAACAAGAAGGTTCATAAGCACGCCCGAAATATCCACGAGCAATTCCGAGAATCTCCTGTTTCTGAAATGGTATTCATCAATCTGCACAGGCTTTCCCCAGCCGAAGCCGACAAGTAAAAGTGCAATAAGTCCCAGCGAATCAATATGCGCGGCCGGATTTATCGTAACTCTGCCCTGAAGCTTTGGCGTCATGTCACCGAGCTTATATGCAGTAAATGCATGCGCAAACTCATGAAAGGAAAGGCCGATTACAATGCCCGGAAGCATGTACATCATACTCATCAGCCAGTCTGCCGGATTTGAATATCTGCCGTCAAGAATGCTGTTTGCGACAAGCAGAACCAAAATAAGTATCATTACCGGATTTAAATATCTTCTCAAGTCAATTTCCCCCGTAAATCCAATTTATTTTTAAATATATATTTGTTTATTTTATCACAAAAGCGCGCAAAATAAAAGAGCACTTGCAGATTTCGGGGCCCGGGCGGATTTCGGAGGCCGAGCGGATTCCGGGGCATGCAGCGGTTTTTCGCTCAACCCCCCGTTGCGGCCCCCGGGTTATGTCGGGGTTCTCCCGGTTTATGTCGGAAACCCAAAAAAATCAGAGGCTTTGGATTTTTAATTTTTAAACCCAAAGCCTCTGCATCTTTTGTTGATTACCCGCTTATATTGCGGCCTGCTTTTCAATAATCAAATATCAGCAGATTGTCGCATCCGAGATTCTTATATTTAAGAGAAGCAATCGTATAGCCTATGGTAAACTTAACATCCGCAGAAACCCGATTTTCATCAAGAAGCTTGTCGATATCGCCGAACGAAAGCATCAGGGAATCCATCGAAGGATAGAATCCCGTTATGTTCTCATAAAGGTTCTCATATACGGCATCGTCAAGTTCATTGTCGTTAAGCTCGTCATTCTCCTCAACTGCTTTTCGCATTGCGGCCGTCACGATCTTTTTGACGTCTGTTCCCGACTTGAAAATATCCTTAAGCTTCATTTCCTTTAAAGTATTCGGATTGTATGTATGATGATTTGAAATTTCAACGCTTGTAAACTGCTGGTTGTATGCATCTCCTTCGGGATCGTAAATAAGACCGCCAATTCCTATATAGTCGCTTTCCTGGATGTACCAGAAACCACCTATGCTGTCAGCAAATACACGTCTTTCATAGCCGCCGTACGTATCATTTTCTTCATCATGTTCATAAAGCGAATCTATTTCTTTCAGTTTTTCTATACCATCGGAAGTAGGTGCGTTGTATGCTTTAATCCGCTCCTTGAGTTCTTCCGGAAGTTTTGAAGAATAACGTGTGGTAACCGTATATCCAAGGTCTTCCCTGCCATCAACATTCCCGGCATCATCTTCAATAATGTCAGACATAAGGTTCGCACTGATGAGCCTTTTAATTTCCGGACCGTCATATTTGTAGATATTTTCATCGGACATAAACCTCTTTGTATAAGCCGCATTTGTCCCCACCGGAACAGTTACAAACTCGTAAGTGCAGTTCGTATCAAATTCCGGAGTATCCTGATCTATAACAAGAACAACATCACCGGTGTACTCATTGAGATAGTATTTCTGGTTTTCCGAAATCCCCCCGAAAGGCTTCGTCTGAAGGAAATAAAGGCTTCTTTCATAGCTGTCTTCCTCGTCGCTGTTAGAATCCTTCAGCTGACGGTAAAATTCCTTATTGATATACTCAAGATAATCAATATCATCGCAGAAAAGATCGCCAAGGGCAATATCTTCTCCCGTAGCCAGATTGATATTGAGTGTCTTCATCTCGGAAAAGCCTCCCTCTCCGCATGAAGCATTTCTGCTTATCGAAACCGAAAGTATATTGTTCGAATTAAATTCCACGGCCGAATGCACATATTCTGAGGTAATCTTCGGATTTTCCCCGAGTTTTGCTTTTATTCCGCGGTATGCCGGAGGGTCCGCGTTCTTCATGTCGTTTACCGCATTTTTCAGACGTTCGTTTATTTTTTTCTGAAGCGCTGTATCTGCAAGTCCTGAAATTTTTACGGTAGTGTATGAAAAATCACCGTTATCGTCCGAAAGCGACTGGTCGTCAATTTCTATAGGATTCTGTATGAGATATGAAATTTCGACAGGTGAATTAATAGCATTACCGTTTTCCGCTTTTTCTGGCGCTTCTTCCCCGGCCTGCGTTTTCCCCGCATCACAGCCGCAAAAGAGCATTGCGACAGCCAGTATCAGCGTCAAAAGGCACAAAGTTTTTCTTCTAATCTTCCTTTGGCACATATCCGTTCTCCCTCGCTACCTGCTTTCCCTCATCGCTGAGTATCCATTCCACAACCTTTCTGACAGGGCTGTTCTTTGGCGTTCCCTTATTGATAATTACGAGCGACGGGTTAATCAAAGGATAAGTCCCGTCCGCAATAGTGTCGTCCCCCGGAAGTATTCCGTCAATCGCCACCAGCTTGATTTTGTCAGAATAATGCATGTTTGCAACGTAGTAATAATAAGAATATCCTATGGCTCCCGCAGCATTGTCATATGATGCAACCGCGTCTATTATGCCGCCCATATCGGCTATCTTCATTTCTGTCGGCGCGTCCATAATTTCGTCTTCGGAAATTACATAGTTATAGATTCCGGTCTGGCTTCCCGAGTTATCAGGCCGCTGGAAAGGAACAATCTCAACGTCTTTTCCTCCGACCTCCTTCCAGTTTTTAATCTTTCCGGAATAGATATCATGAAGCTGCTTCACGGAAAGACTTTCTACGGGATTGTCTTTATTGACGAAAAATACAAAGCCTCCGTTAAGGAAAGGGAATGTTTCAAATTCCACGCCGGCATCTTCGGCCATCTGCTTCTGCTCTGTTGAAGGCATTGAGCAGAAAATCATGTCGACTTTCCCCGAAATCAGATTTTCATAGGCTCCGTCTGTTCTGTTGCACTGAACATACTGCCTTGCATCTTTTACATCCATGTCAAGGAGTTTTGCCGCCATTGCCTCATAATACGGGGCCAGTGCGGTTGCACCGTCTATTTTCGGCAGTTCCTCCGCCGTAAAGTGAAGTGTGCTCTTTTGCTGCTCCTGTTCCTGCGGCACCTGCTCTTCAGCCGGCTTCTGCTCCGTGCAGCCTGAAAGCATAGACGCTGCCAGCACAAATATAAGGGCTGCCGCCAGTAATTTCTTTTTCATAGTAAACTTCCCTCCCTGCAATAATTAGTTTATTGAATACACATCTTCTGTTTAGACAAATAATAATACGAAAAGTTCCTTGTTATTTTGTTTTGAAATGTTCTTTTTCTTTTTTGAAATTTCGTTTTCCGTTCTGTTTGAAATGTTGTTTTTATTCTCTTTTGATATTGGTATTTCTTTTTAGAGATATAAATACACCCGCAACGCAGGTAAGAGAAAACAGCGTAAATGCCTGATGCATTGTATGAATAAGGGTGTCCGGCTCTGCTTCGGCAAGGGAAAGACTGCCCATGTTCATAGTCACAATAACGGTAATTGCAACCATGCTCAGAGTATGTCCCATCGTCCGCATTGTGGCAAGAAGCGATGAAGCCACACCGTAATATTCCCTGTCGACACATCCGAGAACCGCGTTTGTATTGGGTGAAGAGAAAGTGGCAAAGCCTATTCCCGCAACAAGAAGCGCAATTATAATAATCCATACTGATGTATCTTTGGAAATGAAGCAATAAAAGAAAAGCGGCAGTGCGCAGATGCCCATACCTGCAGAGGCCATGATATATGGCGATTTTCTGTCGGAAAGTCTTCCCGCCGCAGGTGTCAGCACAGCCATTACAAGCGGTGTCGTAATCAGAATAAAACCTGCAGTCTGCGAATCCATGCCTTTGACGACCTGAAAATATATCGACAGCATGTATGTAATTGCAAAAGTCGCACCGTAATTAAGAAGTGTTGCTATATTTGAGAGTGTATAGGCAATATTGCTTTTGAAGAGTCTTACATCAACAACCGGGCTTGCAGTATGCATTTCATGCCTGAAAAAAAGAACAAGCAGTATAAATCCTGCCAGCGAAAGCAACGCCGGCCACATACCCCTGTTAATTTCGGTAAGACCGAAAAGCAGCATTGTAAGTGAAACAATATAAAGAATATTTCCCGGCACATCCGCCGTTTCCGCGTTCAGTGATGTGCCCTGCGGGCTGCGCTGCGGGTCAAGACCCTTTGCAGCAATTATAAGAACAAAAGTACTTATGATAAAAGAAAAAACAAACAGCGATCTCCAGCCGAAATTATGCGTAAAAATGCCGCCGATTACAGGTCCTGCGGAAAGTCCGATGTAAGTCGCCGACAGTGCATATCCAAGCACTCTTCCGCGCATATTTCCCGGAAATGCACTTATAAGAATGGCATGATTTGTCGCAAAAATCATTGCAGCTCCCACGCCCTGAAGCATACGTGCGGCAAGCAGAAGCATCATGCTGTCGCAAAAGACGGCAGCAAGTGATGTAAAGGCAAAAATAGCTATACCGACAACAAGGACCTTTTTCCGGTCAGTCAGATCTGCAAGCCTGCCAAAAGGCACAGAGCATGTGGCCGTCACAAGCATGTATCCGGTTATTACCCAGCCTATCATACCCGCGCTCACATGAAATTCCCCGCCTATTGACGGTATCGCAAGATTCAGCGAGCTGCCCATAACGGTTGTAATAAGCGAAGTCACTACTGCAACGGCAATTGTTGATTTCTGCCGGGAAGTATATCTCCCGGCATTTATTTCTTCAGCCGCATTTGCTGTCATTTACTATTCTCCTTCCGGGACACTGTCAAGGCCGTACATATATACATCCGCTATAACTTTTGCGGCATCTTCGCCAAGAATATTGTCTCCCGCCTGCGCGTAATGAAGATTGTCGTGCCTGAGGCCGCCGTTCTCCATAGTCAGATACTGAGATGCCCTTGAGGCCATAATGATGTCTTCATAGCCCTGTGCAAGTTCTTCCTGTGCCTCACACGGTCTTGTGAAGACCGAACGCACCATAACCATAAAGCAGTAATCAAGATTGAAATAATCCGGTGATCTGAAAACTTTGTGAAGCTGCAGAAAATCACTCTTGTATCTGTCCGAATTTGTCCAGTCGTCGGTTTCGCCCTGAATCCATATATAACTCCTGAAACGCGGCTCGAAATGCGAGGAAAATTCCTCCGAGGCCACTTCCGCCGTCGAAGTCTGCCAAATTGTGTTGACCTGAATGAACGAATCCGCATCAAAAGGCTTGAATGTTCTGATAGGCTGCCCGCTTATACCGGCATTGATAATAAGGGTTTTTTCACCCATAATATCATAAAGTGTTTTGCAAAGGCTCGCCTCAATGCTTCCCACAAGCATGCTTCCGTCCGGTTTGTTGAGAGACCGCACCCTGCAGCCGCCTTCAACAGTATCATACTGATAAGACGTTCCCTGCTTTGTAATCGTTGCATTCTCCGGTTCGGCGTAGAAATATGCAGCGTTGCTCTGACCTGTCAGAAGGTAGACATTGATCGGCGCGCGCACCGTTTTTGTAATTGTCATATACTCCTCGGCCATTCCCGAGCCTGCCGTAATTACAACACTCTCGTCGCTTACGCCCACGATTGTAATAAGTCCGTTTTCATCAACCGTCGCAACTTCGGGATTGCTTGAAGTGAAATATGTCGCCTTGAATGTTTTCGGTTTGAAGACATATCTGTCATCATACTGAAGTACAAAACCAAGCTCCGGATTTTTGTGAAATTCGATTTTGCACACATCCTCCCCGGTTTTTACAACTGCCTCCGCAGCCGACTGACCGTCACTGAAATATGCCTGGTACACCTCATCCGCATCTTCGCAGAGAACCTGCGGCACCCTTGGTCTTCCGTCCGGAATTTCCACTTTGTAATTGTCACCGTCCTGTATAAGACGGTACTCTTCATCATCAAGACTTATTTTGCTGCCCGAAGCGGTCTGTGGTGCTCCGCAGCCTGCAAAAGCAGACATACAAAGCATAACCGCTGTCAGAATACTCACCGGTTTTTTTAGCCTGACTCTATCGCCCATAATATACTTTTCTTCCTTTAATTGAATTTATTTATATGTATATGCCCTTTTCAGGTCTGATTTTCAGCTTACAAATATGCTTCCGCCTATAAATTCCCTGATAATCGAGTTGTTTGCAATAATGCTGTCATCTTCGATAATATCAAAGAATCTCAGGAATTTCAGCATGCGAACGGCTTCACTGTACTCCGGCTCATCCGGTTTGATCGATTCAAGCAGCGGCTGCGCATACTTTTTCAGAACGGAAAGCTCGTAAATGTGAACTGAATTGAACAAGACATCGGCCTCTCCGCTGTACGGAAAAATGTTTTTGTCTTCTCCGCGTCTAACCTTCGGCCAGTTCTGAATAGTTGCCTGAGCCGAATGTCCTCTGTATCTGAAATCCCTTACCATACGCCTGAGCATACGCGCATCCGTTGTCGGAATACGGTTGTGCGCATCGATATTCAGCTGCGTAAGAGGGCTGATATAAATCTTGAATTTCTCGTCAGCAGGAAGGAATTTTGTCATTTCGTTGTTGAGGGCATGAATTCCTTCAATTACAATCGGCCTGCCTTCCTCAAGTCTTGTCACTCTCTTTCCGAAAACCTTTGTCCCCGTCATAAAATCAAATGTCGGCATGTCGACCTCCCTGCCCGCAAGCAGGTCATTCATATTGCGGTTAAAAAGTTCTATATCCATTGCATCAAGATTTTCAAAGTCCATCTCGCCGTTTTCATCGCGCGGCGTATCCTTGCGCTCCACAAAATAATCGTCCGTACCCATGTAAAGAGGATTGAGTCCGTTGACGCGAAGCTGAATGCAAAGTCTTCTTGCAAATGTGGTCTTGCCCGAAGAAGAAGGCCCCGCAATAAGAATTATGCGCTTTCTTCTCTTTGTAATCATGTCTGCAATCTCGGCGATTTTCTTTTCGTGAAGAGCCTCCGAAAGCTGTATCAGTTCCTTGTAGCTGCCGTCCCTCACTTTCTGATTGAGGTCCGTCACAAAATTTACGCCCATAAGTCTGCCCCACTTTGTTGCCTCACTGAAAGCGGAATAAAGCCTTGTCTCGTCGATGTAAGGCGGTATCTCCGCAGGGTTCGAAGGATGAGGAAATCTCAAGAGCACACCTTTTTTGTATTTCCGAAGTTCGAATTTGTCTATATATCCGGTAGACGGAACCATCAGACCGTAAAAATAATTTCTGTAGTCGTCTATTGAATAAAACTTTGCCTTAGTTTTTCCGGAGCTTTTGAGTATTTCCGCCTTTGTCGGATTGCCCATTTTTTTGAGCATTTCAACGCCGTCTTTGAGCGGCATAATTTCCTTTACGATAGGAATATCATCTTCGACAATTTCCCACATGCGGGCCTCAATCTGCTTAACCTGACTGATTTTGACAGGCGCCGCAAGCTTGATATGCGTATAAAGGCCTTTGTTCAGTGAATTTTGTATTTCAACGGTAACTTCACCGAGCACATCATAAACAGCCTTAAGATATATAAGTGACAGACTGTGCTGATATATAAGATTTGCCGCAAGATCCCGCATATCAAGGAAAGATATGGTGCACGGCTTGTCTATCTTTGTAAGAAGATCGACATTATTGTAGTCTATTCTTGCTGCAAGAACTGTATATTTCAGTCCCTTACCGTACTTTTTGTATAATTCTTCTATGCTGGTCCCGCCTGCAACTTCAATTGTTTCAGCCTTTGCGCGCGGTTCTCTTATAAGATCGACTTTCATTTCCGCTCCCCCTTATTTGTAAGGATATTATAATAATATCATCAGTTCATTGTCCCAATACGCCCCCGATATAATCCAAAAGACCGTATACATGGTCATTATAACACATTCACGGCCTCTGTTGCAAAATGGCGGAAATTTTTAAAAATTTATAATTACTGCTGCAAATAAAACAAAAAACACGGCCGTGGGAATATACGGACCATGTTTTTCGTTTTTCATTCCTGTACTGTTAAAAGGCAGGCTTAATGCCTGAATATCAAAAGGGAACTCTGCCGTCACCGGCAGAAAATGACAGGACTAATTTACTGCTGCGAATTCTTCCGCAACGGCCGCCTCGGAAATCGCTCTGGACGCCGCTGCCGCAACTGCATTTGAGGCTTCTTTTGAGTCGCCCTTTGACGCGGCTCTCGCCCCGTTATTTGCAGCTGCTGCATTTGAACACGCTTTTTCAAGAATTTTTTTTCGCTCCTCGAGCAGGAGGCCCAGTTTCAGTGCCTCCGGCGCGTGAAGAGTGATACCTCTGGACATATGCTCATGGTTGGGATCCCAGTCGCGCAGGTCATACTTTGCCGAATTTCCGTTCCAGGCTACAAGATTGAGTTCCTTGTTCCAGCCATTTGAATATGAATTCAGCACTCCTATTTTTTCTACAATTTCAAATCTTACTTCGTCCCTTTCATTTGATGCCATAATATAATCTCCTTTCGTCTTCTCAATACCCGGGTGTGATTACATTATGTAATATTTTTCCTTTTTTGTCAAGTACTAACTTCAACTTTTTCTATTTTTTTACAAATAGGCCGCAATAACGCATTTTCAGAGGCTGCAAGCCGGCCTTTTATGAAAGTCTATCCGTGAAAATCCGAGCCCTTTGTAATTACAAGGTCAAGTTTTTCCGCAAGTGCCCGGAAAAATTCTTCATCCTCCTTCGTATGGTCTGTATGGAAACATTCAATTCCCATAAGCCCCCGCGCCTTCAGAGCGACCACAAGCTTTTCCGCGTTTTTAAAGAATTCGCCGTTTTCCTTTTCGCCGAGTCTTTTTATCTTTCCCGGATGCGCAAGCACCGGAATCCCACCGGCCTGAAGAATTACATCAAGCACCTCCCCCGCCTCGGGCTTTTTTCGTTTGATGCTTTTCACCTGCGGGGATTCAAATGTTTTTTCGCTGAAGGCTTCTTTCCATTCTCTGATGTAACCTTTTTTCATCATTACTCTCGCCATGTTCGGCTTGCCGGCATAATCCCTGCCTCCCTCTGCAATTACTTCCTCCATGGTCATTTCAAAGCCCATACCGCAAAGAACCGCGATAAGCTCTTTGTTTCTTTCTTCTCTGTATTTTCGCGTCCGCTCCACCATTGCAAGGAGCTTTTCATTGCGGACATCAAAATCGTATCCCAGCATATGAAGTCCTATGCCTTCCTTCGTCCTGACCGCAAATTCAATTCCTGCCACGACTTCAACACCGCAGGCCCTGCCTGCCTCTTTTGCCTCTGCTATGCCGCCGACGCCGTCATGATCTGTAAGCGCCATTATTTTAATACCGTTTGCTTTTGCTCTTTCAACAAGCTGCGTCGGAGAAAGGACTCCGTCGGAAAAAGTTGAATGCATATGATAATCCGCATTTTCAAGCGTTTTTATAACTGATACGTCTCTTGCCATGTAATCCTCCCGTGCCTCATTTTTCAGGCACAGTTCTGTAAAATATTTCTAAACTGTTTCATAAGTATTGTTTTGCCATCTATTTTATAATATAATGTAGTCTCAATCAACACAGCTTTTATCACAGCCGTAATGCTGTGTTTTTTAGGAGTTTTATATGCGAGTTTTCAGAAAAATTATGGCATATTCACTGATATTGCTTATCCCTGTTGCCATGCTTTGTCTTTCCGCAAATATACTGCTTCGTGCACCCGATGTTGTACAGTTTTCACTCAAAGCAACCGAAGCGCTCGACAAGGCCAATATCTATGCGGAAGAAGATATCGTCGGCGATACAATATCGGATTTTATGCTTCACAAAAGCAGCGAACTTCAACTGAATATGAGTGAAACCGAAACCGATTTTTATTTTCTTTTCAGTAAAACAGACCAGGATGCCGCCTCAAGGCTTCGCCTTATTACCGACGTTTCCGCTATTGCAGGAGCAGTGTTTATTCTTGCAACAGTGCTGATTTACTTCTATCTGATCAGAAATGAATTTACGGAAATACTTCGATGGCTTTTCAAGCGCGAATGCATTATCCTTTTACTTTTCCTCGGAATTTCGGTTGCAGCTTTCAACGTTACTGCCGTTTCGGATTTCATATATGCGCACATTTTCCCTTTTAAATTCTCGGAGGGCGACGCGATTCCAATGATTCTAGACCGCTATTATGCCCGAATGCTGCTTACTGTAGGCTGCATTGTTTCAGGCATTTTTATGACGATAACCGGGTATATCACCTGGAAACTCACAAAACCGAAAAGAATGTTTTTCTGGTAATGAAAGGAAGGATTTAAGATGCTGTATTTACACCTTGCCGAAGGATTTGAAGAAATCGAAGCAGTTACCGTCGTTGATATTCTCAGAAGGGCGCGTTTTGACATTCAGACCGTTTCCCTGACCGGCTCCCTTGATGTTACGGGAGCGCACGGCATTACAATTTCTGCCGACACTATTATAGAAAAAGCCGATTACGATGACTGCGACATGATCATTCTCCCGGGAGGCATGCCCGGAACTGTAAATCTTGCGCAATCGGAAATTCTTATGAACCGCATCAGAGAATTTGCGGAAGGAAACAAATATGTTGCGGCAATATGTGCCGCACCTATGGTTCTTGCCGCAGCAGGAATTCTTCAGGGAAAGAAAGCAACGATTTATCCCGGCATGGAAAACAAACTTGAAGGTGCAAAAGTCAAAAAAGACACCGTTGTTACAGACGGCCGCATCATAACCTCAAAAGGCCCGGGCACAGCAATGGAATTCGCGCTTGTCATAGTTGAACTCCTCCGCGGAAAACCGATTGCTTCAACACTGAAAAAAGATCTTATATTCTAAATCGAATCATTCTAAACCGAAAAAAAGATGCCGGAACGGGATTTTATTCCCGTCCCCGGC
The DNA here is from genome assembly GCA_024693105.1 of Clostridia bacterium. Lineage (GTDB taxonomy): Bacteria > Bacillota > Clostridia > Peptostreptococcales > Anaerovoracaceae > JAILLO01. Next base: position 29,237 of record JAILLO010000103.1, on the reverse strand, counting down.
ACCTTTTCATATACATACTGTGATTGCCGGCCGAAAGGCCGCATTTTCTCCGTTTGACTTTGCGCTATCGTTCTTCCCTGAAATACGGAACCGACAAATCGTGCGGAGGCTGACTTTCTTTCTTCCTCTTATGCGTACTTATGATGACGATAATTATCGTTGCAACATAAGGAATCATATCAACAAGATACTGCGAAATGCTGAAGCCCATTGCCTGAAGCTTCATTCCAAGGATGCCCAGACCTCCGAAAAGGACTGCTCCGAAAAATGACTTGATAGGATTCCAGGATGCAAAAATTACAAGAGCAACCGCAATCCATCCGCGTCCGTTGACGATGTCAGACTGCCATACAGGAACACGCACAAGTGAAAGATATGCGCCGCCAAGCCCCGCAAGAGCTCCGCCGATAATGATATGAACATACTTGTAAAGCGTAACGTTTATACCCGAAGCATCGGCTGCCGCAGTATTCTCACCGACAGCTCTCATATTGAGGCCGATTCTTGTCTTGTACATATAAAAGGCGAATCCTATAATTACGATATAACCTACATATACAAGAACATCGTGTCTGAAAAAGACAGGTCCCACAAAAGGTATGTCCTTCAGAAGCGGAATGTCAAAATTCTTCAGCGATTTGTATACTTCCGCAGGTACGGATGTTCCGAGTACCGGCTGTCCGAGAAAGCCCGCAAAGCCTGTTCCGAAAATTGTAAGAGTAAGTCCCACAACGTTCTGATTTGCATTGAGGCTCGCAGTCAGTATCGCAAATATCAAAGCTCCCGCCGCGCCTGCCGCAATCGCGCCAAGCACCGCAAGAAGCGCACTGTTTGTGGCTGCCGCCGTAAGAAAGCCTATAACGGCTCCCATCAGCATCATGCCTTCAACACCGAGGTTAAGGCTTCCCGATTTTTCTGTAATAATTTCGCCGAGTGTGGCAAACAAAAGCGGTGTCCCCGCAACTATGCATGAGGCCAGAAATACTTCCATTCTTATGCCACCTCCTTTGCTTCATTGTGTCTGAATCCCACTTTGTACTGGAGGAAGAATTCAGCACCCATGATAAAGAATAAAATAATTCCCTGAACTATTGAAGATACTGCGCTCGGTACGTTCATCGCAATCTGAATGTATGCGCCGCCCTGAATAAGCATTGAAAATGCCAGACAAACGACGATGATAATTACCGGATTGAGCTTTGCAAGCCATGCTGTAATAATTGCGGTAAAGCCGTAGCCGTTTGCAATACCCGATACAAGTGTCTTTTCGATTGCGGATGCCTGAATCATTCCGACAAGACCGCAAAGACCGCCCGAAACAAACATCGCAATTATAATGATTTTTCCTATGTCCATACCTGCGTATCTTGCAGTTTCGGTGCTTTCCCCGACTACCGCAATCTCATATCCCTTCTTTGTATGAGTCATGAAAAGATAAATTAATATTGCGCAGATGATGGCAATAATCCATCCTATATGCACTCCGAAAAGCGACGGAAGAATTGCGTTTTCGGGAAACGGCGCGATCTTCGGGAATCCGTTTGAATTCGGGTCCTTCCACGGGCCGTACTGAAGATAGGTGACAAATTTAATTGCTATGTAGTTCATCATCAGCGTGAAAATTGTTTCGTTTGTCCCCATTTTTGCCTTGAAAAACGCAGGTATAAATGCCCACAATCCGCCTGCAACCATTGAGGCAAGTGCCATCAGAAGAAGCTTTGCGAAAAGCGGCATACTGTCACTCATAAACAGCGCAACCCATGTTGCCGCAAGGGCTCCCATAGTTATCTGTCCTTCGGCGCCGATATTCCAGAACTTCATTTTGAATGCAACCATGATGCCAAGTGACGTTATGATAAGCGGAACTGCCTTTACGACAGTCTGCTGTATTCTGAGTGTGGTTCCAAGCGAACCTTCGATTATTGATTTAAAAATTCTGACCGGATCGACTCCGAAAACCAGAATGACTATTCCTGCGGCTATAAGGGAAAGTACAATCGCAACAAGGCGGATAATCACTTCCATTCTGACGGGGAGGTCATCTCGTTTTGTAACTCTTATGAAATTCATTTTCTATTCCTCCTCCTGCTCCAGTCTGTGTCCTGTCATCAGCAGGCCTATATCTTCCTTTGTAACTTCCGAAGGGTTGACTATTCCTGTAATTTCGCCGTGACACAGAACGATAATACGGTCACATAAATCCATAAGAACGTCAAGGTCTTCTCCTACAAACAGCACACCGACGCCGTTCTTTTTCTGTTCATTAAGCAAATCGTAAATCTTGTAGGAAGCCCCTATATCGAGGCCTCTGACAGGATATGCCGTAATAAGTACCTTCGGTGCGGAATCGATTTCACGTCCGAGAAGAACCTTTTGAATATTACCGCCCGAAAGCCTCTTGACAGGAGTATAAATGCTCGGAGTCATAATATCCAGCTGCTCCACAATCTTCTTAGCTTTTTCTATGCACGGTCCTCTTCTGAGCCTGATACCCGGCTGATTCTGATAATCCTTCAAAATCAGGTTGTGGACGATGTCCATGCCTCCGACAAGTCCCATTCCGAGTCTGTCCTCAGGAATAAATCCCATACGTATGCCAAGCACTATGATGTCGCGCGGAGTCTTTCCGACTATGTTTTCGCCTTCGAAGAAAATCCTGCCCTTATCGGCCTTCACAAGACCGGCAATAGATTCGCACAGCTCCTTTTGTCCGCTGTTTGCAACTCCTGCAACGCCGACGATTTCATTAGGATAAAGGTCGAAATTAATGTCAGAAAGTGCGCTTTTTCCTTCAGCGTCAAGAACAGTAACTCCGTCCATTTTCAGAAGCGGTTCGCTCTTTGGAAAGCTTTCCTTATGTATTGCAAGGTCTACCTTCTTGCCTACCATCATTTCTATAAGCTTAGGAATATCAACCTCATTTTTAACAACCGTTTCGATTGATTCGCCTTTTCTCAATACAGTAACCCTGTCTGAGATTTCCATAACCTCATTCATCTTGTGAGTGATAATTACAACGGCACACCCCTGCGCCTTCATGTTTCTGATAACTCCGAAGAGCTTCTTAATCTCCTGGGGTGTCAGAACCGCCGTAGGCTCATCCATAATGAGAATTCTTGCTCCCCTGAACAAAACCTTGATAATTTCAAGCGTCTGCTTCTCTCCGACAGACATTTCATATACTTTTTTGTCGGGGTCTATATCAAGACCGTAGCGGTCCGAAAGTTCCTTTACCTTCTTTGTGAGGGCCTTTCCTTTAATGACAAAGTCTGTAGGCTGTCCTATAATTATGTTTTCCTTTGCGGTCATTACATCAACAAGCTTAAAGTGCTGATGAATCATACCTATTCCAAGTTTGATCGAATCCTTAGGTGAAGAAAAAGAAACACTCCGGCCGTGAATTGCTATCGTTCCTTCATCGGGAGTATAAATTCCCGACAGCATATTCATGAGTGTTGATTTTCCGGCACCGTTTTCACCTAAAAGCGCATGAACCTCACCGTCAAAAACAGTAAGGTTGACATTGTTGTTTGCCTTGAGTGCGCCGAACGATTTTGAAATGCCTTTCATTTCTATGGCTATATTGTTTTCTTTTGTCTCAATTGCCTGATTCTGCACTTTTTCCTCCAATACACGCATTTAGGGACAGTCTAACGATTGCCCCTAAAACACGAAATATATTTATTTACTGATAACTAACGAATTAGTTTACACCTACTGCGCCCTTAACGAGCTTGTCGATAGCCCAAATCTGACCTCTGTCAAGAGTCTGACCGTCTTCGCAGAGGATTGAGCCGTCAGCATATTCAATCTTTCCTGAGAACGGTTCGAATTCGCCTGAAACCATCTTTTCCTTAACAGCGTTTACCTTGTCCTGTACGTCTGCAGGTACCAGATCTGTCATAGGTGCCAGGTCTACATAACCTTCTGACATTGAACCGTAGTAGCTTTCAGGAGTCCACTTTCCTGCAAGGATTGATTCGATTGTAGGAATGAGGAACTTCTCGTGATGCCAGATAGGAGCTGTCAGATATGCATCTGCTGCTACAGGGTTGTTGTAGTTGTAGCCGATTGCATATGCGCCTGCATCCTGTGCCGCAAGCTGAGGACCTGTTGAGTCGGAGTGCTGTGCGATAATGTCGCAGCCTTCTGCCAGAAGCTGTTCTGCAGCAGCCTTTTCAGCTTCAGGGTCACCCCATGAATTGATATATACAACCTTAACTTCAGCGTCAGGATTTACTGACTGAGCGCCAAGTGTAAATGCGTTGATTCCAATCTGAACTTCTGTGTAAGGGAAAGCTCCGACATAACCAAGCTTGTTGGATTTTGTCATGCTTCCTGCAACCATACCGGAGAGGTATCTAGGCTGTTCAATAGCACCGAAGAAGTTTCCGAAGTTTTTGTCATTCATCTTGTTTCCTGAGAAGTGGAGGAACTTTACATCATCGTAATCTCCGGAGTTTGCCAGTTCGTCAAGGGCATCCATGAATCCGTATGAGCATCCTACAATAACATTACATCCCTGATCGATCAGGTTTCTTGCAGCATCAAGCGAAGCCTGCTTGTCGCTGTCATTTACGTTCTCAAGATATTTTGTAGCAACCTTGCCACCGAAATAATCTTCCATAGCCTTCATGCCGTCATAGTGAGCCTGAGTGTATCCACCGTCGTTAATCGCACCGATGAAAATAAATCCGACTGTCAGCTCAGCTGCGTCAGCAGCTCCGTCGTCTTCAGCAGGTGTGCTTCCACATGCTGCAAAGGCGAAAACCATAACTAATGCCAGTAAAATTGCCAGTACTTTTTTCATTTTGTTTCTCCCTTATAATATTCTTTCCTAAAAAATAAGTTTTGCTGTTTTCGTCCGGAAAGTCATCTCCCGAACACATTAACAGTATAGCCTCAGTAAAATTCGGAGTAAAGACTTTTTTCGAATATTCCTTTGAATTTTGAGGCATTTTTTATTTAATGTTCGTACATGTTCGAACGCAAATGCGTTTTGTGGGATTTAATGTTCGGCTATTTCTCGGCGAAGGTAATTACGCCGCTGTCGATCTTTTTAATGACCGCCAGATTGCGGACAAGGTAGCCCATTTTCCTGAGTCTCTCGCTTCCTCCCTGGTATTCTTTTTCTATAACAGATGTAATGCCGGCAACATTTGCACCGCCGGATTCAACGATTCCCGCAAGTGCAACCGAAGCCTCGCCCGAAGCCATAAAATCGTCAACAATAAGTATGTTCTCGCCTTTTTTAATATAAGTCTTTGAAACGCGGTAAACGCACATATTGCCCTTTGTAAAGGACTTTGCCTCGGCTGTATAACAGTCATCGTTCATTGTGTTCGGCTGCGATTTCTTTGCAAAAACGACAGGCGGATAATCGAAATACCTTGCAGCAACAGAAGCAATCGCTATGCCGCTTGCCTCAACCGTAAGAATTTTGTCGACTTTTACATCGCTGAAAAGGCGCGCCATTTCCTTTCCTATTTCCTCCATAAATCTGATGTCCAGCTGGTGATTTATGAAACTGTCAACCTTCAGTATGTCATTGCCTATTGCACGGCCTTCCTTTAATATTCTTTCTTCAAGTGCTTTCATAATCGGTTTGTCCTTTCAAATAAAAAGTCCTGCTGGATTTAGTAACATTTCTCGGCAGAACCATTAAACAATATTTATTTTTCGATGCGGGAAAAAGCTATACAAATATCATTTCGAAAATTCCCGTAAGGAGTGCCAGCGTTGCGATTATTTTCACAACCAGACCCGGCGTTTTCTGGAGTCCGCTTACAACAAGGCCTGCCAGTGTAAGAATTGCGCCGACTGCCATGATAATATAATGAATATTTATTTCAAACGGTGTTCCCATCAGATTTGTATATGCCGCAACAACAGCATATGAAAGCACCAGGGACGAAAAAATCCTGACAAGCGCTGTTTTTTTGAACACCCACATCAGTGTAATAAATAAAATCACAAGTGCCAGCATTATATAATACTGCATTCCAAGCTTAGCCAGTGTCAGAAACATATTCTGCATCAGTTGCACCTCTCTTTCAAAATTCACAGTTTATATATTTTAACAGAAAAAAGCATTCTTTGCACTACTTTTTGACAAGTCTGTAAATATCATATTCCGTTCTGTCATAAAACATCTTTTCGATTGTGTCCCAGTCAGGGTTGCCCATGCCCATTATCCACATTATTTTTGCAAAGGCAGCCTCCAGTGTCATATCACATGCCTCAAGGAATCTGAATCTGTCCCTGAAACGGCTTCCGACCTCATAAAGTCCGAGTCTGCTTCCCTCATATGTAACCTGCGTTGTCATAATTACAATCTTCTCGCCGGCTTTATATTTTTCGAGCTGACGGCAGAACTCCTCCATAAGGCTTTCCGGAATTCCTCCCACGCCAAAACTTTCTACTATAATACAGTCATAAATACTGAAAATCGGTTCAAGGACAAACGGTTCCATGCCCGGTGTCAGCTTCAGAAGAAAGACCTTCGGATTCAGGCTGTGGTAAAAACGCACATTGCCGGTATAAGGAAACGGTTCTATATATCTGATAACCTGCCTGTCCTGAATAACTGCAAGCTCAGGGAAATTAATACTGGAAAAGGCATGATAGCTGAAGCTCTTTGTCTTCTTCGCACGCGTCCCCGCAATTACCTGACCGTCAAAAACAATGCATACTCCGCGGGATTTTTCATCTGCCGCGTAAATAAGGCTGTCTGTCATATTTGTCTTCGCGTCGGTAATATCGGATTTAATAGGCTTTTGTGCTCCGGTCAGAACAATCGGTTTCTCTGAATTCTGAATGAGATAAGAAAGTGCCGCAGCCGTGTATGCCATCGTATCTGTACCGTGTGAAATAACAAATCCGTCGTAATCACCGTAGTTTTTCTCGATTGCATCGGCGATTTTGAGCCACTGGCGGTATGTCATATCCGTACTGTCTATGCTGCATATCTCAAGCGTATCGGTAGTGATATTTCCGTTAAGCTTCGGCAGGCATTCAAGAAGTTCCTCCGGTGTAAGCGTCGGCGCAAGTCCCTGCCCGGTCTGCGAAGATGCTATCGTTCCGCCCGTTGTCAGAATAAGGATTTTCCGCGATTCATTTTTCATTTTTGAAACTCTCCTGTTTCCTTCGGTTTTAATAAGTCCCTCTGCAATGTAATACCGCTCATCTCATGTATCTTTCCCTGACTTCGGCCGTTATTTTCCCCGTAACCGGAGAATATACATGCACACGGTTTTTCCCTGACTTCTTCGCCTGATACATCGCTTCATCCGCATACTGAAAAAGCTGCTCCGTAGTCATACCGTTCACATAAAGAGCTATTCCGCAGCTGAAAGTAACCTTTTCTCCCTTCAGAGCTTCAAACCTGTGCCCCGCCATACGTCTGCGCACAAGTTCCATCGTATCGACAACATCACGCATCGGCATACCCGGAAAAATGATACCGAACTCCTCACCGCCGTACCTTGCCGTTATACAGTTCTTTCCGCAGGTTTCCCTGAGTATATATGCAAAAGTCTTTAATACCTCGTCTCCCAGGGCATGACCCCATGTATCGTTGAACTTTTTGAAATCATCAATATCCACAATTGCAAGAGCACCCTGCATCTTTGTCGTGCGCATCATTTCCTCAAGCTGCATGTAAAACGCCGAATGGTTGTACAGTCCGGTCATCGGATCTCTTTGAAGCCTTTCTTCGTAGAACTGCTTCTCCTCCATCGTTTTTCGCAGGGTTTTCTGCTGCTCCGCGTCATATTCATACAAAAACAGTGTTATGACTGTCGCGGATAATTCAAGCGCAACAACTATAACCCCCGTAACAATAATCCTTGTATTGCTCATCCCGCTCAGGATATATGTATAAGCAATATATGCACTCGTCAGAATAAGGCATATTATCAGAATGTTTCTTGTCAGACGCTTGTCTCCGTAAAGCATCGTCAACAATATCGAAGTACAAAGGCTTGTAATTATCGCAGGGTATGCATCATGAACAAAAGCAACCGTGGCGGAAATAAAAGTAAATACAAGAATCGAAATGTGATTTTTCACATTTGCGGATATTCGCGGATAATTTATAAGGCGTTCACCGATATAAACATATACGGCTGATGCTCCGACAGGAATAAAAATATATCTCCACAGATAATGCCACGGAGATTTGGGTATGCCGTTAAGCGCAATCTGAATCGGCCACGAGATTATTTCTGCGGCGATAAGCAGCACGACACATGCCTTGCAGATTTTTATAATCTTCCTGCGCCATCTTTCATGACTGTCATATACCGCATTTGGATTTGAAAGTCGTTTTTTTCTTTTTAATCTGCCGCTTCTTCTTCCCATACTTTCCTCTGAAAAAAAAAATTGTCGCATTGAGAGACAACCCCCAAAAGACCTCCGCCCTGACGCAAACTGACGGTCGGAGATAGACTATTGGTATAGTATATCATAATAATCTTTTTCTTTGCAATTGCGAAAGCTTTTTTTAACAACCTTTAGAAGAAACCGGCGTTTTATCTAAAAGCCGGCGCGGAAAAACAGACGGGGCACGCACTCTTTTGTGCGTGCCCCGCAAAAGGACATGTTCCTATGGAGTATATTTTGATCCGGTTGTAATTGCAATCGTGTCTGTGCCAAGATTGTACACTACCGAAAAGTCAAACAACAGTGCAATATCACGAAGCATAACAAAATTATTTCCGTCTATATTGTATGCCATAACATTGACAGGCGTCGTTCCCACATAAACCTTCTGTTCCGAAACCATGGTTTCCTTCGGAGCTCCAAGCGGCAGATTTTCCTGACCGTTTGATGCATATGCTCCGCCGTAAGTTAGAATGACGTTATTTGTAGCTTCATTGTATGCAATCGCAAACTGCTTTGGCGTACCAGCGAGCAGACTTGCTATATCTCTTAGCTTCACAAAATTGTTGCCGTTGATATTGTATGCACTCATTGTTTTTGTTGTTCCGTTCACCGTCAGCTTCTGAATGCTGACCATATTTTCAAGATACTTTGCCTGGCGGTAAATGCACACCGAATATGTCGTTTTCGAGCCGTTTGCCGCAGTCGATACTATCTTAAAAGTATTTGCGCCTTCATTAAGAGGTTTGTAATCAGACCATCCGCCGTTTGCCTGAGCCGCCCCGTTGAGGGTAACAACAGAAGTATCCTGCGTTGCCTTTACATAGAAGCTGACAGTTGAAATATCGTTTTTGATATTTGTAAGATAATTCAGCTGTGCTGAGGAAAATCCCGGGCTGAAATAAATTGTATTTCCCGAAGCATCTCTGATCATTACGGTATTGAGTGTGGAATCTGACGAAAGCGATGTCCCTGCGCCATAGTTCAGTGTAAGAACGTATTCTTCAATGTCTTCACAGTTTTCGGCAACCACCGTAATAACATATTTGTACTTGCCTGTTGTATTGAGGCCGAAGGTCTGATGTCCTTCCTTTACCGCCTCGCCGTTTACAAACATGTAAGCGTCGCTGTCATCCGGTTCAATGTAGAATCTGACGGAGTTGTAGATATTTTCCGGAACATCTGCGGAATACGCATTTTCGTCAGGATCAAACTCAGTATTCATGCTGATTTTTTCCCATGTATTTGAATTTGTCCTCGATTCGACATAAAGCTCGTCAAGTTCTGCTCTGTCCGAATCGTCTGTGTCTCCGCAATAGAACGTAACGGAATATGTATCAAGTTTTTTGTCGTCTTCATCGTAAACAACAATATCAATGTCATCCCCTCCCGAGATATCTTCCATAAGATATCCATAATCATTGGACTTCTTGACAGTTGTTCCGTTTACCTTGACAGTATAATCCTTGTCGTCCGGCGTTGCCGTAATCCAGCATTCATCCCTTCCGTCAGGAATAAATACCGCATATTCAAGGACTTCTGCGTCAAATTCAGGAGTTATCTGATACTCCTTGCTTGAACTTTCTGACTTAAAAAACTTCAATTCGTCAAGAGATTCATTGCTCGTCTTTGCACAGGCAAAACTTATATTTGACAATACAAGTGCAAATGCCAGTACATATACTAATAATCGTTTCATGGTCAACCTCCGCTGATAAGCTGATAAATAATAAGTGTTATTTTCCTTCAAGGAAAAACTGCAAAGCAGATTTTTGATTTACATTTGCCTGTGCCTGCATTGCTTCTGCAGCCCTCTCCCTGATATTGCCGAGCGTATATGCAATAAGCTCCTTTGCCATATCCATATCTGTAATACGGGATTCTGCCGCAAGCTGCGCCTCCTCGGAAGCGCCAAGGTTGCTTGAAGTGTGCTCGAGTCTGTTCTGGGTTGCTCCGAGTGAAGATCTCTGACTTGAAACGGCTGATATTGCACCGTCAATCGTCTCAACAGCCTTCGCTGCACCTTCTGCGGTAGTCACATCAAGCTCTGCGAGACCAAGCGCCTCCGTCCCCATGTCTTCAATCGAAACTTCCGTTCCTGCGCCCGAATCGGCACCGGTCTGCAATACTGCAGCCTCACCTCCACGCCCCGTAGCAGACATATCTCCGTTGAGAAGGCTTTTGGTATTGAACTGTGTATTCTCTGATATTCTTGTAATTTCGTCGGTAAGCTGATTCATTTCAGCCTGTATCGACTGCCTTTCGTTGTCGCCGTACGCAGGATTCTGCGCTTTGACAGCCAGTTCACGCATATTCTGCAGTATGCTGTGAGTCTCATTGAGTGCGCCGTCCGCAGTCTGTATCATTGAAATGCCGTCATTTGTGTTCGAATTTGCCTGAGCGAGTCCTCTTGCGCGCGCATTCATCTCCTGTGAAATTGCAAGACCCGCAGCATCGTCCGAAGCTGCCGTGATACGAAGACCTGAAGCCAGTTTCTTCAGTGAATCTTCCGTTTTTTGATGATTCGCGTTAATCATCTTGTAGGAATAAAGTGAGCTGATACTCTGGTTTATCCGCATTTTGGTTCCCTCCCTTCATGCATTTTATACGATTTTAAAACATTTATTCAAAGGTCTGCCTCCTGCAGACTCTTTAAAACCGGCAAACGGTGATTACTTACCTAAGCCCTGAAGCAGTGTAAGCATATTTTCAGGCTCCATATTGGCCTGTGCGAGCATTGATTCGGCAGCATTTGCAAGCACACTTGCCGAAGTATACCTGACAAATTCAAGAGCCATATCAATATCTCTTATCTCAGACTCTGAAGCTGTCAGATTTTCTGCCGCAACATCGAGATTGGTCACAATGTCTTCAAGTCTGTTTTGTATTGTTCCGAATGCGCTTCTTTGAGCCGATACTCTTTCAATTGCCGCTTCCGCATATGAGATAGCATCCTCCGCGCCCTGCTGCGAACGCACATCAATAACATCGATGCCAAGTGCTTTTGCACTCATGTCGGATACGGTAATTTTGACATTCTGGCCATTGTCGGCTCCGACATGAAATACAAGTCCCTGACTTCCGTCAATCGTAAGATCGAATTCAATAGAGGCATCAGATTTCAAAACGGGTTCGGTGCCGCTTTCATCCACGAAATATTCCCGCATCTTATCGCCGAATTTCAGTGTAAATTTGTTTGATGTAACAGCATTGCCTTCTTTGTCCAACACGTCTATCAGATAATTGTCGTAATCGCTTTCATCGAAGGTTCCGGCCTGAACGGTTTCAAGCATATGTTCAGATGCTCTGACCGTAAATTTGTATTCGCCGTTTTTCAGGTCAAGCGATGTATTGACAGTCACGCTGCTTATAAGTCCCACAAGCGACTCCGGGCTTCCCAAAACCGGAGTTACAGACATGCTGCCGTTTATGATGTCTCTGCTGTTAAACTGTGTGTCAGTTGAAATACGGGTAACTTCGCCTTTCAGCTGATCGATTTCTCTTTGAATTTCAAGTTTTTCTTCATCATTGTAAGTATCATTTGCGGCCTTTACTGCAAGTTCACGAATTCGCTGAAGCAAACTGTGTGTTTCATTCAAAGCTCCCTCTGCAGTCTGTATCATTGAAATGCCGTCGTTCGCGTTGTATGATGCCTGTTCAAGGCCTCTGATGCGATGTCTCTTTTTTTCCGACACCGAAAGGCCTGCCGCATCATCGCCTGCTTTGTTAATTCTCATGCCCGAAGAGAGCTTTCCCAGAGAATTATCCACGTCCTTGTTGTTTGACTTCAGGAGCTTGTATGTAGTTAAGGCACCTATGTTGTGATTTATACGCATACTCCGCTTCCTTTCCTGTGAGCCGAAATCCATTCCGCCCAAATATCATACTATCCTAATATTACTATATTATTTTTGTCCTTCAAACTCAAGTATAATGCGGCTGATTTACTCATTTTTTTACAAACTTTAAAAAACAAAAGCGTCTCCCTGCGAAGATACCTAAAAACCGGCAGAGCGTCTTGGCGCTCTGCCGGTTCAAAAAGTGCCGTCATTACAAAGGGGTCCGCATTACCGCCGTAAATACAGGCTTTTCATTATTTTTACTCACCCATGGGCCTTATATCTTTGTCGTAAAGTCTCTTTATGAAGACGAGACAGTAAAGTACGCCCAGAATTTCGGCAAGCGGCCATGCCCACCATACCGCCATAACGCCGCCGGTTCTGATAAGAATCCAGGCAAGCGGCACAATTCCGACAAGCTGCCGTATAAGCGACTGCCATAAGCTCAGTGCCCCGTGACCGGTTGACTGGAAAAATGTCGAGCTCATAATTCCAAAGGCCGCAGGAACAAATGAAATTGATATAACCCGCAGAGCCTTTACACCGATTGTAATCATATCACCCTGTGCATTGAAAAGTGCCAGCAGGTATTCCGGAATCAGCATAAATACTGCAGTTCCAACAACAAGAATAACAGCCGCAACAGTCATCGAAAGATAATACGTGCGCATCAGACGTTTTTTGTCCCTCGCGCCGTAATTGTAGCCCATAATCGGCATAACCCCCTGGTTAAGACCGAAAACCGGCATAAAAATAAACGAATTAAGCCTGAAATATGCGCCTACAACCGCAACCGCAGTCTCCGAAACCACCGCAAGAAGTCCGTTGATAAAGAAAAGCATTACAGATCCTATAGCCTGCATCAGCATCGCAGGAAGAGCCACCTCGTAAATGTCGCGAAGCGTCTCCTTGCGGAATTTAAATTTCTTGAGGTGTATCGAAACCACATGTTTCTTGCCGAACATCAGATAAATTCCGATGCACAAAGAAACAATCTGCCCTATAACCGTTGCAAGCGCCGCTCCGGCTACTCCAAGTCTCGGGAAACCCAAAAGTCCGAAAATCAAAAGCGCGTCGAAAACGACATTTACAACTGCCCCCGCAAGAGAGGACAACATAGGGAAAATCATATTTCCTGTCGCCTGAAGTATCTTTTCTATGACAACCTGTACAAAAATAAAAAGGCTGCCTATTGTTACTATCCTGAGATATGCCGTTCCGTTCTCGATTACAAAAGGAGTATCGGAATATGCATTAATATAGATTCCCGCAAAAAAGATTCCGAAAACAAGAAACAGCAGCCAGTTGAAAAACGCAATTCTAAAGCCGTGATCCGCCGCAAGATTTGCCTCTTCAAAGCGTCTTGCTCCAAGTCTTCGCGCTATAAGGGAATTTACACCTATTGCCGTACCTATGGAAACGGCAACCATAAGCATCTGAATCGGAAAAACCAGTGTAACCGCAGTCAGTGCCGATTCTGATACCTTCGCAACAAACATACTGTCCACAATATTGTAGAGTGCCTGTATAAACATTGAAATCATGGCCGGCCATGACATTGAAAGCATCAATTTCCCGATGGGCATTGTCCCCATTCTGTTTTCGGGAATTCCGGCATCCTTAGGCCCCCGCTTAATAATTTCTTCTTCCATAAACTAAATCTTCCTTTCTGTTCGCCGTATACCGGTTACAAATAAGTAAACCTGCATACGAATGTCTAAATGCCTGCACACAAAAAACAGCCTGCAAACGCAAGACTGTATTTTTTGCTTCGGGCAAGTCTGTAAGCCGGGTTCTGTATTTGACAGTCATCTATCTCGGACAGACATTGCTGCCTGCCTCAAGCGACCTACCTTCCGGGCAGCGACGGGCCGCCGCCTTGTGTGCCCATTTTGGTCTTGCTCCGGATGGGGTTTACACGGCAGATATGTCTCCATATCCCCGGTGAGCTCTTACCTCACCATTTCAACCTTACCACGGCATAACCCGTTTCGGCGGAATGTTTCTGTTGCACTTTCCCTATAGTTACCTACGCCGGACGTTATCCGGCATCCTCGCCCTGCGGAGCCCGGACTTTCCTCACACGAAATGTGCGCGACTGTCTGGCTTACCCAAAGTATTATATATTTTAGCATAGCGGCATCTGAATGTAAATCCAAATTTCTGCCATTTCCGGTCTGAAATTCTGTCGTTTCCGCTGCGAAATTCTGCCGCCGGCCATAAGCCGTGTCATGCCTTCAGTATTTTTCGTATTGTTTCCATAAGCTCCGAAACAACAACAGGCTTTACAATATGCTCATTCATGCCTGCTTCAAATGCGTCGCGCCTGTCTTCGGCAAAGGCATTGGCTGTCATCGCAACAATAGGCACATTTGCAAGCTCTGCATCGTCAAGCTTCCTTATCTGCCTCGTTGCCTCATAGCCGTCCATAACCGGCATCTGAATATCCATAAGCACAAGGTCGTAATACCCCGGTTCCGACATTGCGACCATCTCTACCGCAATAGCCCCGTTCACGGCCTCCTCGACTTCAAGTGACATACTTTCAAGCACATGCTTTGCTATTTCCCTGTTGATTTCGTTGTCCTCTACAAGCAGGACTCTTCTTCCGCTGAAAGTGATTTTCTCTTCCTCCTTCTTTTGGCCAATCTCCGTACCGAATACCTTCGCGAGCGTATTTCTAATATCTGTGTAAAACAGCGGCTTCTCGCAAAATGCATCTGCACCGGCTTCAACTGCTTCCTCCTCGATATCTGTCCTGTCGTAAGCTGTAATAACGATAATCGGCAGCTTAGGGCCGGCCGTTTGCCTGAGCTTTCTTATCATGTCACCGGCAAATTTATCACCGAGTTCCCAGGAAATAATGCAGCCTGCAAAGGAGCTTTTGCCGCCGGCGAATTTTTTCTCCGGAAAATCTTCATTCGTTCCGGATATGCACTCGGAATCAATTCCCATATTTTTCAAAACAGATGCAAGATGACGGCATGTCTCCGGATCCGGATCCGCAATCAAAATCGTTTTGCCCACTATTTCGGGAACCGGAACGGCCTTTGAGGAATTGTCGCACAGTTTGAGCTGCAGACTGACAAGAATCTCGGTTTTAACATTCTGTTCACTCTTTACGGAAATATATCCGCCCATCATATCGACAAGATTTTTTGTAATTGCCATACCCAGACCTGTACCCTGAATCCCGCTTATTGTCGTATTTTCCTCACGTGCAAACGGCTCAAATATCTGATTCACAAATTCTTTGCTCATTCCGATACCGGTGTCCTTTACGACAAATTCAAAGCATGCGTAATTTTCCCTGACACCCGGTCTTTGGCATACCGAAATTTCCACCATTCCGTAAGGCGGCGTGAATTTTACGGCATTGCTGACACAATTGATCAGAATCTGACTGAGGCGCAGCTTGTCGCAGAAAACATCCTCGTTTTTCAGATCGACAACCCTGATGATAAAATCAAGATTTTTCTTTTTAACATCAGTCTGCACCATATTTTTGATTTCATGCAGAATTTCCGGCAGGCTGCACTCACTGTCCGAAATACGCAGTTTGCCGCTTTCGATTCTGCTCATGTCAAGTACATCATTAATCAGGCTGAGCAGATGATTGCTTGATGTCATGACTTTGTCCAGATAATCCTTCAGTATTTCCGGTTCATTAAGTCTCTTTTGGGCAAGTGCCGTAAATCCTATGATTGCATTCATAGGAGTTCTTATATCATGTGACATATTGGAAAGGAAAATACTCTTGGCCTTACTTGCCTGCGTAGCCTGTGCAAGCGCGTTTTTGAGCGTTTCCTGATACATCTTTTCGCGCCTTACTTCCTCGTCACGGTCCGCGACGCCGATAAGAATGTCTCTGACGCTCCCGATTTTGCCCGCATTTACAATCTTTGCCTCATAATACTTGAGGATTTTTCCTCCCTTGTATTTAAAATTAATGAAAAATGCCTGCTTATCGGCAAGTTCACGCTCGATATTTTCGCGTGAAATGCTAAAACGAACCATCTCACGGTCATCGTCCGCCACAAGTCTTTTCACATAAATTTCGGTACTTCTTTTGAAGCCTTTGAAAGCTTCCTCGTCTCCGAAAAATCTTTTCCGCGCCTCCTTTGCCCTGCATACGACCACTTCGTCCGTGTCAAGATTTACAAAATATACACTGTCATAATCGTTGGCAAGTCCGTTGATAATTTCGGCATTTTGTATCGTCTTTTCAAAAGCTTCCTTTTCTTTTGTAATGTCATGGGCATATACAAAGCCCTGCACATCGCCCGTTGTAAAATCCTTTGTCAACAAAACCGTCTGGCGCAGAAATATCCGTTTGCCGTCCCTCAATGTAATCCAATGCTCGTAATAAAGTTCACGCTCTCCTCTTTCGTAGGCGTCAAGAAAACATTTGTTGTCAAAAAACTTAGTATAACCCTCGTAGTTTTCAACCTTCATCATCCGGCCCCACTTGCGGACAGCCGTGCTGAAGCTGTACGGCGGCGTAAATCCAAGGAATTCCGATATTGAAGATGTCTCTCCGATTATATTCTGTAAAGGGTCCTCCTCAACAAGATCCTTTGTAATATTGACATTGTAATAAAGAGTCGCTTTTGAGCTCAGCGCCTCACGATACTGCTCCTCTCTTACAAGCATCAGTGCAAGTCTCTTTCTCTGGCGTTCCTCACTCCTGATAAGCGAATCGATATTTCTGAAGGTAATAACTATTGCGTCCGCAACATTGTGCTCAGAACGCTCTACAGCTGAAAGTGTGACAAGATACCACTCGTATTTCCCGGAAGAGTCTTTTCTTCTGCATTTAATTTCAATAAATTCTTCATCCCGGAGCTTCTCTCTCAAAGCATCGGTGTCAAAGAAGCTTTTGTCACCGTCAAAATCAGAAGCGCATATTGTTCCTGCACTAAAAGCGGTTTTGACAACCTCGCTGAAGGATTTGTCCGCCCCTTCCACAGGATAAATTTCCCTGATGGAATCCTCACGCAAATCCGCATAATATACGAGACTGTATACATGAAGAAGCCTCTTTATAAAAGGTTCCTCTTTATACAATACACCACACATACAACTAACCCTCCCGTTACCTCAAATGAAGCCTATACTCAAAATTTTATCATTGCGTGACCCCTTTTACAAGGAAAATGTGTGATTTCTCGGAATTTTCAAAAAACAAAAGCGGGGATATATATGATTCGATAAATCATATATATCCCCGCAAAATTTCATACATATATGGATATATATACAGCCTTTGTATTTTCCGGAATCAGCTCCAGAACCTGAATCCCGACTTTAAACCTCCTGTTTTTTTCAGGCGCTCCTTGTAAAGAAATGTGGATATAACTTTTGTCATCAGACGCATGGCGTCTGTCTGGTCCTTTTTCCACATCCGGGCTGTCATACAGTCTTCAAAACCCATGCAGCCGATTATACGCTCACCGTCAAAAAGCGCAAACTGAAGGGTTGAACGTACACCTCTTGACTTCAGTACTTCCCGTTCCTTTCCTTCTGTAAGCTCTACATCAGGACAGTAATAAACGACTCCGTCATTGTAGTGCGACAAGTGGTCTTCTTTTTTCAGCGGCAGTTTTTCCGCATAGACCGCGGCGCTTGGAATACCGCGTGCACACCATTCAAAAGTACCGTTGAGATTCTTTCCCGATGCATCTTCTTCAAGGATAAAGATTCGGCTCATTGCAGTTCTTTCACCGACATTTCTGATAATAGAGTTAATTGTGGCAATCACATCAGAAGAATCAAGAAGCTCGCCAAGCACATATTTTGTCACGTATTCCTCAGTAATACCTTCTTCTGTCGCTTCTGTCACCGGTGTTGCTATTTCGGTTCTTTGCAGCACTGTATCATTCCTGCTTTCCTCGGCATTTCCGCAAATATCCCTGTCATAGACAACATACCGGCACTTGCCCTGATTCTTGGCTTCATAAAGGGCCTTGTCGGCTTCGTTGAAAAGCGTCATGAAATTAGCAACACGGCCCTGGCCTATTGTAATTCCGATGCTGCATGAAAGATGCGGAATACCGAAGTTCCCCATAATCTTGGCGCATTCGTCAAGAATTTTCTGCGCTTTCATCTCTGCCGATTCACGGCCGCGGTTGTTTTTCATAAGAACGGCGAATTCGTCGCCGCCTATACGACTTACAATATCACTCACACGGAAGGTACTGCTGAGAGTCTTTGCAATGCTTATAAGAAGATTGTCTCCTCCGGCATGTCCGAAAGTGTCATTCACACGCTTAAAATCATCGAGATCTATAATCAGAAGACCGAAGCATTCATCCACGCCGCAGGTGCTTATATACTCTTCCGCCTTGAACTGGAACGTTCCTCTGTTGTATATGCCGGTCAGTGTGTCCTTCTCGGCCATCTTCTGATACTGTTTTTCGCTCTCTATAATGGTAATTCTGCCGACAAGCCTTACGACATCACCCGTACCGTCTGCAATACTCATGTATGAACAGCGATTCCAGATATAATCCTCCGCTTCATAGTTTGCCCGGTATTCTATTGCACCTCTGCCGGGAGTCCGGAGCGCTTTTGAAATAGTATTTACGTACATTTCAAAATCATCCGCATGAACATATTCGTTGTTTCTGAATTTGTCGGAATAATTTCCTATAATGCGTTTAATGACTTTCCCTTCCTCATCAAGGCTTGTGAATTCGGCAACATTTCGCGGAACATCGATGTCAAAAGACTTTTCGCCCGGTTCACTGAGCATGTCAATACCTGTGACCGGAAGGTGGACCGCATTGTCAGAATCAATATTGTCGTTTATATCACTTGCTACCAGGAAAATATATTCGGTTCCCGTTTCCGCCTGATATGTACCGAATTCCGTGCACATCCAATGGGGAAGTTTGTCAATACCATATACCATATATACATATGTGATGGAATTGCTCGGGCTCTGTTCAAAAGAGGAATTGCGGAAAAGGAGTTCATAAGGCAGTATATTGATAAGTTCCGCCGAGGATTCCTCTACCGTTCCGTGCGGGATTCCGTGCATCTCAAAAAACTGCATGTTTGCAAAAACACACTGTACGGAATTTTCATTTCGCTTCAACACACACAGTCCCGAAGGACCTCTATCGGAAATCAGTTTCAGATGCTGAAATACTCTTAATTCTTCATTATCCATCATAATCCGATAGCCTCCTCTCTTAAATTCCTGCTGCCCGTCAGTCATTTAATGTGTCCGCCGCCCTGCAAAACTCTCTGCTGCCGGCACAACTGATTTCCGGTGCATCCGGAAATTAAGTTCAGCGTTTGTCCGAAGCATTCAAAACATTTTTGATTTTGTGCTGAACCATCGATTGAATAGCCGATCTTGCAGGTCCAAGATACTTTCTCGGGTCAAAGTCTTCAGGCTTTTCAATCAGATATCTTCTGATTTCTGCTGTCATTGCGAGTCTCAGGTCTGTATCAATATTAACCTTGCAGATACCGTATTTTGTGGCGGTTCTTATCATATCTTCGGGAACTCCCTGCGCTCCCGGGATATTTCCGCCAAAGTCGTTGCATCTTTTCACAAATTCCGGAAGAACAGTTGAAGCTCCGTGCAATACAAGCGGAGTATCCGGAATCAGACTGTGAATCTCCTTCAGCCGGTCAAAATCCAGGAAAGGTTCTCCTTTGAATTTGTATGCGCCGTGACTTGTTCCTATTGCAATTGCAAGAGAATCCACACCTGTTTTTTCTACAAACTCGGCAGCTTCCTGCGGATCTGTAAAAGTTGCGCTGCGGGCATCGACCTTTACCGCATCCTCAATACCTGCCAGTTTTCCGAGTTCGGCCTCAACTACTACGCCCTTGCTGTGTGCATATTCAACAACCTGCTTTGTAATAGCAATATTCTCCTCAAACGGATGCTTTGATCCGTCAATCATAACCGATGTGAATCCGTCGTCAATGCATTTCTTACATATTTCAAAATCTTCACCGTGGTCAAGATGCAGTGCGATATCAAGCCCTGTGTCAAGGATTGCCGCTTCAACAAGTTTGATAAGATATGCAGGCTTTGCATACTTTCTTGCACCTGCGGAAACCTGAAGAATCAGGGGTGCGTTCTCAATTTTCGCAGCATCCACTATGCCTTGAATAATTTCCATATTGTTTACATTGAAAGCCCCTACCGCGTAATCTTCCTTCAATGCTTTTGCAAACATTTCTTTTGTCGATACTAAAGCCATTTTTTTGCCCTCCAAATCTTTTCTTCATATAATCTGACAAAAATATTATACACTACACACATGTTGAATACACTAAAATTATTTTAAAGTCATGCCGCCGACAGATGCAATGTGGGAAGCCAAAGCACGGCTTCCCACATATATTTCTTATATTTCTTTTTTGTTGTAAGCTTCCGGATAATATCCTATATCCGTAATTATTACTGTAAATACTCGATAAATCTCTGAGTCATGCTTGCAATCTGAGCACGTGAAGTAGGGCCCTTAGGCGCAAGCTTCTTTCCGTCCATGCCGTTGATGATGCCTCTGTCGATGAGCCATGCAAATGCGATTCTTGCCCATCCTGAAACGCTTGCAGCATCAGCAAAATCCTTCAGCTTATCTTCGGACACTGTCATATCGACTCCTTTCATCTTTGCATAGTTGTAAAGGATTGTCGCTGTTTCTTCTCTTGTTGCGTCTTTGTTTGCCTCAAAGTTTTTGCCGCTGCCCTTAACAATCTCGTTCTTGGCTGCCCAGTTTACGCCGGATGAATACCAGCTGCCTGCTGCAACATCCGCAAAGCCTGCATCATAGCCCGTATCCTTTGCGCCGTCAAGATTGAAAAGAATCTGAGTAATCATTGCCTTGGAAGTCTTTGTATTTGGCTCAAAGCCGCTGCCTGTTCCCTTCATAATTTCGTGACTGGATACCCAGCCGACGCTCTTTTCGTACCAGGCACCTTCTTTTACGTCATCATACTTTTTGGTGTTGTCTACGATCTTTACGGTAACATCGCCTGTCACATCAAGAACCACGCCTTCTTCACCTACAACAGAAGTCTTAACAACTTCTTCGGTTCCGTCTTCCTTAACGATAACGGCAACGGTTCCTTCGGTTGCATTTTCAACCGGAATTGCCACCTTGGCCTTATCCACGTTTGCAGGGAGGTCCACCTTTATTGCTGTTGCTTCTTTCTTGTTTTCAGTCGGCTGAACCTTGATTGGAAGAACTACTGCCTCGTTCTTTACAGCCGCTTCCTTTACTGCCTCAGCACTTGGCTGGGCTTTGGCTTCAACCACCTTGCCTTCAGCGTCTGTATTAATAGTTGCTACTGTTCCGTTATCGGTTGTGCTTGTTGTAACCTTGCTGCCGTCTTCCTTTGTAACTGTTTCTGTCTTGGCATTTTCTACCGGAGCAACAGGAGTAACTGTCGCTTTCGGTGTATCGTTACTTGTAATATCGTTCTGTGCCGGTGTAGCCGGTTTAGTGTCCTCTGCAGGAGTTTTGCTTGAAGAACCGCCGCCGCTGTGGCCGGAACCACCGCCACTTCCGCCTGAAGGCGCTGCGCCCCACTTAGCAGTAAGTGTAATGTCTGATTCTACCGGTGTGGAGAAATCGTAAAGTGTTTCTCCGTTGTACCAGCCCCGGAAAGTGCTTCCGCTCTTTGTAGGCGCTGCCGGCTCAATAGCGGTGGCCTTTGCTGTGGTGAAATGCAAAGCAGAATTTCCGCTTGCGCCACTCTTTTTCGGAATGGACTGGGCTGCTACACTGCTTCCGCCTGCGCTGTCAAAAGTAACTTTATATACCTCTCCTTTTTTCGCAAAAACAATTTCGCCGTCATAAATGGCAAGTTCTGAATTTTCATCCAGCTCATTGTCTACGAATATGCTCTGGTCGCTGTTTCCGCTAGCTTTAAATCCCTGGGTTATAAATTCAGGTAAATCTTTATTGCTACCGTTTCTCTGAGTATTTCCGTAAATTCCTATTTTTGATTCCGGATCCAGCTTATCTGTAATATCTATGGTATATAAACTAAAGCCATCCGGATGACTACCTCTTGAACTACGAGAAAAAATGTCTGCGGCTTTTCCGTCGGCATCTTTATTGCCGGAAATATTTACTTTTCCGGAAAGTTTTACGTTGCCGCTGTGGCAGAAAAGACCGGCGCCTTTTTCATTTAAGCTGTATTCAGCTACATTGCCTGTAATCGTGCCGCCTGAAATATTTAAAATTTCATTTGAATCCCCCTCAAAGTATATTCCGCTTGCTTGATTTTTACTGTAGTTATTTTCAATCCTTCCGCCTAAGAGGTTGAAATTTGCCGTTATTTTTAATCCGCTGACACCGTCGGAATTATAATTGTTTTTAATTACGCCGCCGCTCATGGAACTTACTTCATTTAAGTCAAAGTATCTTCTCATTATAGCACCGGCCTGTTTATTATATGATATTTCGCCGCCTTTTATGTGAGCGTCACCGGAATTAGCCGAGATACCTATCTTATTGCCGCTGATTTTACCGCCGGTTATTGTAAATCTGCTTGCAACATCGCTACCATTTTTTTGGCCCGCGCCAAGAAAAACTCCATTTGTTGATGCGTTTGCGATTGTTCCACTCTCAAGAGTTACATTTGAACCGTTTAAATACAAACCCCACTTAGTATTAACAATGGCACCTCCTACAATAGGAACGCTTGAAGAGTCCTTAGGATTGGTAAAGCTATAATTTGTCTCAGCATTTGGAGATGAATCCTTAATGGTGACATTTACCTCTTTTATTTTAAGGCCTGAATCTAATTTATTGGCACAATCTATTACGTGGCCGTTAAGATCTAAGGTAAGGTCTTTGTCTATTACCAACTCTTCGTTTCCTGCCAGTGCAACATAGTCCTGTTCCAATTTTACAGTGCCACCGCTTGCTGCATTTTTAATTTCATCCTGAAGAGCTTTCCAATCTGCGCTCATCGGCATCGGACTAACGTAAATCTCTTTTCCTTCATTTTTGAGCTCTAAAATGCATTTTTCGTTAGCGGTAGAAAACTTATTCTGGATGTCAACTTCGCTTATTACCGACTTAGATTCTACAACTTTTACACCTGCCGCACTGGCAAGAATATGGATTCTTCCATTAGATCCTAAGGTACCGCACTTAATTAAAGCGCCTTCCCCTAAACGCACCATATTAGTAATCTTTGCATTAAAACCTTCTCCGAGTGTCAAAGTACCGGATTGCCCAACTTCTATAGATCCACCATGAATATTTCCATCTAAGATTTCACCGGCTCCGGTAGCACATTCTAATGTCAAATTTACACCACTATTAACTATAAACATTCCTCTTTCTGTTGGGAAATTTCTCCCGTCAATTTTATGGCCGTTTAAATCTATAGTAATATTGGCGTTAATTTCAATAGGCTCTGTTTCCGATACTCTGACACAATCTTCCTTTAATTTAACCGTAGTACCACCATCCGCTTCTACAGCTGTACCGTAATACGGCATGCCATTCTGTGCTTTTTCAATAGCCTCTTTCAATTCTGCCCATGAAGAATAAAGCTCTGCCTCACCGTCAGCATTCAAGCGAATACTATATCCGTCAAGTACTTTAAAGTGCTTTAACGGGTCGTTTCCACCATATGTGCTAAGCCCTTCTGTAATTACACCGGTTTTTGAAGCGGATACCAAAATCTCACTGCCTTCTTCCAAATTACCGGTAAGTTTTATTTTACTTTCACCATCGAGATAAACACCGGAATCATATTTATTATAATTCCTTTTTTCTTTTCCTTTTATAACTATTTTTCCTTTGATCTCCAATGTACCCCCATCTTCAACGAAGATACTGCCACCTTTAGCTGCGGTATAATTATTCTCAAGTTTTATGTTGCCTTCTAAGGCCAATTTGCCTGTACTTGCCACATGAAATGCTCCGCCACCGACATCGTTTCCGCCGCCGCTGATGCAGCATTCACCGGAAGCGCTGTTTTTCACAGTTAAAGTTCCTTTTACATTAAACATGTTATTGTTAGATACAGTATCCGGCCCAAAATTAGAATTGAACGACCTGCTTAACGATTTTCCGTTAACCTCCAAAGAGCGTGTCTTATTTTCAGGAACTGTAATAGCATCATCGATTACAGGTATATTAGATTCTAGATCGCTAATCTTTACTTCAGCATTATTTTCAAATTCCTCAGCAATAGCACTCCAACTTCTTACTGAAGGTACCGACGTGCCCGCATACGCGCTGCCTGTCCCTCCTATAACAGGACAAAATGTGACAATCACAGCAACTGTCAGCATTAATGACAATAGTTTTTTCATCTTTTTCATTCACTTTACCTCCGGACTTTCCTAAAAAAATTCTGAAAAGATATTCAGATTCCCCCCGTCATCTAAAAATGCACCCGCTGATACCTCATGGCACAAAAAAAGACGCCATGAACAATTCAAAGCAATCTCTGTCCCATCATAGTAATTTTGGTGCGTCAACCATCTTTGGATTCCTTCCTTTTCCCTTCGGCTGAAATCCTGCCCCTGTTTATCGCAGACGCACAGCTTTTTTAGTATACATCAACCCGCTTCAAATCGCAAGTTTTATTCCATTTTTTGTGTTTTTTGATTTTTGTGACTTTTGCAACTTTTGTCATCTTTATCGGCAAATCAAACGAAAGAAACAAAAGACGGGCGGTAATTTCCGAAGACAGGTCTCCGGGAATTACCGCCCGTAACGATTAAAGCTGCTTATACCGCAAAGAGCAGTTTGCGCGTAAAAGCTTTTAAGTTATATATACACAGAATTATACTCTTGGGAGTTTTGCGGCACTTGCAGCCAGTTCCTCATCAGTCGGAACATAGTCTTCCATTTTTCCGTCATGGAATTTCTCATATGCCACCATATCAAAATATCCCGTGCCGGTCAGGCCGAATACAATTGTCTTTTCTTCTCCTGTTTCGCGGCACTTTTCCGCCTCATCGATTGCAACCTTGATTGCGTGTGAGCTTTCAGGAGCAGGAAGGATTCCTTCAACACGTGCAAAGCGTTCTGCTGCTTTAAAGACTTCAGTCTGAGGAACAGCAACCGCCTCCATAAGTCCGTCATCATAAAGCTGTGAAAGAACAGAGCTCATACCGTGGTATCTGAGACCTCCTGCATGGTTAGGCGCAGGAATAAAGTCGCTTCCCAAAGTGTACATCTTTGCAAGCGGGCAAACCATTCCGGTATCGCAGAAATCGTATGCGTACTTGCCGCGTGTAAAGCTTGGGCAGGATGCCGGTTCAACCGCAATTATTCTGCAGTCCGACTTTCCGAGAATTTTGTCTCTCATAAACGGTGCAATCAGTCCGCCAAGATTTGAACCTCCGCCTGCGCAACCTATAATCATATCAGGCTTGATATCATATTTTTTGAGAGCGGCTTCAGTTTCAAGTCCGATAATACTCTGATGAAGAAGTACCTGATTCAGCACACTTCCCAGTACATATCTGTATCCTTCAACTGAAGTTGCAGCCTCGACAGCCTCTGAAATTGCGCATCCAAGACTTCCTGTTGTTCCCGGATGAGCTTCGAGAATTCTCTTTCCGACTTCTGTTGTCATTGACGGGGACGGTGTAACCGATGCGCCGTAAGTTCTCATAACTTCGCGACGGAAAGGCTTCTGCTCATAAGAAACTTTAACCATATATACCTTACAGTCAAGACCAAGATAAGCGCACGCCATTGAAAGTGCCGTACCCCACTGACCTGCACCGGTTTCGGTTGTCACGCCTTTGAGCCCCTGCTTCTTTGCATAATATGCCTGAGCAATTGCAGAATTGAGCTTGTGCGATCCGCTTGTGTTATTGCCCTCAAACTTGTAATAAATCTTTGCCGGTGTACCAAGTGCTTTTTCAAGGCAGTAAGCACGAACAAGCGGTGAAGGACGGTACATCTTATAGAAATTAAACACTTCGTCCGGGATCTGAAAATAAGGTGTATCATTGTCAAGTTCCTGCTTTACAAGTTCCTCACAGAAAACAGGATAAAGTTCTTCTGCCTTCATCGGC
Organism: Clostridia bacterium; assembly: GCA_024693105.1. GTDB lineage: Bacteria > Bacillota > Clostridia > Peptostreptococcales > Anaerovoracaceae > JAILLO01. The sequence goes on along the minus strand of JAILLO010000103.1, from coordinate 2,984 downwards.
TGATGTGTGCCCGGGTTCAGGAGCGGAGCCGGCTTGTTTTTCATGTCAGCTCTGAGGTTGTACCATGCCTTTGGCATCTCGTCTTCGTTAAGATAAATTTTATACGGAATATTGTTCATAATTTAAATCCTTTCTTATGTTACATAATTATCTGTGTTAACTGCTGCATCCTTTCTTAAATAATCCTCGGTGCGGCTGCACCATCGTCTTGTCATACATATATACATTTGTTTTTCCTCCGTATTTATTAAATCTATGACCTTTTACCTTCAAGATATTCCTTCAGATAAAGAATCGCCTTTTTATATCCTTCAAATCCAAATCCGGCATACGTGTTGATGCAGGCGTCTTTTACAAACGAGTGCCTGCGAAATTCTTCCCGCTTTGAAATATCGGAAAGATGTACCTCAACCGCAGGGATTGCAACTGCTTTCAGTGCATCCGGAATTGCAACGCTCGTATGAGTATATGCCGCCGGATTTATCACGATGCCGTCGAACTTTCCAAGAGCCTCCTGAATCTTGTCGACAATATCACCTTCATGATTTGACTGAAAACACTCAACCGGGACATTTGCCTCAACGCCGGCAAGTGCTATATATTCAAGCAGTGCTTTGTAATCCTGCCTGCCGTATATTTCAGGTTCTCTTAGGCCCAAAAGATTTATATTCGGTCCGTTAATAACCAGTATTTTCATCTTTGACTTCCTCCCGCAAGTGCTTCAATCACCGCTTTGGCCGACTCAGCTTCATCTTCACCGATTCTCAGGGTAATGTCCGCAAATTTGCGGTAGAGCGGCTCTCTTTGCCTGTACAGTTCCTCGGCTCCTTCCTTTTGCAGAATCGGCCGGTTTTTATCTTCAAGAAGTGTCAGGTCTCTCTGCAGCCATACGACAGTGCCGTTCTGATGAAGTATATCGTAATTACGTTCTCTTACAACAACGCCGCCGCCTGTGGCTATAACTGCTTCCGACTGCTTTGCAACTTCCCCAAGAATTTCTGTTTCGATATCCCTGAATGTACTTTCGCCCCTCTGTCCGATCAGCTGTTCCGGCGTCTGTCCCGTCTTCCTTGTAATTTCTTCATCGGAATCATACATCCGCCTATTTGTGATTTCGCTGATTTTTCTTGCAACCGTACTTTTGCCGGTGCCGGGCATCCCTATAAGGATAATATTGCGACACGAAAGGGAAAGTTCTCGGTAAACCCTGTCAATCTCAGTATCCGGAATGTTTTCATCCAGAAACAGTTCACAGCTTCGTTTTGCCTGAGCAACAAGCATATAAAGTCCGTTTGCATAAGGAATCCCCAATTTCTCCGCCTTCAGAAGGAGTGCCGTCCTTGCAGGATTATAAATAACATCAAGGACACCGCAAAGATTTGGAAAATCTTCAAGGTTCACAGCAAAACCGCCGTTTTTCGGATACATCCCAAGAGGTGTGGTATTTACGATAATTTCAGCATCACGGTGCATGCTCAGATTGTCGTAATTATCCTTTCCGCTTCTGCTTATCACAAGCGGTTTCGCATTCATCTTCCGAAGCGCCGTTACCGCTGCCGCCGAAGCGCCTCCGCTCCCAAGTACAAGAGCTTTTCTGCCTTCCACTGTAATTCCGGCATGCTCCGTCATTTTTATGAATCCGTACACATCCGTATTGTCTCCGAAAAGCTTCCCGCCTTCTTTTCTCACGATTGTATTTACGCTGCCTGTCTCAAGTGCAGTCGGGCTCAGTTCGGACAAATACGGAATGACTGCTTTCTTGTATGGAATCGTTACATTGAGTCCGTCCCAGTCATTCCCGCTAAGAAAAGTTCCTATTTCGGAGCCTTCTTTTTCATACAGTCTATATTCATAATCGGCAAGCGCTGCATGTATCTGCGGCGAGTAGCTGTGACCTAGTTTTTCGCCGAGCAGTCCGCATTTTGGCGCAGCATCGCGGTTCATCTTCATTTTGTTTCCTTTCTGCGTCCCAGCAGTGCATCATAAATCGCAACAGCTGCCGCAGCTTCCATACATGGAACTGCGCGTGGTACGATACATGGATCGTGCCGTCCCGGCACTTTAAGCTCTGTCTCTTTCATTTCTTTCAGATCAACACTTTTCTGAGTTATTGAGATGGAAGGAGTCGGCTTGACGGCTACCCTAAACGCGACCGGCATTCCGTTTGTTATGCCTCCGAGAATTCCGCCTGAATTGTTTGTGCGCGTCTTCACTTTCCCATTCTCTACATAAAACGCATCATTGTTAACGCTTCCTGTCATTTTTGCCGCTTCAAATCCCGCTCCGAATTCGATACCCTTGACTGCCGGTATACCGAAAACTATATGTGCAATCCTGTTTTCCATTCCGTCAAACACAGGGTCGCCAAGTCCTGCCGGAACCCCGACGGCAACACATTCTATAATACCGCCCGCAGAGTCTCCGTTTTCTCTGAGTTTCTCAATATATTCGAGCATCTTCTTTCCCTGCCCCTCATCAACAACCGGGAATTCTTTTTCTGCGGTGGAATCAATAAGCTCGCCTGAGTCTTCAATCATGCCGATGCTTTTTATTCTTGAGAAAATTTTAATTCCCTCATGTTCAAGCAGCTGTTTGCATATACCGCCTGCAATACAAAGCGGAGCGGTAAGTCTGCCCGAAAAATGACCGCCGCCTGAAAAATCCTGATGGCCGTTATATTTTACCTCTGCAGTATAGTCTGCATGTCCGGGACGCGGTATCCTTTTCAATATGGAGTAATCTCCCGGTCTTGTGTCTGTATTTCTGATAATCGCCGTAACAGGTGCCCCGCATGTGGTATCACCTGTCAGCCCCGCAATAAATTCAGGGATGTCTGCTTCTTTTCTTGGCGTGGAATAGCTGTTCTTTCCCGGTGCCCTTCTTGAAAGGAATCTTTTTAATTCCTCCATGTCGACTTTCTCTCCGGCCGGAATTCCCTCAAGAGTCATACCTATTGCCGGAGAATGGCTCTGCCCGAAAATAGT